>DXVZ01000158.1:852-8834 GCA_019417125.1 Phascolarctobacterium sp.
CATAGAAACTGCATAAAACAAATGCCTGGCGTTAAGCATAAACGCCGCTAAAAAAGCGTTAACCGGGTCAAAACTGCCCAGCAATAAATTTACCGAAATAAATTCTACCGAACCTGCATAAATCAACAGGCTCATAAAAAATGGATACCACGGCGAAAAGCCCTGGCTGACCATAAAAAAGCCGTAAGAAGCACCAAGAAAAATAAAACTTGCGCCAATAGGCACAGTATACGGAAAAGCAGTTTTAAAAGCTTTCAGCTTTACGCTGTCCATCGCAAAAACCTCCAAAATTTAAGGCTGCTAAGCAAAAACCGTATTTAAATTAAGCTCGGTAATGTTATAATATTATTAGCAAAGCCATTATGTGCTTATTATAATCACGGCGCAAAGCTGTGTCAAGTTTAATTAACGATAGTTCATTTTATCTTACAATAGTAAGTTGAATTTGTATAACAAATAACGCAAACATTAAAGGAGGAATTTACCATGACTGTACAAAAACCTGTCCCCGGCAGCGGCGGCGACCACTACATTCCTTATGACGAACGCACAGGCGCCGAATCTATTGTTTATTTTACCAGAGATTTATCGGCGGAAGGGCTGCTAAAAATTTTTAAGCGCATCAGCGAAAACCTTACCGGCAAAGTTGCAATTAAACTCCACACCGGCGAACCGCACGGTCCGAACATTATTCCGCGCCCGTGGGTAAAAAATTTAATTGAAAAAGCACTGCCCGGCGCAACGATTGTTGAAACCAACGCTTATTACGAAGGCGGGCGCGACACCACCGAAAAACACCGCGCAACCATTGCGCTTAACGGTTGGGATTTTTGCCCGGTAGATATTATGGATGAAAATGCTACTGCCGTGCTGCCGGTTAAAAACGGCAAATGGTTTACCGAAATGCACGTCGGTAAAAATCTGCTGAACTACGATTCGCTGTTTGTGCTGACGCATTTTAAAGGGCACGTGCAGGGCGGCTTCGGCGGCAGCGATAAAAATATCGGCATCGGCTGCGCAGACGGACGCATCGGCAAAGCCATGATTCATACCACGCCCGGCTCAACCAATCAATGGGATATTGCCAAAGAAGAATTTATGGAAAGAATGACGGAGTCTTCCAAGTCTGTGGTTGATCACTTTGACAAAAACATTGCCTTTGTTAATGTTATGCGTAATATGTCCGTTTCGTGCGATTGCGAAGGCACGGCTGCCGAACCGGTAGTAACGCCTAACGTCGGCATCCTTGCTTCGCTGGATATTTTGGCGATTGACCAGGCAAGCGTTGACCTTGTTTACGCCATGAAAGAAGATGACCGCAAAGCGCTGGTAACACGCATGGAAACCCGCCACGGCCTGCGCCAGCTTACTTACATGAAAGAGCTGGGCATGGGCAACGACAAGTACAAACTTATCGACATCGACAACGGCGACAAAGAAATCACCCTTGCCGAAGCAGTTAAAGACGTTGTGCCTTTTAAAGCAGAATAAATAATTAATTTCAAAGACCTCCTGTTATAAATTATTGCAGGAGGTTTTTATTATATTTATATTAAATTTATTACATTTTTTCAAATTTATTAATTTATTTTTAAAGAGTTCACAAGATTCCTTTACTTTAAATTTTAAATAAGTTAATATAAATTTAGGTGTTATTCATTATTAATTTAAAAGGGAGCGATATATATGGTTGATTTACGCAGCGACACTTTAACCTTACCTGACAAAGCAATGCTTGAAACTATTTTAACTGCCAAACTCGGCGATGATGGCCGTGTAGATTCTTCCGGACGCGGAGAGGACCTTACCGTTAATGCATTGGAAGACCTTGCTGCAGAACTCACCGGCAAAGAAGCTGCGCTATTATTTCCAACCGGCACCATGGGTAATTCCTGCGGCGTTTTATCATGGGTTAAAAGCGGCGATAAAGTTTTAGTACACGAACAACAGCACTTGCTTTTAACAGAAAAATTTTTATTTGATAATGCGTTTTGCAGAATGCAGCCTATTAAATATAAATTTAATCAAAACGAAACACCGGATTTAGATGACATAGAAACTTTGTTTAAAGAAAGTGGAGCTAAACTGATTTGCCTGGAAAATACCCATAATTTTTCCGGCGGGTATGTTATCCCGGTAGAGGAAATGAAAAAAATCCGCCTGCTGGCAGACCGCTATGAAGCGCATATACATATGGATGGAGCAAGGCTTTTTCACGCTGCTGCAGCCTTAAATGTCCAAGTAAAAGAAATTACACAATATGTTGATACTGTAATGTTTTGTATTTCTAAAGGCCTTGGTGCACCTGTTGGTTCTCTTTTATGCGGGCCAAAAGAACAAATTGTTAAAGCGCGTGACATTCGTAAAATTTTAGGCGGCGGCATGCGTCAAGCCGGAATTATTGCTGCTTGCGGCATATATGCGCTACAACATAACGTAGTTAGGCTGAAAGAAGATATAGAAAACGCTCAATTAGCAGCTTCTTTAATGCGTGGTAAATTAAAAAAATTAGTATTGCAACCAAAAGTAGAAAGCAATATTGTAGTTTTAGATTTATGCAATACGGCGCTTACCCCTTCGGATTTCTGTAATATCGCTGAAACTAAAGGGCTTTTAATCAGGCCTGTACTTTCGCATTGTGTAAGGCTCGTATTCTTTAAAGGCACTACTAAACAAGATGCAATAAAAGCCGCAGAAATCCTTTTGGAAATAGATAAGACTTTATAAATAAGGAGTGTGAGAATATGACCATCGCCGGTAAAAAATTTGGCTTAACAACACAAATTTTTATTGCTATGATTTTAGGCTCAATTTTCGGGCTTGCATTTAGTCAACTTGCCCAAGATTTAGAATTTATAGGAACTATCTGGCTTAACTGCATTAAAATGATTGTTGTGCCAATGGTACTTTTTACAATTATTACAGGTATTGTTTCACAAGATGACATCAAATCATTAGGGCGTATTACATTCAGAATTATAGTCTACTATATTTTAACTACGATTATCGCGAGCTTAATCGGGCTTGGAGTATCGCATTTTCTCAATCCAGGCGCCTTTGCCAACTTTACTGGATTAGAAAGCAAAGAAATAGCAACAGCTACCGCTGATTTTAGTATTGCTAAATTTTTTACTGATATGTTTTCTTCTAATATGTTTAAAACATTCCAAAGCGGCAATATTATACAAACCTTAATTATTGCTATTATGCTTGCTATTGCTATTATGCGTATTGCCAATGAAGAAACTAAACAAACTTTGATTAAAGGTTTTAATGCCGTTAACGCTATGGTATTTTCACTTATAAAAATGATTATGGAAGCTTCACCAATTGGTGTATTTTTCTTAATGGGCAGTTCTTTCGGCGAATATGGCATTGACATCTTTACTGGCATGGCTTCTCTGCTTGGCACCTACTACATCGCCTGCCTTATTCAGGCTATTGTAATTTATGGCGGCCTATTGTGGATTTCTGTTGGCATAAGTCCTTACAGATTTTTAAAGGATACTGCTGAACTTTGGATTTATACCATTACTACATGCAGCAGTGTTGCAGCTATACCTATCACTATAAAAGTAGCCAAAGAAAAATTTAATGTTCCAGATAGTATTTCTGCTTATACAACATCCCTTGGCACCCAAATGAACTCCGATGGCAGCGTTATTCTTTATGCATGTGTTCTGTCATTTATTGCGCAAGTTACAGGCACAACTTTTGATTTAGGAACCATGATGCAAATCATTTTGCTTTCCGCCATTATCTCCAACGGCGGCGGCGGTATTCCTGGCAGCGGTATCGTTAAACTTTTTATTATGGTTGAAGCATTTGGGCTTCCGACTGAAATTGTTGGCATAATCGCCGCATTTTATCATGTATTTGACATGGGAACCACTACAAACAACTGTCTGGGTGACCTTGCAGGAACAATCTTCGTATCCAAGTTAGAAGATAAAGCAAAAGCAGCTTAAATATTTAAAAGTTCAGCCCCTTCAAATTTTTAAAAGGGCTTTTGCTTGCTTAAAGAGCGGTTTAACATATTATAATTTTAATAAAGAAAATTTAATTATATGCCATAGTATTTTAAAACAGCAGCGCCTATCCGCAAAGTAAATAAAACTGAATAACATTACAAAAACCCCTCTTTAGCATCACCGCAAGCAAAACGCGTATGCCAAAGAGGGATTTTGTTTTTTTATTTTTAAAACGTTTTATCTAAATGACCGACTGTTTTTTTGTTGCCCTTAACGTGCGAGCGTTCTTCCAGCACCTGCATTACGTCATTAAGCGTTACGCCGGAAGCCTCCCACAAAACGGCAAGGTGGTACAATAAATCTGCCGATTCGTTGCAGACCTCACGTTTAAGTTCCGCAGGTGCGTTATTCACGTCAGCGGCGGCAGCATTGACGTTTTTGGCAGCGACAATAACCTCCGCCGATTCTTCACCAATTTTTTTGCAGATTTTATCGATACCGGTCTGTAAAAGATAAGCAGTGTAAGATTTTTCCGTTGGGTGCAGTTTTTTATCGCAGATTTCTTCGCATAAATCTGCCAACACTGCCGGGCTGCCATTATAACTTCCGTCCCAGCCCTGCAAACGGCGGAAGAAGCACGACTTGCTGCCGGTATGGCACGCCGCACCGGTTTGCCCCACCACAACCAACAACGTGTCGGCATCGCAATCTACCAAAATATCCAGCACTTTTTGAATATGCCCTGAGGTTGCACCTTTATGCCAAAGCTCCTGCCTGCTGCGGCTGTAAAACCATGTTTCACCGCTCGCCAGTGTTTTTTGCAGCGATTCTTCGTTCATCCAGGCAACCATCAGCACTTTGCCGCTGCACGCCTCCTGCACCACAGCGGGAATCAGTCCGTTTTTATCAAAACGCAAATCTTTCAGTTCTGCCGTCTCCATCATTCCGCCCCTCTCATGGCAATGCCCTGCTCTGCCAGGTATTTTTTTAAATCGCCGATAGCAATCTGCCCAAAGTGAAATACCGACGCTGCCAGTGCCGCATCGACGCCGGTGTCGAACACGTTTTTAAAATCTTCCATTGTCCCGGCACCGCCGGAGGCAATTATAGGCACGGGCAGTTCCTGCGCCAAACGGCGGTTCAGTTCCAAATCAAACCCTGTTTTTTCACCGTCCGAATCCATGGAGTTCATGCAGATTTCGCCCGCACCGAGCGCCACGCCTTGTTTTGCCCAGGCAATGGCGTCGATGCCCGTGTTTTTTCGCCCGCCTTCAACGTACACCTGCCAGCCGCCGCGGCCATCACGCTTGGCATCAATAGAAAGTACAACGCACTGGCTGCCAAAGCGCTGTGCCGCCTCGCGAATGAGTTCCGGGCGTTTTACAGCCGCCGAATTGACGGAAACTTTATCAGCACCAGCGCGCAGTACCTGATGAAAATCCTCAATGCTGGCAATGCCGCCGCCAATGGTAAAGGGAATGTCGATATTTTCTGCTACGGCGCGCACTACATCGATAAAAATGCCGCGCTTTTCGTGGCTGGCGGTAATATCGTAAAACACAAGCTCGTCCGCACCCTGTTCGCTGTAAAATCTGCCCAGCTTCACGGGGTCGTCCACATCGCGGATATTGGTAAACTGCCTGCCTTTAACCACGCGCCCGTCACGTACATCAAGACAGGGCACAATTCGCTTCGCCAGCATCTTTCTTTCCTCCCAAACTTTTTATTTCTGCCATAGTAATTTTTCCTTCATACAACGCTTTGCCGGTAATAGCACCGTATACGCCAAGGCGCTGCAAGTTTTGCAGGTCAGCAATACAGCTCATCCCGCCGGAAGCAATCAGCTTAATGCCCAGCAATGCCTGCAATTTTGCCAGCATTTCCATATTAGGCCCTGTCAGCATGCCGTCGCGGCTGATGTCGGTATAAACTATCGTTTCAATGCCAATTCCCAACAAGAACTGTGCAAACGGCAGCACCTTTTTATCGCTGCCGCTTACCCAGCCGCGCGTTGCCACAACGTCTCCCTTAGCATCGATGGATACAGCAAGCTGCGAGCCGTATTTCTGCGCCATCGCTGTAATAAAGGCTTCGTCCTCCACGGCTTTAGAGCCGATGATAACCCTTGCCGCACCTGCCGCAAGGTATTTTTTTATAATTTCTTCACTGCGGACCCCGCCGCCAATCTGCACCGGTATGCCCACAGCCTTACATATTTGGGCGACAATATCAGCATTTTGTGTTTCGCCGCTGAATGCGCCGTCTAAATCGACGACGTGCAAATACTCCGCGCCCTCGCCGCGCCATTTCAGCGCCGCTTCCACCGGGTCATCAAAATAGGCAGTGCTGTCCTCTTTAATGCCCTGGCGCAGGCGTACCGCACGCCCGCCCTGTATATCTATAGCTGGAAATACAATCATACCTTCAGCCTTCCTTCCGTACATAGTCGATAACGTTCTGCAAAAGCTGCGCCCCTACGCGCCCGCTTTTTTCCGGATGGAACTGAAAACCCAGCACGTTCTCCCTGCCGCAGATGGCAGGCACAGGCTGGCCGTACTGCGCCACAGCAATTACGTCCGGCGTATCCACCGGCGTTTTGTAGTAAGAATGCACAAAATACACGTACGGGTGCTGCGGCAAACCGTTTTGCAGCCAGTGCGGAGCGCGGAACTCCAGCTCGTTCCAGCCCATGTGCGGCACCTTCAAATTAGTACGGAACGGCACAATCTCTCCTGGCAAAAAGCCAAGTCCCTCATACTCGCCGCCCTCGTAGTCTTTTTCAAACAACGCCTGCATCCCCAGGCACACGCCCATTAAAAATTTACCTCGGCGTACTTCATCCTGCAAAACAGGTATTAGCCCGAACTTTTTTAAATTTGCCACAGCATCGCGGATTGCGCCCACGCCCGGCAGCTGCACCAGCCCGGCGTTGCGGATAATCTGCGGGTCGCGCGTAATAACTGCATCGGCGTCCAGGCGCTTCCACGCATTATAAACGTTGGCCAGGTTGCCAACCTCGTAATCAATAATCGCTACCTGCATCACAGCACCCCTTTCGTGGAAAGTACACCGCTGCCGCTTACCGTCACAGCTTTTTTCAGTGCATGACCCAGCGCCTTAAAGACGGATTCCACAATGTGGTGTGCGTTATCGCCGTATAAATTGGCAATATGCAGGTTCATACGCGCGTTAACGGCAAAAGCATACAAAAATTCTTTCAGCATTTCCGTTTCAAACGTGCCGATGCGTTCAACTTTCAGCGGCACATTACAAACCAAATACGGGCGGCCGCTTAAATCCACCACAACGCGTGTCAGCGCTTCGTCCATCGGGCAATAAAAGCAGCCGTAACGGTTAATGCCTTTTTTATCACCCAACGCTTGTGCCAACGCCTCGCCAAACACAATGCCTAAATCTTCCAGCGTATGGTGGTTATCAACTTCCAAATCGCCCTGCACGGAAATTTTTAAATCCATGCCGCTATGGCAGGTAAACAGGTTCAGCATATGGTCAAAAAAGCCGATGCCGGTAGTGCCTTCAAAGCTGCCGCTGCCATCAATATTCAGGCTTACGCCGATTTTGGTTTCCGCCGTTTCGCGTTTAACTTCAGCACTGCGCATTTTTTGCCTCCTTTATCAGCACTTCCGCAACTTTTTGTACTACGTCCATTGTTGTTACCGTAATGCGCAGGCAGTTTTGCAGCGCCGCCGTTTTATAGCTGCGCACGCTGATTCCCGCTGCACTCAGCGCTTTTACCGCCGCCGCGCCGTCCGGCATACGCACCAGCAAAAAGTTGGTGGCGCTTGGATAAACAGTTATGCCCGGCACATTTTGCAGCGCGTTGTACAGGTATTCGCGCGCCGCCAGCGTCGGCGGCAGGTTGTGCGCTAAAATCATCTCGCAGTACTTCATTACTGAAAGCGCCGCAATCTGCGAAACGCTGCTTACGTTATACACCGGTTTTACCAGCGACATCGCCTGAATAATTTCTTTCTGCGCAACGGCGTAACC
>DXVZ01000158.1:8844-9375 GCA_019417125.1 Phascolarctobacterium sp.
TTATCATATTTTGCCAGCTTGCCGATAATACTTTCAGAACCAGCAAATTCAAGGTACGCTTCGTCAACAACAACCGGGTTCTGCGCTGACTTCAAAATCTGTTCAATATAATCCAACGGTAACAGCTCGCCCGTCGGGTTATTAGGGTTGCAAATAACCGTCAGCTTCGGCTGCAATTCTTTTACTTTGGCAAGCAACCCTTCACGGTCACGCTTATAGCCTGGCAGGTCGTTTACATACACTGCTTTTGCGCCCACTATCTCCGCATCAATGTTGTAAATATCAAACGTCGGCGCATGCACCAACAGCGTGTCACCAGGGTCTAAAAATGTATTTACAATCACACTGATAATCTCGTCGCCGCCGTTGCCCACCAGCACTTCATCAGGCTGTACGCCCACGTAAGCCGCCAGTGCCACGCGCAGTTCGCTGGCAAACGGGTCCGGGTAACGGAAGGACGGCGTAAACGCCAGCCGCGCCATAAAATCAGCTTTAACCTCCGGAAAGTCGAACACATTATACGGGCTTTCG
>DXVZ01000159.1 GCA_019417125.1 Phascolarctobacterium sp.
AATAAATCGTTTTATTGTTGTTGCAGTAGAACGAAAAATATATTATACTTATTTTAAAGATATATCAGATATTATATATTAAATATTTTACTGTACCTTTATAAGCGAATAGAAAGTTTGTTTGCGGTAAAGTGCGTGTGGTATTATAATAAGTTAAAAGCAAAGGCGCTTTTGCAGACAAAGGTTTGCAGAAGCGCCTTTAATTTTTTTATGGGAGGCGTAGGTAATGAAGAAAAAAATCGCTCTCATCCAAATGGATGTTGTAATGGCAGAACCGGGGAAAAATTATACTCATGCCGTTGAGCTAATGGAAAAGGCTATGGCAGAAGAACCTGATATTTTAGTTTTGCCGGAAACGTTGAATGTTGGTTTTTTCCCAACTGAAAATTTAAAAGAATTAAGTGATGTTGACGGCGTAAAAACCAAAGAAGTTTTTGGAAGCTTTGCCAAAGAACATAATGTAAATATTGTTGCAGGCAGCGTCGCTAATGTTAAAGACGGTTTTGTTTACAATACGGCTTATGTGTTCGGCAGAAATGGTGAAGTAGTTTGCGAATATGACAAAGTGCATGGTTTTACACCGTCGAATGAGCACAAATACTTTAAAGGCGGCACAGAAGTTAAATTGTTTAAGCTGGACGGCATTTCCTGTTCGATGGTTATTTGTTATGATGTGCGTTTTCCTGAACTTATCCGTACGGCAACCGTGCAGGGTGTAGATTTGTTCTTTATTCCTGCTCAGTGGCCGCTTATCCGCAAACTGCACTGGGTAACGCTTAATACGGCTCGTGCTATCGAAAACCAGATGTATCTGTGTGCAGTTAACGGCTGCGGCTATGCAGGCGAAACTAAATACGGCGGCAATTCACTTTTAATCAGCCCATGGGGTGATGAAATTTGCCATTTAGGCGAAAACGAAGAAATTAAGATTGGCGAGATAGACCTTGATGTTATCAAAGGCATCCGTGAAAGTATTAACGTATTCCGCGACCGTAAACCTGAATATTATCATGTTTAAAAAATTTTAACTATAGGGAGGAAACAAAAATGAAATTTAATGTAGTTACCAATGAAGGCACCAAACAGGAAGAAATGGAACTTAAAAATCTTTTGGTTGTAGGTTTTGCCGGCAAGGATATTGACAAAACCATGGAACATATTCACGAACTTGAAGCAGCAGGCATTAAATGTCCGCGTAAAGTACCGGTGCTGTATCAATGTGAAAAACAGATTTTGACTGATAAGGATGAAATTGAGGTTATCGGTGATAAAACTAGCGGCGAAGTTGAATACCTTATTTTAATTAAAGACGGCAAAACTTATATCGGTGTTGGCAGCGACCATACCGATAGGGAATTGGAAGCTGTAAGCATTCATAAATCCAAACAGGTTTGCCTTAAACCTTATGCTAAGGATTTTTGGGATTACGATGAAATTAAAGATCATTTTGATGAGATTAAACTGGTTTCCACGCAAGTAGTTGATGGTAAAACTGTTGAATACCAGTGCGGCGTAACGAGTGATTTGCTGCCGATGCAGCGTATTATTGACGAATTGAAAACCGAAGTTGATGTTAACAACAGCCTGATTTACACTGGTACTGTTCCTCTGCTTGATGGTTTTAAATATGGCGAACAGTTTAACTGCAAATTAGTTGACGAAAAACTTGGCAGGGAAATTAGCCTCAGTTACAAAGTAAAAGTTATTGACGAACATTGATAATTAACGGTAAAGCTGTTAATGATTGAAAAGGAAGTGAGAATATGGTACTTGCGCAAATTATCATGGTTTTAACTTTAGTGATAATGATTGCAGGCTGGGCGCCGCTTTATATAACGGCTGCTATCGGTGCTACGTTTTCAGCTGTTGCTGCCGGTTTTCCGCTGACAGGTACGGAACCGGTTACAATACAAAAACTTTTAATTGCTTCGATGAATCCAGTAATTGTCGATATGCTTGGTGTTCTTTTATTCATCGGCATTATGCAGAAATGCGGTTATATGGATGTTATTATTTGGCATATTGTAGATTTTGGACGTAAAGAAGGCGGCGCACCTGGCGTTGCAACGGCAGCTGGACTTGCAGCAGCTTTGCTTGGCGCATTGACGGCTTTTACGCAGCCTGTTATTATGGCAACTATTGCAGGTCCTGCCGCAGTACGCTTAGGTCTTTCGCCTAATAAAACCTCCGGCATAATTTCTATGGCAAATACAGTTGCAAATACCTGCGGATTTACACATCCGACAATGCTGGCTATACTTGGCATAACCGGTGTACATTTTGGTTTAATTAACGTTTATGCTTTTATTGGCAGTATTTGGATTTATGTATTTTGTTACTACCGCGCCAAACGCGAAATGATTGCTGACGGTATTCCTATTAAAAAAGAAGATGACGGTTCCTTTGAAGCACTTCCTGAAGGTTCGCCTTCTTTTATGAAAGCATTTTTACCGTTTTTGATTCTCTGCATTGCTTTCTTTGCAGGAATTCCGGTATTTTTGGTAGGTATGTTCTGCGGACTTTTGGTAATTTTAATGAGCGGTATGAGCTTTGCCGACGGTGAAAAAGCAATGGTTAGCGGCGTAACAAATATTGCCATTCCTATCGTCGCCATTATTAGCTTAATGTTTATGTCTAATGTTATTACCCATATCGGTTTGGTAACATTAATGGCAGAATATATTGAGCCGCTTATTGCAGTAGCTCCTATTCAGATACTTTTTGCAATTTCTTTTATTGCCGGTACGGTAACTCAGTCCAATGCGGCTTCTGCGCCTATCGTACTGCCATTTACGCAGATTGTTATGGATATGGGCTGCGACCCGCTGGCTGTTAGCTTTGCGGCTATTACCGGCTGCGCAATTATGCAGCTTTTCCTTACAGGTGGCGCGCTTACTGCACTGCCGGTTGTTGCCGGCGTTATTCCCGGTACGGTACAAAAAGTTGCCAATAGATGGCAGCGTCCGGCTATGCTTGTCGGTGCAGCAGTATGCTTTATCATGACATTTATTATCTGATAAACTTGTTAATTTCTTGCAGAGGTGTTATGCTATCATTAAGATAATAAATATCGGAGTGAATAGTGTGAAACAACTGCAAAAAGCAAAATCCTTAAAAGACCAAATTTACGAAATTATTAAAGAAGATATACTGAACCAAACTTACAAAAATAATACCGTACTGAACGAAAAGAAAATTTCACAGGAGCTTAACGTCAGTAAAACGCCGGTGCGCGAGGCCTTAAAAGCACTGGAAGCTGAAGGATGGGTGGAGTACGTTCCTTACAAGGGCATTTTGGTTAAGCAAATGTCATTGGACGATTTAAAAGATGTCTTTCGCGTACGCAAGGTTTTAGAGATTATGGTAGTAGAATCCGTTGTAAAAAAAATAACGCCGCCGCTTTTACAGGAACTGCACAACAGTATGCAAAAGCAGGAGGCGTTGCTTAAAAACAATGAACCGGTCGTCAGCGAATTTATTGATTACGATGTCGAGTTTCATGGAATTTTGTTAAAAGTTGCTGGCAGCCATTTGCTGACTGACTTGATAGGGCAAATGCGGGATAAAAGTAAATGTTTCGGCATGCAGGCAATTTTTTCACGGCGCAGCCGTTATGAAGAAACTATTGCCGAACACAGGGCGATTTATGACGCCGTTGCTGACAAAGATTTACAGTCAGCACAAAAAGCGATGGCCGTACACATTGATAATACCTTTAATGCGGCAATGCAGTATCTTAGTGGTCTTGATTTGGAATAATTGTAAATTAACGGTAAATAGTAATTCCCCAGTACATTTAATGTGCTGGGGAATTTTTTGTTTTATGTTTTGTTTCGTTGTCTCAAGAATCCTGCAAAGTAAGCATCTTTCATAAATTCAAAAAATACTCTTTGAACAGGAAAAGTTTTTATATCGTTATGGTCAAAAACAAGCCAGGTATGTCTTTTAAAAATACTTCCGTCTTTAAAATACATTGCTTTGGTAAATAATGGACCGGAACATTCCGGTACAAGTATTTCAGGTAAAATACCATATCCTAAGCCGGCAAAAATCATTTCTTTCGATATGTCTAAGTTGCTTACTTTAGTGCCGATTTTAGGACGGCAGTTAAAAGTTTCTTTCCACCATTTCCAAATAGTGCCCCGGTATGATTCTTCATACGGATAAGTTATTAAATTCATTTTTGGCAAATCACTAATTGCAAATGGGGTTGTACAGGCTATTAAAGCATTATAGGTAGTTAAAAGTATTTTGTCCTTATCGCTGAATCCGGCTGCGTTTTTGGTAAAACCAAAATCCGCTAAATGCGATTTTACAAGTTTGTTCACTTCGGATGACGGGATTGTAGTAAGTTCAAATTTTATTTTGGGATAAGTTGCGCGGAAGCTTTCCAATAAGCTTGGCAGGTAGTAACGCCCGA
The DNA here is from genome assembly GCA_019417125.1 of Phascolarctobacterium sp. Lineage (GTDB taxonomy): Bacteria > Bacillota > Negativicutes > Acidaminococcales > Acidaminococcaceae > Fusicatenibacter_A. Next base: position 4,421 of record DXVZ01000159.1, read on the forward strand.
TGATGCTTGGTACTGCTATTTTTAAAATGCCGGCAATTTCATTGCCAAAAGTATGGAGATTTTGTTTGAAATTATAAAACTTTTTTAAATGTTGTATGGCAAATTGAGCGGTATATTCACCATAGGATGTAAAAGAAACTCCCTTATTTGAGCGTTGTAAAAGTTTTACGCCAAGTTCATTTTCAATTTGCTTAATGCGTGCAGTAAGGGCGGGCTGCGATATAAAAAGAGTGTTTGCAGTTTTGGTTATATT
>DXVZ01000016.1 GCA_019417125.1 Phascolarctobacterium sp.
GGTTTTTGCATATTTGTTATTTTAAATATTTATCAAAGAAGTTTTCAATTTTATCAAACGGAATAGCGTTTTTACCGCTGCCGGAGGCGGCTGTTAAAACTCAGCCGGAGCGCGCTGTATTTTATTTAGTATATACCTTTATAAAATCCGTAATACCAAAAAATCTCAGGCGTCTGTCACTGCTAAAGTTGCCTTAAACGCCGACGCCCATAAATTTGTGGAACTGTTAATGAACAATTTAGGCAAAACAAACATTGATAATTAAAATAACAGTTAAATAAAAGCCAAAAGACTTTCGGCTAAAACGTAATGCTGCTTTAAAATAGCCGAAGGTTTAGCAGTAAAATAAAAAGCCTGCCTTTGTGTATGCAAAAGCAGGCTGAATTTTTTTGGTACGCCTGAGTGGAATCGAACCACCGCACGCGGCTCCGGAGGCCGCTGCTCTATCCACTGAGCTACAGGCGCATTTATAACATTTGCATTATACCATAATTAGCGAATTTATACAATCGCGCGGCGGCGCAAGGCAGCTTTTATTTTGCAGATGGCGTTTTTTGTGTTAAAATTAGCTTATTAAAACAAATGGAGCGAATTATGCAAAAAAATATTTGGCAGCGGCTTATTGCCGTTATAATTTTTATATGGGCGCTGTGGAATTACGAAATAATGTTGACGCTGCTGGACGGGGCGCTGCACATTTTAATGCCCGTTATAACCGGCTGCTTTATTGCTTTTACCGTAAACGTATTTGTAGAAAAGCTGGAAAGCCTGTGGACGCGCTTTTTAAAAGACTGTGCGCCAAAATTTAAAGGCCCGCTGTGCCTTGCTGGCGGCTTTTTGCTGATTTTTGGCGTAATAACGGGGCTTATTTTTGCCGTGCTGCCGGAACTGCATGCCAGCATAGTTGTTTTAAGCCATAAATTGCCGCAGGACATTGTGTATTTTAACGCTTTTGTGCAGGAACAGCTTTTGGCATGGGATTTTTCGCCCGAAGATGTTGAGTATGTGCAGGGTAAAATTCACGAGTGGCAGGCTGCGATTGAAAATTATTGGCAGGTTAACCGCACTAAACTGCTGTCGCAGACTTTAAGTATTACGGTTTCCATAGTTACGGTTATAGTAAACCTCGCGCTGGGCTTTGTATTTGCCGTGTATATTCTGCTCGAAAAGAAACAGCTTGCCGTATCCGCGCGGCGCGTGCTGTATGCGTTTTGCAGCGTGGAACGAGCCAAATATATTATCGCTGCAGCGGCGCTTACCAAACGAATTTGCTCTGGTTTTATCGGCGGGCAGCTGCTGGAAGCTTTTTTGCTGGGCGTAATGTGTTTTGCCGGGATGCTGATTTTAAAAATACCCTATGCTTTTATAATTTCAGCGCTGGTTGCCTGCCTGGCTGTGGTGCCATACATCGGTACAATTACCAGTGCGGTTATAGGTTGTATTTTTATTGTAATATCGCAGCCTGAAAAAGTTATTGTTTTTATTATTTTCTTTTTTGTTTTACAGCGCATTGAGGGCGATATACTTTATCCGCGCGTTGTTGGCAAATCTGTCGGCTTACCGGAACTTTGGATGCTGCTGGCGGCAACGGTGGGCGCAGGTTTCGGCGGCATTATCGGCATGATTGTCAGCGTTCCGCTGTGTTCCGTTATTTATGCGCTTTTCAGCGATTATATCAAGCGCCGCTTGCAGGCGAAAAACATCGACGATATTTAATTTATGGAGGAAGTATAATGAAGAAAATTGCTGTGCTGCGCTGCCTTAGGGTAAGCGCATCCTGCACGGGCAGCGGCTGCCTGCGTGCGTTAAACGAAAAAACCGGCGCTTATGCGCGTTATGGTGATGAGGATTTGCAGGCGGTGGCGGTGTTTACCTGCAACGGCTGCGGCGAATATAAAATGCCTAACCAGGAGGGCATTGAGAAGAAAATTGAGCGCATTAAAAAATTACAGCCGGACGCTGTGCATTTAAGCAATTGCACGATGCCGAAGGACGAAAATGGCAGCCGTGTTATATGCCCGGTTATTAAAGAATTGGAAGAAAAATTTAAAGCCGCCGGTATTGATGTTGTGCGCGGCACGCACTGATGCGGTAAATTTTAAGGAAAGAAGGTGCCTGCGATAGCTAAAATAATCATATCGGCTGTTAACCCGGAAGAAACCCGCATGGGTATTGCGGAAGACGGACGTTTAATGGAATATGTTGTTGAGCGCAATAACAGCGCGCAGCTGGTCGGCAGCATCTTTTTGGGGCGAGTCTGCAATGTTGTGCGCGGTATTCAGGCAGCGTTTATAGATATTGGACTTGATAAAAACGCTTTTTTGTACCTTGGTGACAGGACTGATATTACCGAAGGGCAGCGCGTGCTGGTGGAGATTACTAAAGACGCGCGCGGCACCAAAGGGCCAACGGCGACGCTGGATATTTCGCTGACAGGGCGTTACGCTGCGCTTTTGCCTGGTGCGGATTATATTGGTATTTCGCGCAAGATTGCGGACAACGCTGAGCGCAGCCGCCTTAAACAAATTGCAGCCAGCGTTACTGGCGGCGCGGCAGGGGCTGTAATGCGCACTAACGCTGCCGGTATGCCGGAAGATGTTTTGCGCGCCGATTTACAGCAGCTTTTAGCTGACTGGCAGATAATTCAGGCGCGTGCCAAGCTTGCCAAGTCGCCGCAGGTGCTGCACCGTGAGCTTGATATTTCCGTCCGCATTGTGCGCGATTATTTAAACAGCAATATTGACGAGGTTGTTGTGGACAGTCCGGCCGTTTACAAACGCCTGGAAGAGCTTGTGCAGGCTTCCGGCGCGGGCAGGAACTGTAAGCTGACGCTGCATGATAAGCAGAGCGATATTTTTACTTATTACCGCCTCAGCGACAATATTGCCTCTATCAGCGACAGGCGCATTGATTTGCCGAGCGGCGGTTACCTTGTGATAGATTACACCGAAGCGATGACGGTTATCGACGTCAACAGCGGGCATTTCAGCGGGCGCGAAAGCCTGGCGGAAACGGTAATGCAGATTAACCGCGAGGCGGCGGCGGAAATTGCGCGCCAGCTGCGTCTGCGCGACATCGGCGGTATTATCGTGGTAGATTTTATCGATATGGATAGAAAGGCATACCGCGAGGAAATTATGGAGCGTTTGGCGGAAGCCCTGCGCGCCGATAAAATGAAGCCCTGCGTGCAGGATATGACGGTGCTGAACCTTGTAGAAATTACGCGCAAAAAAGCACGGCAGAACCTGTCGGCAGTGCTGTATGCGCCGTGCCCGGTGTGCCAGGGCAGCGGCAGGGTGCAGTCGCAGGAAACAGTAGGGCTTGAGATAAAACGCCGTCTGCGCACGCTTTTAGCTAAACCCTGCGCACCGCGCAGCATTTTAATTATGGTCAGCCCGTGGCTGGCAGAATGGCTGAACCATAAACTTATAAAACAGTGGGAAAAAGAACTGAACTGCACGCTGAAAATAACAGCGGAACCGCGGCTGCAATTAGAAACTTTTTCGCTTTTAGATAATACCGGTGTTGACAAATAGCACTGGTTATGGTAAATTATTCAAGTATAGACTGATTGAGTCTGTCCCCAACCGCACAGAGAGGTTCCGTAAACTCCGCTGGGAGTACCGTATTTGGCGAGTATATGACAAGGGAGGTGCAAATAAATGTACGCAGTTATTAAAACCGGCGGTAAACAGTACCGCGTTGCCGAAGGCGATGTTTTAAACGTAGAAAAACTCAATGCAGAAGCTGGCAGCGAAGTTGTATTTGACGAAGTTCTTACCGTAGTTAACGATGCTGATGTTAAAATCGGCCAGCCTGTAGTTGAAGGCGCAAAAGTTACTGCTAAAGTTGTAGAGCAGGGCAAAGGCGAAAAAATCCTCGTTTTCAAATACAAAGCTAAATCCAACTACCGTAAACGCCAGGGCCATCGTCAGCCGTTTACTAAAGTAGAAATCTCCAAAATTGAAGCATAATGGTTAAAGTCAGTATTTACCGTGATAAAAACGGAAATATTATCTCTTATGAGGTAGCCGGACATGCCGGATGCGAAGAAAAGGACGGTTATGACCTGGTCTGCAATTCGGTTTCCGTACTGACTCAGGCACCGCTTATCGGTTTGGAGCGTTATTTAAAACTTAAGCCGCAGTACACAATTGACGAAGAAAGCGGCATCTTTACATTAAAAATTGACCATGCGGACGCAAGCACGCAGGCAATACTTGAAACCATGTTTTTGGCATTGCAAAGCGTGGAAAGGCAGTTTCCGCAGTACGTCAAAGTGCAAGACACCAGGAGGTGAACACCGATGTTTGAACTGATTCTTCAATTACATGCTCATAAAAAAGGTACCGGCAGCTCCCACAACGGACGTGACTCCAACTCTCAGCGCCTCGGCACCAAAGCGCATGAAAGCCAGCTTGTTACCGCAGGCAGCATTATCGTACGCCAGCGCGGTACCCGCTTCTATCCCGGCAACAACGTAGGTATGGGTAAAGATTACACCATCTACGCTAAAGTTGAAGGCCGCGTTAAATTTGAACGCAAAGGCCGTGATAAACGCCAAATCAGCGTATATCCGGTTGAAGAAGCGATGTAATTTTTGGTAAAGTAAATACGAAAAATTATAAAAGCATCATGAAGTTCTTTATATAACTTCATGATGCTTTTTGCATAAAAATGAGAATAACATAATCTGTTATTCTCATTTTTATTAAGAATTTTTGAAATATTGTTATTTAAGATTTGCTAATTCCTGAGTAACTTTTAAAAATACTTCTACTTCTTCAACTATATGGCAATGCAACGGAGATACACGTACTATGCCTTTTAAACCAAAGGAATGCAGCATTCTTTCAGAATAAAGGCTGGTATCAACACGGTCGAATACTACAATTCCGCGTTTTACATATTCCGCAGTTGCTTGGGTAGGGGTTATATTATCAAAGCCTATTGCAACGATAAGGTCGCGTTTTGTTAAATCAGGATTATCATTATATACAGTTACACCCTCAATATGACGAAGACCGGGAACATTATCAGTTCCTTCAAGCAGATAGTGTAATAATGCTCTTTCGTGAAGTTCAAGTTTAGTCATACCTTCGACAAACTGCTCTCTGCGTGAACCTTCTTTATTGTCTGCAAAACTGCATACATAATCCAGAATAGAGGAAATCATGGCATATTGGGCAGGAGCGTCAGAACCAAGGCCCCAATAGTTTTCTGGCTTTTGGGACAGACGCGCATGCGGTAATCTTGCAAGACGGTCTGATAACCAAGCTACGCCAAAGCCGCGCACACCGAAAAATTTATATGGTGCGAAATTAACGCCGTCAATATCAAGTTCAGAAAAATCCATAACAGCATGAGGGGCGTGCTGAACAGCATCTACAGTAATATAAATATCAGGTTTAATGCTGCGTGCTTTTTTTACAATTTCAGGAATATCAAAAATAGCACCTGAAATATTGGAAGCGTACATTACGTTTAACAAGCATGTGTTTTCATCAATAAGACTGCATATTTCATCCACATCACAAGCACCGGTTAACATATTAGACTTAGCAACACGCAATTCTTTACCGGTTCTTTCAGCAAAAGTTTCAGAAGAATCATAAGAAGAAGGATGCTCTAATACTGTAGTAACAACGTTAGTGCCTGGAATATTTTTTACAACAGTTTCTACCATAGCGAACATTACTTGTGAAGCTGTTAAACCGGTGGCAATACTGCCGCCTTTAACATTAAAAATTAAACGGATATCGTATTCAGCTTTATGTACAAGGTTTTTTAAATAAACCGCAAGTTCGTGCTTTCTGCCATCACAATCAGGAATCATATCAAGTTCATGGAAGCAGTCAGCAGCAGCTTTGAGGCGGAGGGAACCGCCTGCGTTTTCAAAGAATATTCTCGGAGTACCATCAGGGTTCTTATCTAAAAGATAAAAAGAACTCCTTGCCTTTGCTAAATCTTCTGCGCTTAAAAGTTTTCCAAATTCCATCATCAAAACCTCCATTTTTTAATATATATATTTGAATAATTTATTCTTTAGATGGTTCTTTATCTACCATTGATGCGTCCCAGATATGTTCGTTTTTAGCAACAAGCAAAGTGCCAAGTACGTCACCGGAAACATTAACAGTAGTGTGGCTCATATCAATAAGCCTGTACATACCGGCAATAGGGCCCATCATATCCATTGGGAGCCCTAAAAGATTAAGAAAAATAGCACCTGTTACGATGCCGCCGCCGGGAATACCTGGCGCTGCGATAGACATAATGGTAGAGATAGTAATTATCATCACAGTTTGCGACATCGTTAAATCAAGGCCATAAATCTCAGCAACGAAGAACGCAAGAATTGTTTTGTAAAGTGCGGCGCCGGTTAAATTTATAGTGGCGCCTAAAGGAATTGAGAAAGAAGCAATAGACATCGGGACATGTAATTTATTTGTTACACAGTCAAGCGTAATAGGAATGGTACCTGCACTGGAGTTGGTGGCAATAGTATTAATCCAGATAGGAATCATGGATTTGCACATTTTTATATAATCAATTTTAGTATATAAATAGGTTATCCCGCTTAACAGAATCCATATTAATAGGCAGCCTACATAGTCGGTAATAACAAATTTAGCCAATGCACCAAAAAGTTGAGGCCCGTATACGGCGGTAGTATTAGCCATGAGTGCAAATACGCCAATAGGAGAATACAGCATTACTATATCAAGCATTTTATAAATGATTTGAGCGCAGCTGTCACAAATTTCTACTACTTTTCTACCTTTTTCACCTACATAAACTATAGCAATAGCAAAAAGGGTTGTAAAGAAAATCATTTGCATAATGTCTTGTTTAGCCATGGCATTAATGATATTAGTTGGCACCATGTTGAAGAGAAAAGCACCAAAGGAAATAGCTTTAAGATTTTCTGGGTCATATGACTGCATACCGCTTATATCAAAATTAGAACCTGGATTGAAAATATTTACAACCAAAATACCTAATAAGCAGGCAACAACGGTCATTACTACGTAAACTACGACGACCTTAGTGCCAATTCTTTTTAATTTTTGTACATCGCCAATAGCAGCAATACCGCTGGTTAGACTGAAGAAAATAACAGGAACGATAAGCATTTTAATAAGGTTCATGAATAAGTCACCAGCCGGTTTTATCCATATAGAAAAGTCATAGAATACCAGACCTGTAATAATACCTAAAATAAAGCAAATAGCTACGCGATAAGGTAGGTATTTTTTGGAAAACAATAGAGTCGTCATTATAGTCCCTCCCATTTTTGCAGAAACAATTTTTAAACCTGCTAAATTTACAACATTTTTATAATTAAAAGTTGTATTAACAACATTATACGTTGCTAAAATTAAAGCGTCAATAAGTAAATACAACATTTTTATGTATACATGAAGTAGTTACAACATTATGTTGCAAAAGTTACGATTATTATTATAATATAAGTAATAGCTTAGTGAGAGGATGTAGACAAACAGTGGATTTTGCTGAACGAATCAGAGATATAGAATTAACAAAAACACAAAAGGTTATTGCTGATTATATTTTGGATAATATAAATACCGTTGGTTTTAGTCCGATAAAAGATGTAGCGCTTGCTTGCGGAGTAAGTGATACTTCTGTTATAAGATTTTTGCGTGAATTAGGTTATGAAGGATACACTGATTTTAAAAAGTCCATAAACGAAAAACTCCTTGAGCAGTATAATGCTAATTTATCTCCAATGCAGAAATTTAAACAGAGCAAAGCGCACATTGATACAGATAGTGTCGCAAATAAAGTTTTCTATAACTCTGTAACAAATTTAAGCAATGCTTTAATTAATTTGGATGACAAGTTAATTCAGAATATTGCTGACTGTCTGATTAAATCTAAAAATAAATATATTGCTGGTTTTAGGGGTACTTCGTGCTGTGCGGATTATTTTTGGAGAAAAGCTGTCTTTTTTCTTCAGGGGCTTATACTTTGTGATAAGGCAGAAAGTGAAACTATAGAAAAAATGATAGGCATTGATGAGAACGATTGCCTAATGCTTTTTTCGTTTCCGCGCTATTCTGAAATAAGCTATATTATTCTTGAATTGGCTAAAAAACGTGGTGCAAAGATAATTCTTTTTACTGACCGGGTTACATCTCCTTTGGCTCCATATGCTGATTATCTTGTTACGGTAAATGTTACAGGAGTAAGTTTTACCAATTCATACGTTGTTCCGTTGTGTTATGCTGAAGCTTTGGCGGTTATTATTAGTAAAAAGCTTGAAAATTGTACTGAAGAACGGTTAAATCTTCTTGAAGAACATATCTATAAAGCTAACTTATATTAAATTTAAAAATATTTGTTACAAAAGATTAATAAATACATTGAGTGCTTTTCTTAGAAGTACATAATAAAAATTATCTACTGCAAATGTGAATTATTTGTAATTTTGCTTTAAGTTACAGCGTTTATCCTTGAACAAAAGGTCAAAAAATGCTATGATTAAAACATAACAAAGATAATTTTTTAAGGAGTGATATAAATGGCAGCATTACATTTACAAGCAGCTGATTTTAAAGCAGAAGTATTGGAAGCTAAAGGCAAGGTTTTGGTTGACTTTTTTGCAACCTGGTGTGGCCCCTGCCGTATGCTGAGCCCGATTATTGACCAGCTGGCGGACGAGCTGACAGACGTTAAGGTTTGCAAGGTTGATATTGACCAGGCGGAAGCGCTGGCAGCGGAATATGGCGTAGAGGTTGTGCCGACGCTTATCGTTTTTGAAAACGGCGAGGTTGTTAAAAGTGCCAGCGGCGTAATGCCCAAGCCCGTTATTTTGGATATGCTGAAATAAGGTGTTACTATGGATAAAGTAACGGATATTATTATTATCGGCGGCGGTACTGCCGGTATGACGGCTGCTGTGTATGCCGGGCGCGCCGGCCGCAGCGTTAAGGTGCTGGAGCAGACTATTCACGGCGGGCAGATTATCAATACCAGCCATGTGGAGAATTTCCCCGGATTTGATAACATTGCCGGATTTGAATTTGCGACGGCGCTGTATGACCAAGCGGTAAAATTTGGCGCGGAATTTGTGTACGAAAAAGTTACTGGCATTGAACTTGAAGGTGATATTAAGCGCGTGTTGACGGCAAACGGGCATTATGACGCTAAAGCGGTAATTATCGCGACAGGCGCGCGTCCGCGTCCGTTAGGCGTTGCCGGTGAAGAAAAGTTTGTGGGGCGCGGCATCAGCTTTTGCGCAACGTGCGACGGCGCTTTTTACAAGGGCAAAACCGTAGCCGTTTACGGCGGCGGTAATACGGCGCTGGACGACGCTGTTGTGCTTTCGCAATTGGCGGAAAAGGTTTACCTTATTCACCGCCGGCAGGAGTTCCGTGCAGAAAAGCAGCTGGTAGAAAAAGTTAAAAAACCACAAAATATTGAGTTTGTTCTTGATACTGTAATTACCGGCGTTAAAGGTGATAAACGGCTGGAAGCGCTGGAACTGCAAAATAAAGTTAACGGCGGGACTTCGGAGCTTGCTGTTGACGGTGTTTTTGTTGCCATTGGGCAGATGCCGGAAAACGAAATTTTTAAAAACGTTGTGGAAGTTGACCCGGCAGGCTACATTGTTGCCGGTGAGGACTGCAAAACAACTTGCTCCGGTATTTTTGCCGCAGGTGACGGGCGCGCTAAAAAAGTGCGTCAGCTGACGACGGCGGCTGCCGACGGTACGGTAGCGGCGCTGGCTGCCAGCGAATATATCGGCTGATAATTACGAAGAAATCATTAAACGGTTCTGTTTAAAAGCAGAGCCGTTTATTTTTTGTGCGGATTTTAGGAAGCTCCTTTAAATTTATGGTAAACTTATTTACAAATTTTGGTTAACGATGTATAATGTGATTGTTAACCAAATAAAATACAAAGGTTTACGCAAATGGAGGGCAAATAATTATGAATTTTATTATTGAAATGGCAGATAAAGTTTTAAACGGCGGCGAAGTTACCAGGGAAGAAGCGGAACGCTTAATTAACGTTAGCGACGACGATACGATGCTGCTTTTGGCGATGGCTGATAAAATCCGTCAGAAGTTTAACGGCAACGATGTCGATTGCTGCGCCATTATTAACGGACGCAGCGGGCGCTGCCCGGAAAACTGCAAATTCTGCGCGCAGTCGGCGCATTACCACACCGGCGTTAAGGAGTATCCGCTTTTGAGCGAGCAGGAATTTGTTGATGCTGCCCAAAAAGCCAAAGCGGCAGGCGCAGTGAGGTTTTCAATTGTGACGAGCGGCAGAGGGCAGAGCAAGGCTGACGATTTTGACAATATCTGCAAAGCGCTTAAACGCATTAAAGAAGAAGTTGGCATTGAAGTATGCTGTTCTTTGGGCATTTTGACGGAGGAGCAGGCGTTTAAATTGAAAGAGCTGGGCGTAACGCGCTACCATTCCAACTTGGAAACTTCTCCGAGCCATTTCCCCGATATTTGCAGCACCCATACTTATAAAGATAAAATGTTTACAATTCACAATGCGCAAAAGGCAGGACTGCGCGTTTGCAGCGGCGGTATCTTCGGGCTGAATGAAACACCGGAGCAGCGCGTGGAAATGGCGTTTGAACTGAAACGCCTGGGCATCGACAGTGTGCCGCTGAACCTTTTGACGCCTATACCTGGCACTCCTTTTGAACATAACAAACCGCTGAGACCGCTGGAAATTTTGCGTGCGTATGCTGTGTTCCGTTTTGTTCTGCCTAAAGCGCTTATCCGCACGGCGGGCGGACGCGAGGTTAATCTGCGTGATTTGCAGTGCCTGGCGCTGAATGGCGGGCTGAACGGCATTATGGTGGGCGGCTATTTAACTACCGGCGGCAGAAGCCCGGAAGCCGATAAAATTATGATTAATGATTTGGGCCGTACTGTAACACATCCGGTTTTGTGAGGGGGCGGTGTTATGCTTTACAGTGTAAAAATGCGTTCGGCGCAGGGCGGAGCGCATGAGGAAGGCGGCAGGCATATTTCTGGTGCGGAGCGTATTTTGCCGGAAGAACAGCTTGATTATGCAGTACTGACGATGCTGCACCGTGCGCGCGAGCATGAACGCGGCTGCGCGGATTTTATTAGTTTAAAAGTAGAAGAAATTAAACCTAAAGATATTGTTTACAAGCCGCTGTTAAGCTTTAGCACATGCCCGGTAACGACGGCGCAGGAGGGGCGCCAAACGGCGGTTGCCGAGCTGGAGCGCGCGGGCGTGGCACCTGCGGCGGCGCTGAAAGGCATGCAGATGCTGGAATGCCTTACGGACAGTATGCGCGGCGCGATGGTTGTGAATTGCGAAACAGGCGAGCGGATGGACACTTTAGGCGAGCGTGGCGTACGTGCCAGCAAGATGGACTGCGTAAATAGCCGTGCTTATGATGAATACTTACAGCAGCGCGGTTTGACGGGCGACCATGTGCGCGAGGCGCTGGTGCTGGCTTCTAAAGTAGCCGGTGCTGAAGGTATGGTTGCGGAATTGTGCTGGTCGGACGACCCGTATTACGTTACCGGTTACGTTGCTTCGCCGCTGTATGGTTACCGCCGCATACCGGTGATGAAAGAGCGCGGCAATGGCGTTGGCGGCAGGGTGTTTTTTGTGCGCCCGGGCACGGATGTAAAGAAGCTGATAGATTACCTTGAGGACCAGGTGGTAATGATAAAACCCGGGGAGGCGCAGATATGCTGACTGAACGCCTGCAAAAAGAGCTTGAAGAAACCTATGCCAAAGGTTTAAAGCGCACTGTAGATGGGCTGCGTTTTAAAACTGCCGTGCGCGCGGAAGACGAAAACGGCAAAGAATACCTGGTGTTTGCCAGCAACAATTATTTGGGGCTGACCCACGCGCCGGAAGTACAGCGGGCAGCGGCAGAAGCTGTGCGCTGGGGCACCGGTAGTACTGGCAGCCGCTTAACGACCGGAGCGGCATTTGAAACCGGCGAGTTGGAAAAAGAACTGGCAGAGTTTAAACACGCCGAGCGCGCACTGGTGTTTAACACCGGCTATATGACTAATTTAGGCGTGCTGTTTGCTTTGGTTAAGCCGGGCGATATGGTGTTCAGCGACGAACTGAACCATGCCAGCATCATTGACGGCTGCCGTATAGCGCGTGCCAAAGTTGTGGTTTACCGCCACAACGATATGCAGGACTTGGAGCGCTTGCTTAACGGAACGCCAGTCAGCGGCGAGCGCTTTATCGTTACGGACGGCGTGTTCAGTATGGACGGCGATATTGCCAATCTGCCGGAACTGGCACGCTTAAAACAAAAATATGGCGTTGTTTTAATGGTTGACGATGCTCACGGCGTTGGTGTTATCGGTGCGGACGGCAGCGGCACGGCGTCACATTACAATCTGCCCGGCACTATTGATTTGCAGGTCGGTACGCTTAGTAAGGCACTGGCGGCTGAGGGCGGCTATGTGGCGGCAAGCAGCGTTATTATAGAATACCTAATTAATAAATCGCGGCCGTTTATATTTTCTACTGCGCTGTCTGCCTGCGTAACGGCGGCGGCATTGGCGGCACTGCGGCTGCTGCGGCAAAAGCCGGAAAGATATGTTGGCAGGCTGAAAGAAAACGCCGCATTGATGCGCAAACTTTTAAAAGATGAGGGCTTTGACGTTATCGATGGCGTTACACCGATAGTGCCGGTGCTTACCGGCAGCACGCAAAAAACCATGCAGTTTATGTCGGCGCTGCTGGATGCCGGCATTATGGTTTCGGGCATCCGCCCGCCGACGGTGCCGGAGGGCACCAGCCGCCTGCGTGTAACGGTAACGGCGGCGCACACGCAGGAAGAAATTACTTACGCCGCACGCACAATGGGACGCATTTGGCGTGAGCTAAACGCCTAAAGCGAAAGAAGGATGAACATGAAAGCGATTGGCATAACGGCAACGGATACCGAATTTGGCAAAACGGTAGTAAGCTCCTGCCTGGCAGCAGGTTTTAGATATTTAGGATTTGATATGGGCGTTTTTAAACCGGCGGCGTCGGGCTGTGTACGCACGGATGACGGCAGGCTGGTTTCGGAAGATGCGGAGCTGCTTCTTAAAGGCGCTGGCATGACGATGGCGCAGCACGACGAGGTTGTGCCCTACGTTTTGGAAGCGGCGCTGGCACCGGCAGAGGCAAGCAAGCTGGCAGGCGTAAAATTAGAACCCGCCGTAATGAAGCAGGCGGCGCAAAAAATGATTGGCGCGCATCAGCTGACGATTGTAGAAGGCGTGGGCGGCATCAGCGCGCCGCTGACGGACGGTTACCTGGTAAAGGACTTTTTTAAGGATATGCGCCTGCCGGTAATAATTGTGGTTAAGCCGCTTTTAGGCAACGTAAACCACGCTGTGTTAAGCGCCTATTACGCACAGCACGAGGGGCTTGAAGTGCTGGGTTTTATTGTTAACGGCTGGGACGAAGCGCACGCCGGCGTGCTGGAGCGCAGCAACCTCTATTACTACGAAAAATTAACCGGGCTGCCTGTTTTGGGTAAGCTGCCGGTTTTGGATAAAGCGCTTTTAACGGGCGCAGATATGGCTGAAGCAGGCAAAATTGCCGCCGCTAATATAGATTTACAGCGCATTTATAAATTGTTGGGAGATGGCGAAAATGAATAAATGGGAAGAACTCGACAAAAAATATATCTGGCATCCGTTTACGCAGATGAAAGGCTGGTGCGAAAACCCGCAGCGGGTTATCGAACGCGGCGAGGGCGTAAAGCTGTATGACACCGAAGGACGCAGCTATTATGACGGTATTTCCAGCCTGTGGGTAAACATTCACGGCCACCGCCGCCAGGAAATTGACGACGCCATAAAAGCGCAGATTGATAAAATTTCGCATTCCACGCTGCTGGGGCTGATTAACCAGCCGTCGGCAGAATTTGCGGAAAAACTGGCAGAAATTACGCCGGAGGGCTTAAATAAAGTTTTTTATTCGGACGATGGTTCCACGGCTGTAGAAGCGGCGGTAAAAATTGCTTTTCAGTACTGGCAGTTTAAAGGCAAGCCCGAAAAACAGCAGTTCATTAATTTAGGCGATTCCTATCACGGAGACACCGTCGGCGCGGTAAGCGTCGGCAATATCGACGTGTTCCACAAGGTTTACAAACCGCTGCTTTTCACCACTAAAAAAATGACCTGCCCGTCTTTTTATCACAGCAAGCTGGGCATTAAAACAGAACAGGAATTTTTAGATTACCTTTTAAACGAGCTGGATAGCTATCTGGCGGAAAACGCCAATAAGGTTGCGGCGATGATTATTGAACCGCTGGTGCAGGCGGCGGCAGGTATGCTGATGCAGCCGAAGGGCTACATTAAAGGCGTGCGCAATTTAACCAAAAAATATAATGTTTTGCTGATTGCCGATGAAGTGGCGACAGGCTTTGGGCGCACCGGCAAAATGTTTGCCTGCGAGCACGAGGGCGTGCTGCCTGATTTGATGTGCATGTCTAAAGGCATTACCGGCGGTTATCTGCCGCTGGGCGCAACCATGGTGACGGATGAAATTTATAACGCCTTTTTGGGCGAGCCGGAAGAATACAAAACTTTTTACCACGGGCATTCATACACCGGCAACCCGCTGGCGTGCGCCGCAGGCCTTGCCGGGCTGGAAATTTTTGCCAAAGACAAGGTTATTGCTGGTTTGCCGCCTAAAATGGCAGTTATTAAAAAATATATGGAAAAATTTGCGCAAATGCCCTACGTCGGCGATGCACGGCAGTGCGGTATGCTGGCTGGCATAGAACTGATGCGCGATAAGGAAAAGAAAATTCCGTTCGACCCGGCGCTTTTGATTGCCGGCGGCATTTGCCAGACGGCGCGCAAATACGGGCTTATCGTGCGCAACATCGGCGATGTAATTATCTTTATGCCGCCTCTTGCCAGCACGGCAGAACAAATTGACGAAATGCTCGTCATGCTTGAAGAAGCTATGACTGATGTGTTTAACGAAATAGCAACGGGCACGAAAGTTGATTTTTCCGACCCGTGCGCTTTTTAAACAGCCTCCATTTCGGGCGCTCTTGTAACAGGGCGCCTTTTTATTTTTACTTTTTATGTTGCAGGCTTGTGTTATAATAATACTGATACACAGCAAGTTTTGGCGGTGATAATGATGGAGGAATCCAGGTTTTTAATAATAACCGGTATGTCCGGCGCGGGCAAAACGCAAACTATCCGCACCTTGGAGGATATGAATTATTTTTGCGTCGATAACATGCCGCCTGCGCTGATTACTAAATTTGCGGAGCTGTCGCGCCAGTCGTCCGCACCGCGCAATACGGCGATTGTCGTCGATATCCGCGGCGGGCGCATTTTTGACAAGTTGGTTGAGGTACTGGACGAACTGCGCTTGAACGGCTATTCTTACGAAATGCTGTTTTTGGACGCTTCGGACGCGGTGCTTATCCGCCGTTATAAAGAAACGCGGCGGCGCCACCCATTAGGGCAGGGCAGGACGCTGAGCGAGAGCATTGCCTACGAGCGCAGCAGCCTGCAAAAAATTAAGGACCGGGCAACGTATATTATCGATACCACTGATATGCGCGCCGATGCGCTGAAAAACAAAATCCGCGAGCTGTTTTCGGTAAACGGCAGCGGCGAGCAGATGTCGGTAACGGTGCAGTCCTTTGGGTTTAAGCACGGTTTGCCGCTGGACAGCGACATGGTGCTGGATGTGCGTTTTTTGCCCAACCCGTTTTACGAGGACGACCTGCGCGCTTTAACCGGCAACGATGCGCCGGTGGCGCAGTTTATCGAGCGTTATCCGCAGACGCAGCAGTTTTTGGCTAAAGAAGAAGAACTTTTGGAAATGCTTTTGCCGCAGTACGTGGCGGAAGGCAAAAGCCAGCTGGTTATCAGCGTGGGCTGCACGGGCGGGCAGCACCGCTCGGTATATATTGCCAACAGGCTGGCGGCGTTTTTGCGCAAACAGGGCTATAAGGTTCTGTTAAGCCACCGCGATTTAAGGCTTAAAAACCGTTAAAGGAGGCTTGTTATGGGCTGGATTAGCTGGCTGTGCCCGGGCATGAACTTAAAACGCTGGCTGCTTTTGTTTACGGTGGGCGTTTTATGCTGTGCGCTGGGGCTGGCATTATTTTTTAACTATCAGTTTATGGGCTATGTGGAAGAACTGATGTTCCGCATGGCGTATCTTACAACCGGCAAATATTCCAACACGGTTTCAATGCTGGGCGGCTTTTTGTTTTTGTGCGTCGGCGGCTTTATTATGGTGTATGCTACCAGGCGCGTTATCCGTTCGGTAATGGAAGCCGTTTTGCCGGATAACAATTCATCGCTAATGGAAAAAATCTTTACGCAGCGCAAGCTGGGGCGTGGGCCTGCCATTACTGTTATCGGCGGCGGCACGGGGCTTTCTACGCTATTGCGCGGCATGAAGTATATTACAAGCAACTGCAACGCCGTTGTTACCGTGGCGGATGACGGCGGTTCTTCCGGGCGCCTACGCAAAGAAATGGGCATCATCCCGCCGGGCGATTTGCGTAACTGCCTGGTTGCGCTTGCCGACCGCGAACCTTTGATGGAACGCATTATGCAGTTCCGTTTTAACGACGGTTCGCCGCTGGCGGGGCATAACTTTGGCAATCTTTTCATCGCCGCTATGGCGGAAGCCGAAGGAAGCATGGAAGCAGGCCTGGCGGCAACCAGCCAGATTTTAAACGTGCGCGGCAAGGTAATACCATCAACGCTCAGCGACATCCGTTTGAAAGCGGAAATGACGGACGGTACTTTTATCGAAGGCGAGTCTGAAATACCAAAGGCCCATAAGCGCATCCGCCGTGTGGGCATTGAACCAGCCAACGTGCAGGCAACCGGCAGCGCGGTAGAGGCAATTTTAAACGCCGACGTGCTGATTTTAGGCCCGGGCAGCCTGTATACCAGCGTTATTCCTAATCTGATGGTAGAAGGCATCCGTGAGGCAGTGCTGCAATCGGACGCCGTTAAAATTTATGTCTGCAATGTAATGACGCAGCCCGGGGAAACGGACGGCTACGGCGCATTTGAACATGTGCAGGCGCTGATTACCCACGCCGGCGCGCAGTTCTTAGATTACGTTATCGTCAACGACCAAAACGTTACGGAAACGCAGCTGGCTCAGTATCAGCTTAAAGGCTCTATCCCGGTTACGCCGGATATTAAAAAGATTGAACGCCTGGGCATTAAGGTTGTGCCTAAAAGCCTTATCAGCAACAAGGATTTAGTGCGCCACAACCCGCAGAAGCTGGCGCAGGCAGTTATTTCGCTTATTTACCGGCTGCGGCTGTTCGGCAAGGGCTTCCGCTTTTTTGACTACTTTTTTATGCGCCAGAGTATGCGCAAATTAAAAAATAAATCGGTGTAAAAAATGTCATTTTCTAACGATGTAAAAAACGAACTGGCACGTATCGAGGTGCAGAAAAAATGCTGCGAAAAAGCTGAACTACTGGGGCTGTTGCGCGTCAGCGGCGCGGTTATTTTGCAGGGGCGCAATATGGGCATTCATTTTTCAACCGAAAATGCCGCGCTGGCGCGCCGGATGCTGCAAATGTTGAAAAGCAATTACAATGTGCAGACAGAGGTCGTTATTACCCGCTCGCGCCGTTTAAAAAAGAATAACCGGTATCAGGTCAGGGTTATCCCTTCCAAAGAAGCAGGCAAGGCGCTGCATGAACTGCAGCTTTTGCCTTACAGCGACGTAGCGGAGCGGCACAAACTTTTGGCGAAATCGTGCTGCCGCCGCTCCTTCCTGCGCGGCGTGTTTTTAGCGGGCGGCTCGGTCAGCAAGCCTTCCAGCGATTACCATTTGGAAGTGGTGACAGAAAACGAGGAGCTTGCCAAAAGCATCGCCAAGGTAATGCACGGTTTTTCACTGCCTGCTAAAATTACCGACCGCAAAAACGATTATATCGTCTACTTGAAAGAGGGCAACAGCATTACTGGCTTTTTGTCTGTTATCGGCGCGCATAACGCTTTAATGGAGTTTGAAAACGTGCGCATCGTAAAAGAAATGCGCAACAACGTGAACCGTGTCGTTAATTGCGAAACCGCTAATTTAAACAAAGTTGTGCAGACGGCTGTGGAGCAGCTGGAGAGCATTCGCTTTTTGGAGCGCAAAGGGTATTTTGGCAAATTGCCGGACGCTTTGCGCGCAACGGCAGAGCTGCGCCTGGAAAATCCTGATGCTTCGCTGGCGGAGCTGGCACGTGCTGCCAATGGAAAAATTAGTAAATCCGGCCTTAACCACAGGCTGAAAAAATTGCAGCAAATTGCAAAGGAACTGGGGCTGGAAATTAATGATAAGCAAAAAGAGAAAGTGGATTAAAATACTGCTTTTGGTGATAGTAATCGCTGCGGCGGCAGCGGCAAAGCCATTGTACGATGGTTATAAAGAATACCGGCAAAACGCCGTGCCGGTGCTGGAATACCACTCCGTCGGCGGCAGCGATGACTGGCCGGCGGAAGTAATTATTAAAACAGAAGCTTTTGAAAAGCAGCTGCAATACCTGCATGATAATGGTTACCGCATGCTTTCTATGGAGCAAATGATTTACGGCTTTAAAAACGGCGAGGATATGGGCAAAAGCGTGGTTTTGACCTTTGATGACGGGTATATTGATAATTACGTTAACGTATTTCCGCTGCTGCAAAAATATAACGCTAATGCATCGTTTTTTATAGTGCAGTCCAAAATAGGCAAGCCGAATTACATGGGGCATAACGAGATTATGAATTTAATCCGCGCGGGTAATGATTTGGGCTCACACACTATCAACCACAATATTTTGACGGACATTGACCCAAAATATTTTGCGTGGGAACTTTCAAGTTCCAAATTCTTTTTGAAAAAAGAGTTTGATATGTATTATGTGCACCTGCTTTCGTACCCTAACGGCGAGTATGACGACGAGGTTATTGCAGCTGCGATAAAATACGGTTACAACTACGCCGTTACCGGCAAAAACGGTGCCGTGGATAAAAACTGGATAGAGCAGCATCCAATGGAAATAGGCCGCGTAATTATTAAGGGCGACATGACGGAAAGCGAATTTGCAAGCAAGCTGGAACGCTCGTACCTTTTGGGCTATTTAAAAAGTGTGGTGTTTGGAAGTTTGTTTTTTTACTGATAAGGCTTGCGGATTTAAGCAAAACACGGTACAATAAAATAAATAACACTTTGGAGGAATGAACGATGAAAAAACACATCACTACCGTAAATAAAGCAATGCTGAACAAAACTTTAAGAACCGGCGGCTGCGGCGAATGCCCGGCTTCCTGCCAGTCTGCCTGCAAAACTTCCTGCACTGTAGGCAACCAGGTTTGTGAACATAAATAATCCTTTGGGTTAAAATTTAACAGATCTGTTACAGCTCCCTGACCGTCAGGGGGCTGTTTTATGCTTTGAAAGGTGGAATTTGATGCTGATACATAAAATGCGCCTTGACAATTACAAGGCGGTGCTGGACGTTAACAGCGGTGCGGTGCATTTGGTGGATGACCTGATTTACGATTTGCTGGACGTTTTTAACGGTGAAAACGGTGAAGAAGCCATTGCGGCTATGAAAGGCCGCTATGATGAAGCCGAACTGCGCGAAGCTGTGGAAGAACTGACGGAACTGAAAAACGAAGGGCTGCTGTTTTCACCAGAGTTTGAAGTGCCGCCGACTTTCAGCGAAACGCCTATTTTAAAATCGCTGTGCCTGCATATCGCGCATGACTGCAATCTGCGCTGCGGCTACTGCTTCGCCGGTACGGGCGATTTTGGCGGCTGCCGTGCGCTTATGAGCAAAGAAGTTGCCGAAAAAGCGGTTGAGTTTGCCATTACCGGCAGCAAAAAACGCCATAATTTGGAACTGGACCTTTTTGGCGGCGAACCGCTGATGAACTGGCCGGTTGTGGAGCATGTAATTAACTATGTGCGCCGCCGCGAAAAAGAAACCGGCAAGAATATTAAGCTGACTCTGACAACCAACGGCACTCTTTTAAATGATGAGAATATTAAATTTTTAAACGATAACCGCGTAATGTTGGTGCTGAGCCTTGACGGCAAAAAGGAAACGCACGACAGAATGCGTCCGTTCCCGAACCATACCGGCAGCTATGACGCAGCTGTACGCGGCTTTAAAAAAGTTATTGAAAGCCGTAAGGGCAAAAACTATTACCTGCGCGGAACGTATACCCATTACAACACGCACTTTTGCGAAGATACGCTTGATATGACCAAAATCGGCAAGGAAATTTCCGTAGAGCCGGTTGTTGGCACTGATGAGCCGTATGTTCTGACGGAGGAAGACCTGCCAATTTTATACGAAGAATACGACAAATTGGCGCGCGCTTACCTGCAAAAACGCCATGAAGGCGACCCGTTTGACTTTTTCCATTTTAATGTGGCGCTGGATAATGGCCCGTGCGTTGCCAAACGTTTGGCAGGATGCGGCGCGGGGCATGAATATTTTGCTATCACGCCGGAGGGCGATATTTACCCCTGCCACCAGTTTGTAGGACGCGAGCAGTATAAGCTTGGCACGCTGGATACCGGCGTTGTAAAACCGTATTTAGTGCAGAAGTTCCGCCATACCCACGTTATGACCAAGCCTGCCTGCCGCGAATGCTGGGCAAGGTTTTTCTGCAGCGGCGGCTGCCACGCCAATGCGGATTTAGTTAACGGCGATATTAGCATTCCGTATGAATATGGCTGCAAATTGCAGAAAAAACGCCTGGAGTGCGCTATTATTCTTCAAGCCGTGCTTACTGCTGAAGCGCAGCAGGGCGAGGATAACAGGCCGCATATTACCAATTTTAAATTTGAAACCGAATAATTTACGGTATTTTACGCTGCCCCTGCAAAAAAATTTACGCAGGGGTATTGCTTTTTTACGAAAAGTCTGCTATTATACTAAATACAGTTTGTTACACAGATTTAACAAACGCTGAATGAAAAACTTTGTGAAAAAAGATGAAAAAAGCGCTTGACAAACTGATAAAAGTGTAA
>DXVZ01000160.1:0-15303 GCA_019417125.1 Phascolarctobacterium sp.
GTTGATTTTAAAATATACTTTACTTAGATAACCCCAAGAAAAGTTATAGAGCCAATAAAAAAGCCATCGATAAACATCGACGGCTTAAAAACCTATTGGCGGAGTGGCAGGGATTTGAACCCTGGCGGGAGTTGCCCCCCTAACGATTTAGCAATTACGAAACTGTACTTTTTTGCTCTGCAATATTTTCACCAAGCACATCATTTACAATAACTGCATTATTTTAAAATTTCTCATTGCATATGTTACAACATTTCCATTAGTTTTTTTATCTACAATAACTGCAAATAAAAATTGCTACCCAAATTGCCCCCCTCAAATCATTACATAAAATGTCTTTCTCATTCTCCACTCAACTTTAAAGAAGATAGTTTTTGGATTACGTTATCGTTCATACTTGGCAATACATGAGTGTATGTATCTAACGTAATTCGAATACTAGAATGACCAAGACGTTCAGATACGGACTTTATATCAACACCAGCCTGCAAAAGCTGGGTTGCGTGAGTATGACGCAAATCATGAAATCTAATATTATCCCTCAATCCAGCTTTTTTGAGCAAACCTTTAAATGTGACATACGAAAAATTATTAGGATCTTTTACGCTCCCTCGCTCAGATGTAATCAAAAAGCCGTCATATATATCTTTTGCCCCTATTGCATCCAAATATGCTGACTGCCATTCTTTATATTCTTTAAGTTTCCTAATAGTTGATACCGTTAATTTAACAGTCCTTCTGCTGTGCTTTGTTTTTGTGCTATCTTGAATTACTATACCATGATTGCTTGTTACAACCGTTGTATTAACCGTAAGCTGTTGCTTATTAAAATCTATATCACGCCAGCGCAATCCAAAAATTTCACCTTTTCTTAGCCCGGTTTCAAGAGCAATAACTATAACGATCCAAAATGCCTGATTGCTTTCAGCTTTCGCAGCCTCAACTAATTTTCTGCATTCATCTTTGTTCAACACGGAAATCTCCCTCCTATTTGTTTTAATGGGTTTCGTAAATAAAACAGGATTCTTATCTATAATACCTGCACCTACAGCCTGCTTTAATGCAGTTGATAATACAGTACGCGCTGAGTTAACTGTTCTTGGAGAAAGTCCTATACCTTTCTCTCCACCATTTTCATGTAGACTATTTATGAACTCTTGTATTTGTAATGAAGTTAAACTTTTAACATTGATGTCACCGATATTAGGTACAATATGTTTTTTAACTGCTGTTTTATAGCGTTCTTCAGTCTTTAATTTAACATGACCTACTACAAAAACCTTTAACCATTGCTCTAACCACTTACCCAATGTAAGTTCTTCTACCTGTTCTTCTAACAACGCTTTGGCTTCTTGGGCTTTTTCTTTAACTTCTTTACGGCTCTTCCCAATTACTTTTTTCCTTTTACGTTTTCCATTAAGCACATACGAAATCTGACCTTCCCATCTGTTACGACTTTCATTGTAATATATAGTTCCTTCTCCATTAAGCCTTTTACTCATTATTTTACCTCCTTTTTACATAAAAAACGCCGCTATAACAGCGGCGTTTTTTTCAGTTCTCACGCTCTAACAGCGCTTCCAATTCTTCTTGGGTAACGAATATCCGCCGCCCGATTTTGACTGTTTTAATTAGCCCTTTACGGCAAGCAGCATATATGCCACTCTCAGACATTGGTAAAGGTCCTCCGTTTGCCGCCGCCAACTCTTTAATCGTCAACAATTTTTTCATTTAACTCACCCTCCTTATATCTGTAGCCAAATAAACAGCTAACGTTCAGCGCAGAATTTTTTCGTATTCGGTTCTCACCAACTACGTTTGCTAATTTCCGTGAAAAAGCGTTCGTTTTAAGCACTTCTGCATCTGAAAATCCAGCAAAATCATTGAACTCTTTACAAAGCTTACTAACGCGAATTACATCCTCAGAGCTATCCGTTTTGTCCAATTTTCGCGTAACAAACTCGAATAGAACGCTGTTTTGCGCCGCCCCTTCCGTTGCAAATAAATCCTCTGGAGGCTTTGGCCAGCTTAGCTCACCATGTAAAAGGCTGCTAAAATTTTTCAGCATGATGGAAACGAGAGCATCCTTGGCGCCTATCATCTTGCATTGCAAACCAGTGTCAACTTTTTCCTCAGGCACCGTTGCACCCGTTTCCAAATAAATCAAACGGCGAAGCACGGCGTCCTGCTGTTTTTTTATCTCAGCTGGCTCTCCGGCTTTTAAAGTAAAAACCGGTTTTGAATTGCCTGCAAAGAGCAAATGGCAATGCGGGTTTAACTGTTGATGCTGTATCCGCTTGGCCTGCACCAAAAAACGGTCTGCCCCGGTAATCATTTTGAAAACCTGAACTGCTTTGCTACTCCACGGTATTGCTGGCTCATCTTTCGATAAACTTAGGCGAGCCTTTTGTAGATTAGCCGGGGCAAAATCATTGCCTAGATCCCTAGAAGAGAGAGCAGTCAAATATTCTGCGGGAAATACTTCCTCCAAAAATTTGAGCATCGTGCTTTTGCCGTTTCGCGGTGCTCCTATCAGGAACACCGCTTTTTGCAGTTCAAAATTATTTGATAAGAGATAACCAAAAACGCCCAAATATGCATTCACATTTTCAGCTCCATTGCAAAAATTCTCAAAGAAATCTTGCAACTCTTCTCTTATAAACGCATCTTCGATAAAATTTGCGTTTAACCGCACCATGAAAATTCCATCTTCAAGATTTAGATCACTAAATTCACCGGTCAACGTATCAAAGACACCGTTTTGAAGGCAAACATAACGGACAGGATTCGCTACCTCAACAAGTTTTGCGAATTTTCGATTTACCCGAATAACCTCGTAAGCTTCAGAAATAAGACGCATACTAAGCAACGGCATTAACTCCTGCGAAATTTTGTTGTAGGTTAAAACTTTAAAAGAATTAACATCGGAACAGCTATCCAAAAATAGAGGTTGAAAATAGCTATTTCCCTTAGACGCATAAAACAAAGCTCCTTCAGACACCATGAAGTCAAGTTTGCCAGCCAATATTTCCGCCAGCTGAAAGGGCTTAATTTTTTTTAAATGCACAGTGTCCTTCAACAGCGGCATTTTTTCATTACCAACTCCAACAACACCATGAGCAAAGCCTTCCGCTTCCCTTATCAGCAATTTATGCGATGCAAAATTGCTGAGGCGCTTTTTATTTCTCGTTGCTAAAAGCAATGATTGCTCGGCATAGTCTGCAAAGCGTTTTTTCTTTCGTTTTGCAGTTATCTGCGTTTTATCTGCAATCGCGGCAAAACTACTAACTTCTGGAAGTACCATCAAAATCCCCTCCTTTAAATGTTCTCCTGAACATCGCTTTCTACGCTGTTTAATAAACCAACAAGCGAAGCACCAATCACGAGGTTAGGGGCCGCTTCTTCCAGCTTTAACAAACGTAAAAATACACCGAGAACCATCTTTAAAAACTGCGCCGCCTCTTTTGGGTGTGCAATTAGTTCTGAAAAAGCAGGTTTCACTTCTTCATTATCGACAGCAATAAAGGTCAGCAAATCCTCATCAACTACATCAGCCAGAACCAAATAAATTGCACTAAACGGTTTAGTTCCGTCAAGCATAGAGAGGCAGACGTTCTTTCCAGTAGCATCTTCTGCGACAATGAACAAAGAAAATTTTTTGCCTTTTTTGCCAGTTTTGCCTACGTAAATTCTGGTTATACGTTCAATCCCAGCAAATATGCCCGTCTTGAGTAAGGCTTCGTTTCTAAGCCTTCTATTGTCAATCAACAACTGGCTACCGTCTTCGCCAACCGTCAGCAACACAAACGGATCAAGCTCTGGTCGTATTTGCGTAAAGTTCGCAACATTAGCTTCGATTTTTTCAATTAATTTTTGCAAAGTTTCTTCTTTCATTTTGAATCCCTCCATTTGATTTTCATGCAAGAAATTTACATATTTATTACACATATCTTGCTTTGTTTTTATAATAACTAAAAATGCACTGAAGGTACATTTTCACTAAAAAAGCAACTTTTTTAATTTTTTTCGCTATCCTTGCTATTAAAAATAAAACGTCTGTGTCAGTATACTTCTCCTAACACAGACGTTTATGCAATACTCTTATTTGTTTTTTAAATTAAACTTTCTCTCTTGTTTTTTAAAGCCATATCAACTCCAAATATCTGCTCTGTTTCAAAGAACATGTATAACTCGTAAATTAAAACACAAAACGCCTTACAAATAATTTTTTCCTGCTCAATCATACCAGCTATTGCCGTAAACTTATCACCTTTTCTGCCAGCATTAACCACTTCATCTAATTTCTTCTTCAAATACTCCTTTAAATTATTTAATATTTCAATTATTTTCTTTTCTTCTTCTGCATTTAATGCCCTTTTCTCTTTAAAGGCAGATACTGCAACAGCAACAATTTCGCCGTATACAGCTAAAATAAAATCAATATTAGATGCAGATAGATAAGAATACCGGCAAACTTTATACCCTTCTTCCCTTTTCACACACACTTCTACTTCTTCATAATTCTTCGTCATACATAGCCTTTGAATAAAGTAAATAAATAATTCCCACTCAATTTGTTTCATATCGCATACATATGTATTTATCAGCATTTTGAAATATTCATTTATCATAGAGCCTTCAACAAAATCTATTTTAAAAGCAAGTTTGAACCTATTGTATAAATTATTAGGATAAAATTTGTAAGCCGGTAAATAGTTAAGGAATTTTATTAAAGTTTCCTTTGTATCAGGTATTTCCATTAGACTGTTTTCTATTCTTTTATAATATTTATCAAGCGCCTTATCAACTTCATTATCATTATTTAACCTTTCTTTTATAAAGAAATCCCATTCAGAAACTTTTTTGCCATAAAATGATATTGCATATTTAGGTGCTATAACTTCTGAAAAATAATATTCTAATAAAAAACTATCAGTATTAAAATTCCAACCACAGGTGTTTTTTATTAATACCTCTTTTTCTAATCTACTTAATTCATTTTGAACCAAATACCGCAATTTACTTTCAGTATACTTCGAATATTTCATTTTCAACTTATTTACCAACATATCTACATCAATATCATTGTATTCACTAATAACTTTCATAATATCTTTTGCTAATTTAAAATCATTAAAAGGTCTGTTTTCATCAGTAACTACGTTAGTTCCCTTTTTTCCCATCTCTACAAGCACCTCCGACAGAATATTTATCTTTAGTTTAACTTATAAAAGGTAGTAATAGCAAGTTTAACACCCACATATTACTACCTTTCAATTGATTAATGAACTTATTTTCGATAAATAATTCATAAAATCAGGCTTTGTTATTAAATTTTTAACCTTTCCAACCAGGCGCTTCGCGGATACTTATCTGATCCAGCAACCCGTTATAAAACCTAAAAGCATAGGTTTGCCCGTTTGGCATAAGATAAGTTACCCAATCGTTATTGCTGTTAAACAAACAATACGGCTTCATTTTTTCTGTTACTGTACCCATACTATCGCCAATTTTAATACCGTTACTCAAACTGCCGCCATAGCTATCAGTAAGCGTTACCGAATCCTGCACCAAATTATTAAAATATGGTACAAAATCCACAACTATACCGTTGGCAAAAATGTTGCTAATGTGGATTGTTCCCTCGCCTTTTCTTCCGCTTAGCGGCGCCTTAGCATAAAATTCTTCTTCCGTAGAATTAAAATTAAGCCCGTCAAAATTAAGGTTTGGTGTCGCCTCAGCGTAATACTTCCTAATAATCTGCAAGTTATTATACATAGCCTGCAAATCATTTTTTACACCGTCCAACGGCTTATATACCTCTTGCACTGAATTTCTTTTCCACAAAAGGTCTTTAAAGTATCCATCAACTACTAACAGTTTCGGTACTTCCTGCGTCCGTCCGTTTTGCCAGTTTAAAGTTGTTGTGCCAAACTGCAACGCTTCAATATTATAAGCATAGCCCGGAACTCTGCTGCCATCCGCACCATTAGGTAAATACAAAAGGCCTAAGCAGTTGCGGTAATTGGGAAACGTTTCATAAAATATTCTGCGCGTGCCATACAGAACATAACCGCCGTCTAATGGTTCTTCAACCCAGGCATACATACTGCGGGTTTCTCGTGGGTTTAATTGCTCAGCGTCGATATTTAGACCTGCCGGAAGATAACTTGCTATGCTGCTGTCTGTATCTGCTGTCATGTTTTCCAGTTCCGACTGCACATAAGCATATTTTACCAAAGCTATAAAAGGCGACATATATTCATCCCTGCCGCCTGCTTCTATATGCAGGTTAGCATTTTTCTCGTTATTAACGGCATTATATAAAGTCCTTAAAAATTCCCTGTTGTCTTTGCCGTTAACTTCGTCCAAAGTAATTCTAAAAGCAGCATCGGCAATTTTATATGCAGTCTGTGGTTTATCTTCATCGGATGCGTTGCGGTAAAGCTCAAACACCGGTGCCATATCACCGTTTTTGATAGCATCAGCAACAAGCTTTTCTGTATTATCGCGCATAAACCAGTAAGCCATGCCGCAAATTACGGCAATAATAACAGCAATAATTAAAAATCTACTGCTGCCGCTAGACTGCTGTTCTTCCTCAATGGCATTACCTTGCGTAATTTCAGTATTACTAATTCCAGCAGATTGCGCTGCCCATTCACCAAACTCATAACGGCAATGCGGGCAAAACTTACTGCCATATTCCACCAAACCTCCGCAATGAGGGCATACATATTTTTGCTCATCCATAGCTTGTTCCTCCATACTTAATTTTTACCGGCAAGCGGATCAGGACCATATTTATTAGGCCCTTCCGTTCCTTTAGCAAACCAGAAATAAAAGATAGGTAAAATTAAAAATATACTTAAAACATACCAGCCGGATTTATTTAAGTCATGCCAACGCCGGATAGAAATACAAATACCGGAATAAAGTAGCACTAAATACGCTGCCAAAGAAATTATAATCCCGATAATCCCTAATTCAAGAGCTATTTTAGCCATAAACCATGCTAAAATCTGACAGCCAATTCCATTAATAACCAGCCGCTCAAACGTTGCTTTTCTGTTTAAGCGCCCTTCGCTGGAGAAGAACATTTCTTTGAAACTTTCTTCTCTGCTTGCAGCAGCCCCAGCATAATTATTACTGCCTATACCGCTGTTTACCTTACTACTTTGTACGGGAGCGCCCCAACTTCCAAAAGCATTGCCGCAATGAGGACAAAACCTGACACCATAATCCACTAAACCATTACATTTCGGACATACATACTTCTGATTACCATTCATAATAAACATTCCTCCCTTAATTTTTTACCGCCAAAATAATAACGGTATAAGCACAAGGTTGATATTACTTAGCAGTGCATATAACAGCCACAACAATAAGCCAAATAACGCCGTTATCAATAAAGCTGCAAACCAATGCGTTTGCAAAAAGCTGACGATCGCGGCGATAAACATTGCACCAATAAAAATTATTTCCAATTTACTCATCTACTCATCTCCTTTAAAGAGTTATCCCTTTTAAATACATCAGTTTGAACAACGCACAAAATATCAATTTTAAACAAATTACAACCACTACATCTTCTATGCCGAAATCCAATTTAAACACCTCTTATCCTAATAGCACTTTTGTCAACGAGGAATTATCCGGCAGATTTCGCATACCAAGTAACAAGACGTAAACAATAATTAACACTACAGCCAATGCCTGTAAACGATAATTCCAACAAAAGTACTTAATTAATAGATACGCTAAAGCAGTGCAAAAAGAAGCAGCTAATGCGTACAGCATATTACCACTTCCTCCAATTTGGAGATTTTCCATGCGTAGTACAAAAAGTATCATCATAACTTTTTGGTTTTTGCTTAACTCTTTAGATTTTAAAATAAATTTTATAAAACTCAGCTTACTGATATATTTAGGCCATGTAGGTTTGCAGAAGTTTAACATAACCATTCCCCCTTTTATTACATTATAAAAAACAGGATAGCCAATTTTAGGCTATCCTATTTTCTTTACCTTATTTTTGTAATAAAACTGCCTGTTCTATGCCTGTATCAGTGGTTATATAGCTGATATTATAATTATCAATAATTTTCCACGTTGTACCAGCTCCAATTTCAGCTGTATTTATGACATATTTTGCAGGCAATCCATCAATAGTATCGTTATGCTTTCTTTTGCCAAACTGTCCTGGTTCTACATTTTCATCAGCCATCACTACTGCAACTTTGCATATTATCCTTAATCTTTCAACTTCCGGCAATTTCTGCATTTCTTCCAATATCTTTATATTATTGATAACCTTACCTTCACAACAAAAATTAGGTAATTTCGCACTAATGCAGTTTTTTAACCAACAAATATCCTTTGCCACAAACAAATTCATCTTAAACACCCCTTTAAAAATATATTTATTCTCTACTTAAATTATAAATACCGTGATGGTCAAACTCTGACCATCACGGTATTTTATTTTTAATATCGCTCCATAGTACGAAGTTTTTGCTGGGCAATCATAAAGTCCATATCAGCAGCCGCTTTTAAAAACTTGCGTGCCCAATCTTCATCCCCATTTTCTAAAATGCATCCAAAATCATACAAACCTTGAGCATCGCCAGCATCATTTAACTTTTTAAATAACGCCGTTAACATCTCATCAGAATAACCTGCTTTTTCTTCGCAGTCATCATCATGTTCTGCAATAACGTCATCATAAAACTCTTTTGCTAAAAGACCGCCAATAAAACTGCCTACTGCCCATGCAATTGGAAATGCCATAATAAACAACCTCTCTTTCAAATACTAAAATATTTAGATTAAACAATCACCATCACTAAAGAAAGCTTTTACCTCCTTCCTTATTTATAGTATAAAAAATGAGATAGTCAAATACTGACTATCTCAAGAAAATAATATATATTTATTTTTAGTGCTTTATCATTTTGGTGGTGTTATTTTCCTTCGTTATTTTTGTGTCAAGTTTTAGTATACCACCGCTAATCAGTCTACCAAAAGATTTGACAAAATCTCAACAATTTATGAGAGTATATATTCTAACCTTGCAATCCTTTTACTAAGACAGCTATCTCCCTTGCACACTTTTTTAGCTCAAAACAGCTTTCGTTATTATTATCTCTGAGTTTGTCAAATTTTGATAGTTCTTCTATATGCTTATTTATTAACTTATCCATACTCTTCCCAAATTCGTTATTAACAAAAGCTCTACCATCATTCTCCAAATCACAAGCAATTTCATTGAAACTAGCACGAATCTCACGCTTCATTTCCTCAAGCTTATGTCTTGCTTCTTCTTGCTTATTGTGATCCCAAATATCCATAATAGTATTAGCTATCTGTCCAATTAACGGAATCCATTTGTTGAGTTTTCCAATCCACTTGAAATATTTAACTGCTTCCCAAGGCTTAAATTTATGGCCTAAAAAATGACCAATCTTTAAGATTAAATCTTTGTTTATAATTGCCAAAACCTGCTCTGTTATTTCTTTAAGACCTTTTACTGCATATGAATAATCAAAGTCTTGCACATTTTCTCTTGCAATATCAACAGGAATATTACCAGTAAAGCCTTCCTCAAATACACACTCAAGATTTTTTTCAATTCTATCACTTATAGCTAATAATTCATCCTCCACATCCTTTTTGCAGTTATTAATAATAGTAGATATCCTCTCATTAATCTCATTTTTCACTATATCTTCCGCAGGCATATTCTCAATATCATTAGCTATATCACTACCATAAGTACGTATTTCATGAGCATATTTGCTAAAGATTTCTAACAGATTTCTACGACCATTTCTATCCTCACGTTTGAGTGTTTTTATAGAACTCTTCAAAAGCTGTTGCGTTTTTTCAGCTTTAGGATTCTCTAAGGGCGCTTCAACCGTATCAACGATCTTGTAAATATAATCCTGCAAATTTTTCAATGGTGAAATTACCTTAGCCTTTAAACCTTTAGCCTCTGCAAATGAATTTAATAAATTAATAAAATCTTTGTATCCACTAGCTTCAATCAACTCTTCTTTCACTTCTTGGTCATTTTCATCCCAAGTTTCTACAAAAGATTGAGCGTCCACAAAACCAATAGCAATATTTTCTGGCACACCTGATTTGTATAACTCTTCACGAAGCATTTTTTGCTTATCACTTGTATTACCAATGCGTTCCATTTTATTTACAACAAGAATCATCTCATTTGCTTTTCCATATTGAACATTAGCCCTATCCACTTCCAAATCATAGGCTAATTTTTTAAAATTCTCCAAAACTATTGGAGTAAACAGTTCATTGGTAATAACAAAAACAAGCAAATCAGCTTTAGCTATAGCGTCATAAGCAATCTTATCATGGTCAAATCTAATACCAGTTGCGATACCAGGAGTATCAACTACTTCCATGTTTTTCCATTCATATACACTACTTATCTGAGTAGTTATACCAGCTCCAACAGCAATATTTCGTTCGCCTGTTAGCATTTTTAAAATGGTTGACTTGCCGGCGCTATACTGGCCCACAAACACTACTTTAATTTTACTATCTTTTGCATACAGTTCCGAAGGAACTTCCTCAATGTTATAATAATTTTCGTTAGCAATCTTTAGATTGCTAACAATACCTCGAACTTTTGTATTTATTTTCTGCCCCTTTTCCATAGCATCAGCCAATAAAAATTCCATTTTACTACCCCTTTCGTGACCATTTTAGTGATAAGATCACATTGTTAATATCTTATTTTCCTTTATTAATACCACTTCTTCTTGAAGTAATTCCTCAAGTCTACTACATACATTATCCGGAATGTCATTAATACCTTTGATTACAATGGTAAAGCTCTGTCCTGAAATTCTTTCAATTTTTACCACATTTTTCACCAAATTAGGCACTCCTATGTTATCACAAGCAGCATTTAAAATTTGGATATTCATTTCGTTCAGCTGTTCATACAGGCTATCTTTTAACTCTTTCTCATACTCATTAAACACATTGATTAAAGCAGCCATATCATTGAATTGTTTCTCAACCTTATTGATATACCCTTCAATAAACGTTTTATTGAACACTTCAGGCAATATCTTTTTAAGCTTACATTCTATTTTTTCGATACTTTCCTTTATACTATTACGCATCTTTCGTTTAGCCTCTCTTATTTTTTCCTCCTTATCATCAAAAAGCCAATTAAACAAAATTGTCAATCCAGCCACACCCCATCCAATAGGGCCTAATCCTACGCTAATCAAACCTAAATATGACGCCCCCGCCAACAAAACTCCACCAAAATCTATAGCTAAGGTAAAATTAAACTTATAGTCTGTAATATCATAACCAGCAACATCATCTACAATACCTTTAGTTTTAATCTGTAAGTTAATTTCTTCAACAAAACTATTTTTGAAATCTTCTATTCTACTACTACACTCCTTACCCAAAAATTTAAACAAATCCTTAGCCCTTTCCTCAATACCTAATTTTTCGACAACATCATTCCATGCATCACCAGCACTTTCAATATCATAGTAATAATCGACAAAATCATCTACCTTGTTTTCAAGATCTCTCTTAATTCTTCTTATTAAGTTATCTACCTCGCGCAAGCCATATACATTAAACTGTTTCTTTATAATATCTAATTTATGTTTATTATCATCAAAAGACATAACCATCCCGTTAAGAATATCTAATTCTTTACTAATGGTATTAAATATCTCCTCTGTTTGTTTATAGGCAATATCTATGAAAATCTTATATTGATAAAAAGCACCCTTGTTAGTAATTTCTTCAATAACAGCTTTTTCTATATACTTAAAATTGCTTATGTTGAATAATTCTTTTGCAGATAGTCCTTTAATAGGTGATTGTCCCTTCTGAGAAAGATAAGCAGCCTGCAAATGTACACCTACAAACCGTGTTCCCTTCCACGTTACATTTTGATTTTTCACATGTTCAACAAAGTCGTCTTTGACCATATTGATTCTTTCTTTAGACATAGCCTCATTTAATTTTTTTAGCATTAGTTTTGCTGAGCGGTTATTAGTTAAATCATATTTTGCATTTAAAACCACTAATATCGGTTTACCCATCTTTTTAAGTTTAGCAAAAGCCTTTGCTTCTTCATCAGAAATATTATCGTCTCCTAATAAAAAAACAATCATATCTGCTTCTTTAGCTACCTCATAAGCCTTACGCTCATCTTCACGCCCCCCAGCAGCACTAGCAGCAATTCCAGGAGTATCATATATTTGCAGATTATTCCACCTATAAGAACGCACATCTACGGTGGTTCTCTGTGTACCCCTACCAATGGACTGACCATTACCTTTTAACAGTGTTTCCATAAGAGTTGATTTGCCAGTCATAGTTTTCCCATATACAACTATAGTAAAATTAGTAAGGTTATCTTTGTTGTTTTTTAATTCATATTTAACCTCATTATATAGATCATTCATTCTTGACAAAGCTTCTCGGAGTTGGTTAATATATATTTCACAATTTTCAGGAAAAGATGTTCCATTAAACAATTTTAATTGTTTTTTCAAAGTATCTTGATGAATTTCAATATAGTTCCCAAGCTTATCATTATTTCTTTCGGCTACAGCAAAGCCTTCGGCAGATTTTTGTCTACAATAGTCAAGCATCGCAGATAATCCATTATTCTCACCATTTACTTGAAGCATTTTGTTCTTTTCGTAAATACTATTCATTTTATATACCTCTTGTATTATTAATATTTTGCTAGTTTTTCTATTTTTGAAAATTTCTCTACTTCTTTCATTTTTTGTGACCATGTCTTATTAGGATCTTCTAAAATCGTTTTTATCATAATACGATTTAACTCATTTCTCTCTTTCTTTTCTACCGAACTCGGAGTTCTAAAACTATTTTGCATAAAAATCACCTTATTTTCTACATATTACTTTTGTACTTACCGTTTTGCCATTCACAGTTACAAATTTCACATCATAATCTTTGTAAATATTTAAAATTAATCCAACTATGAAAATCATTTAACAACTTCCACCATATCCCCTTGACTGCGCAGCCACATATCAATACCATTACCAAATACTTCGGCACTGATAAGATAACCATTATCGTCATGCGCCAATATTTTTGCCGTCGGCAATCTGTCCAACACAGCTTCTACCGATGGACCTTTATACCAAAACTTTATTTTTTGCAGCTTGCCTCCGTACATAAACTGTACTCGCTTACGGAATTCGCCTTCTTCAAAGCGGTTCTGGTAGGGGATGTTAAAGTGCGTTTCGGTTATCTCATATTCTTTAATGCGGTCTATGCGGTAAATGGTAGGATAGGTTTCTGCACCCGATTCATAAACAATCTTGTCATTGACTACTTCTTCATCTATAAACGCCAATAGATAAAAATAAAATTCGGAGAACATAATACCCATGGGCTTGATGCATCGCTGCACTTCTTCGCCTCTTTGGCGCATATAGGTCATTTTAATTTCTTTATGTTCCCTAATTGCCGCAGATAAATTCCACATTTTTTCAAGAATTGCTTTTTTGTGCCTTGGCTCTACATAGTGGTATTGTTCGTTAGCTATTAAATCTGTAACCTGCCGCCTGTTTTCCGGCGGTACGCAGCAGCTTATCAGCTTTTCCAATATTGGAAACAGTTCAGTTTTCGTAAGCGAACGGCTTTCTAAAAGCACTTTTAACACGGCAAAAGTTTCTTCGTTGGTTAAAAGATTCCTTAGTGGTGGTACAAGGCGGTAGGCATTCAGTTTTCTATCATAAATAAGTTCCTGCACCACACCGGTCGTTTCGCTTTGATTGGCAAAAAAAGACCGTAAGTCATCAATATCACGCTGTATAGAGCGCAAAGAGCAGTTATATTTTACTGCTTCCTGCGCTTTATACAGTGCTTTGCCTTCGGCAAGCTGCGCGTACATGGACATTAAGCGGTCTTTAGCTATTTTTAAGTTATCTGATGTAGTTTGCATTATGTTACCCCCAAAACAAGTAGTTTTGTATATTCTTATCATACAAAACTACTTGTCCTACCTATTGGCTATGTACATAAATTTATTTCAATATTTCTCTGTAATCTATATCCATAGCTTTAGCTATAAGCATTATCTGTTCCAGTTTAAATTCTCCTTTACCTCGTTCCATACGGGATATAGCAGTCTTGGGAACTGATGACCGCAAAGAAAGCTGCCCTTGTGTAAAGCGGTTCAGTTTACGATAATACATTATTTTGGCTCCTATTCTTTTATGTTCATTTAAAATTGTTTCCTGCAAAGTCATTGTAATCATCCTTAGCCGCAGTTAACCGCAATAATAAAATTTATAAAAAATCAAAATCAAGCAAATAAACTTAACCGTCAGATGTTTTCCGTATTACTTAAAAGCTGATTCACATCTATATCTAAGGCATCAGCAATTAAAAGCAGGGTTTCTAACGAATAACTTTTGCCTTTATTGCCGCGTTCTATCTGCCCTAAATACGTTCTGGTAATGCCTACTTTACCGGCAAGGTATTCCTGAGTATAGCCGCGCAATTTGCGGTAATATGCTATTTTTAAGCCTATCATTTTATAGCGCATTGCAAACATGGCATACTCAACCTCCCTCTATTATATTTTCTCATATTTTAAATTTTGGCAGGTTGGTTTATAGTTACCATTTACATGTTTATAGTTTGCTTTTAAATTTTAGTGCTTATTATTTAGAAAATCCCACAAGGCAAAATGCCCTGTGGGATAGATTTTGTGGGACTGCTTTTTACTTCTTGATAATGATTTTTAAAATTTCATAAAGAATTTCTATTATTTTTTCTTTATCCATAATTTCCTCCTACGCTGCTTTATTAGCCTGCTTCTGGCAATTCATGCAAAGCGGATGTCCAAAATTAGCTACTGAATATTCAATAACCCTGTCACTGGTAATAACTTCTCCGCAGGCAGCGCAAGTTATTGCATTTCCTGCCGGTGCTTGTTTTATTTTTGCCTTAGCTTTATTAGCAGTCGGCTTTTGTTTTGCTGCTGTGCTCTGCGGTTCGGCAAAGCTATTTTCATCAGTTATGCTGTCTGCTTCCGAGTCATCACCTGTTGCAATGCAGAAGCTGAGCATATAGGCGTACTTCGTAGCCGCTGTCTGTGCTTTCATCACTGCTTTATCGCCAGCATCCTGCCCGCTTCCAATGCCGTAAATTTTTACTTCTTCGCCGCTGTCGCTGTCAATAAGGGATATTTCTACCCTTACAGTTGCCAGATGTTCTACATTACCTTTTAGATTTGTGACG
>DXVZ01000160.1:15313-23070 GCA_019417125.1 Phascolarctobacterium sp.
GGTAAATTCTACTAATTCCGGCACAGCAACGCAGACAATTTTATTTTTCGTCAGCGATTCATTCACTTTTTGCAGCACATCTTCGGCAGTAGCGTATTTGTACTTGTGGAAGCTGTTCACGCCGTTTTTGGCCACATAAGCACATTCAGCCATAACGGCAAGTAATTTTTTAGCAATGTTAGTGTTTTCCATATTGGCTCTCTCCTTTCAGGGCATAAAAACAGCAGGCAACCTCTAATGGCTGCCTGCTGTTAATTAGTACTTTATTATTTTATCAACCACTGATAATCCTGCCTGCAATCTACAACATAATCTACATAAACCGTTTCATTCCGAAACTGATAAATTACAAGGAAACGCTTTGCAATAACAAGCTTGCGGTATTTATTATACGGTATAAATGCTCCTTCAAGAAACGGCGCCCTTTCCGGCAATACCGAAAACGAGCGGATGGCTTTTATTAAATCTGCTTTTATACTTTGGGCATTTTGCAAGCTGTCTGCCGCAATATAAGCGATAATTTCTCCAAGTGCTTCCCTTGCCTTATCTGAAACAATTACCTTATACTGCTTCAAGTTTTCCATTTTCTATTCCTTTCAGCACATCATCAAGATAATGTTCCAGTTCATCAACTGTATATTCTTTATTACCAGCCAAACGTTCAGCTTCTACCGTAAGCAGTGTTTCCCTCAGTTTCAGCATTTTTTCACGCCTGTTAAAGCTGTCTATGTCCATAACAACCAAATCGCCTTCGCCGTTTTTTGTAAGGTAAACCGGTTCTTTGGTTTTTTTACACAGTTCAGATATTTCGTTATAGTTTTGCCTAATAGCAGCAGATGGTTTTATAATCATTGTACTCACCCTATATAGTATTATTTTAGTAATATTATACTTCTATTTTGCTATACTAGCAAGATTGCACACTCTTAATATTCATTCAGAAAAAGAACTGTCAGCTTATCATATTCATGCCCGTTATTGCTTTCGGCAATTATCCATATTTTACCCTCCGAAGTATTATATGAACCTAAAACCATGCCGAAGTTTTTAATAGCTTCGTTATTGCTTTCTGTATCAGCATCTGATACATCGCCCCAGTCAAGTGCTTTAAAACGGCGCATTGCTGCATAAATTTCTCTTTGAAACATGCCGTTATGGATAGTTTTAGTTGTTATTCCAAGTGTTTGAAATCTCTGTACGTTATCAAATAAACTCATAAGCCCCCCTTCCTTTAACGAATAAAAATAACAGGCAGCTTTTCACGCTGCCTGCTGCTTAGTTTAAAATTTTTAAATGTTAAAATTTTTTAGTAATTCGTCCAGACGTTTTTCTTCAAGCCCTGCAACAAAATCTGCAAACGGTTCTATATTGCCATTTACTGCGTATTCTTCAAGGCATTTAAAATATTCAAGCCTTGCCGCCTGCGGTACTGATACCGGCACAAGCCCGTTTGCCATCAGCTGATAGTTCATTATCAGCCGTGAAGTCCTGCCGTTGCCGTCAATAAAAGGATGGATGCGCACAAATTCAGCGTGCGTCCAGGCGGCATAGGTTATCGGGTCGTCTTTCCTGCGCCATTCGAGGTCGGCATAAAAGTTTTTTATCTGCTTATAGGCTTCCTGGGGCTCAGGCGGAGTGTGCGCCGCACCGGTAATCCTTACGTTAACACTGCGGTAAAAGCCGCCTGCAAAAATGTTTTCCATCAAAATTGCGTGTATATCCTTAATGGTTGCTTCATCAAGCTTTCTGGCTTCGGCAATTTTTTCTTTGATGAAACGGTATGCCTTGCGGTGATTTACTACTTCGTAAATTTCCCTTAACTTTTTACCGCCTACGGAAATTCCGTCCTCTAAAACGACTTTGGTTTCCATAAGGGAAAGTGTATTGCCTTCAATCGCCGTTGATTCATGCGTATATTCAATTTCAAAGGCATCTTCCCAATTTTTTAAGGCAAGGCTATCAATGTCTGCACTTAATTTACGGTATTTTTCTGCTTTATCCAAAATAGCTTGGTATTTCATTTTTAGCTCCATATAAATATGATTTTTCTTATTATACCATAAATTTACGCCGCCTGCTTCATGTTTGCTTTTACCATTCTGCCGTAAGGGCAGTTATCAGCAACCATGCAGTAATCTTTGCACTTTCTGTCATGCCAGCGTTCTTTCGGTGTGCAAAGCTGAGGCAAGTAGCCTTTTGCCAAGGCTTCTTTTAGGCGTTTGGCTTTGGTTTCCATGTACAGCTTAATCCAGTGGTCG
This sequence comes from Phascolarctobacterium sp., assembly GCA_019417125.1. Classification (GTDB taxonomy): domain Bacteria; phylum Bacillota; class Negativicutes; order Acidaminococcales; family Acidaminococcaceae; genus Fusicatenibacter_A. The sequence goes on from DXVZ01000160.1 coordinate 17,572, forward strand.
GAAATTTTGTTGATATTTATGATATACACCTGCCTCTTGATATTTCTTTCTTCTGCTATGCGCAGGCTGAAGTCACGGCAAAATGCCTGTATCTTCATGCTCTCAACCTTAAAGCCACGCTGTTCTAAAAGTATGCGGTAGTAGTTGACCTGTATTGCCCAATCTAAAATATGCCGCACGCCGTCTGTGCGCCATTCTTTCCTGGTCTTAGGCTGACCTTTCTTAATGCCTGTTTTATATACCTCGCCTGTCGGTACGTCTACTTTGTAATAGCCCAAAGCGCGCATGAGCTTGTAGGAGCTGGTTATTTTGTAGTCTCCAAGCGTTTTATCGCTAAGGTCTATAATCTGACCGTACAGGTCAAATTTGCCGCTGGTTACGTCATCAGCAAGGCGTTCTTCACTTAGGATATTACCTTCGGTAAAGCCTTCATTAATGGTATGGACGGCGCTGCCGTGGATAGCGTATAGCTGCTGCATAGGGTCAACGGCGTAATCCGTTGTTTTCTTCAAATATGTTTCCCTTATACCGCAAAGCAGTTCCGTTACCGTAGGCTCTTTAATGTTCCTATCTACTGATTTTGCTATTGCCCGCAGCGTCGGCAGAAACATACAGCGCTGTTTCCTTACGCAGGATTTTAAACAATCCGTTATTTTTACTTTATCGCCATGCGGGCAGATGAATGCTGTTGCTGTCATGCTGCTAAGCCTCCTTCTTCTTCGTTATATTTAAAACGGTCAAGATAAATATACTCCTGCTTTCTGCTGTCGAAACGATACAGCTTTTCGATTCTGTTTACTGCATCCGCAAGCGTTGTATAAGGGGTTGTTTTAGCTTTCGGAAAGGCAGCGTACAAAAACTCTGCTGCTTCCTGCCACGAGCTAAAATATTCCCTGACCGAACTATCTCCATGGCAGTAATCCAATCTGTACCTTTCGGTAAAGAACAATCCCTCTATATCTGAATTGATGAATATGCCACAGCCCGGTTCTTCGCTTTGGTACACCATGTTAATTTTGGCGTCATAGATTTTCTGTAACACTTTATAAAAGCCATTCATGTTTGCTGCCCACGCGCTTTCAGTCTCTACCTCAAAATAAGCTCCGCATGGGTTTTCTTGTACTGCAAAATCCAAATATGTAAAAAAGTCATGGCTATCAGCATAAGCTTCTGCCTCGTCATCATTTAAGCCGGCCTGTCTTAAAAATATTCTTACCTTATTTTTTGCAGGCTCATCTACGCAGGCAGATATTTTATTTAATAAATCTTTTAATGCTTTTTTATCTTCGCCGTAAAAGATAATTCTGTTGGTAAAATAGTTCGGCATTTTATTCAACCTCCGTTATTCTTTATTGTTTGCTATGCTAATCATCATACGGTCGCCGTTTTCAAATTTGTTAAAATTGAAGTAGTCGCCGTTCTTTTCTGAAAAGTTGTAGGTTTTCGTTATTTTCTTACTTGCTTTCTCCAAATCTTCTTCGTAGCCGAGATGCGCTTTGGGAAAAGTAGTATTTAAAAATTCAATCACCTCTTTCCACCAGGTAAAGTAATAGGTATCGCCGCTTCCTTGGTAACTGTAATCAACTATATAGCGGTCGGTAAAATAAATGCCAAGCTTGTCTGTGTTAATATAAATTTCACAGCTATGTTCTTCACTTTGGTACACCATTTTAACCGTGCCGTTGTATTTTGCTTTCAGCATATATTCCAATACCGTCATATTCGGATTCCAGGCACTTTCGGTATCTACACGCAGGTAATAGCCTGCTGTGTCTTTTTCAATATCGGCGTCGCAGTTGGTAAAATAATCCCTGGCGTCGCAGTATTCTCCGTTAGCGACTTTAGGCAGTCCGCAGAATTTTAGAAACTGCTTAACGGAATTAAGCTTCCGGTCGCCAAGACATTTACTTACAAGCTGGCGTATTTCTTCCAGCGGCTTTTTGCGTTTACTGTAAAAGACTATGCTGTTGGAACAGTAATTTGGCATTTTTAATCACTCCCATACATAGAAAATGCCCCATGACAATAAAGTCATGGGGCTGTGTTTAGTATTTTACTTTTTTCTTCTATACTTTTGGTTTTTGCTGTTTGGCTTATCCGGCACTGTCATCTCAATTAAGCCTTTGGCAAGCGCAGGTTTAAGGTAGTTGTTGCGGAACGTAGGACGGTGTTTAAGGTTAAGCCGTTCCATTAACTCAACTGCTGTCAGCGTATCATCTGCCAATACTTGTAAAAACTTCTTAACTTGGTCGGTTTCTTGATCGCCATCTTGGTCGGTAGCAGGTACTTCTTTTAATGCGTCCCTAAGCGCAGTTAGCATAAACTCTACAAAAACTGTACTGTCTGCTTCTTTGTCGGCTTTGCCGAGTGCGTCATAATATTCTTCCTGCCGCTCTTTTACAAGCGTTTCAACCGGTATCCATGCCAGTATTTCTTTCCATTCAGCTAACAGCAGCGTATGCCACAATCTGCCCATACGCCCGTTGCCGTCAGCAAAGGGGTGAATAAACTCAAATTCGTAATGGAATACTGCGCTTTTAATCAGCGGGTGCGCCGTTGATTTTTGATACCAGCTAAGCAAATTGCCAATATGCTCCGGCACAAATTCAGCAGGCGGAGCCATGTGGACTACCTGGCTGCCTTTAAATACGCCTACGCCACCGCTTCGGAAATGCCCTGCATTGTTTACAAGTTCTGCCATAAGTATACCGTGTGCTTTAAGCAAATCGCTGACGCTGTACGGGTTAAAGGTTAAAAGCTGTTCGTATACTTCGTAAGCATTTTTTACTTCTTTAATTTCGGCAGGCGTGCCTAAAATACGTTTGCCATTTAATAACGCTGTTACCTGCTCAACAGTAAGCGTGTTATTTTCTATCGCCAGCGACGCTTGTATGGTTTTAATGCGGTTGGCACGGCGCAGCTTAGGGTTGTTATTAAGCCCTGATGTAACAGTGATATGCCCGATAAGCTCGCTTATCTCGGCTATTAAGTCTACTATTTTATTGGTAATGGTATAAGGCGGGTTGTATACTTCTTCCACCGTAATGCCCTCTTTTCCGGAAGTTTTTACTTCTTTATCTTACCATAAAACAGCTTGTACCGCAAAATTAAGAAGCCTGCGGCAGCATAACAATCTTTCTGTTTTTAGCTACTTCCACACTCTCATCTAAAAGCGTGCCGCCGATACGTTCCAGTTCCGTTGCACGGTTATAGTCCGCTACGTCCTGTGAGCTTCTTGTAACGGCATTAACCAAACCATACTGGGTAAACTCGCCTTCCATGATGAAATGGCGAAGTATAGATGCCCGCTCGTTTTTGTTTAATACATACCTATCGCCAAGTACCTCTACCGTCTGCACCGGATCATCACCTGTTTTAAGGTTCTTTGCCATGCGCAACTTATTGACGGTAAGCATAAACTTTGTTTCATCAACGGCAGCACTTACAATGTCCTGCACTTTCATAAAATAGGCTTTATCGTCCTGAGCAAGCGTGGCGTCGCTGTACAGCTCGTAGGCGTTATCGGTGTCTTCTACCTGCCTGCCGGTGTGGTACTTCTTATGGGCAATGTCTTTACTGATTAGGCCGTTTTTGCATACAAGGCGGTATACCAACGGTTCAACCTTCAATGCACCCAAACCGATTTCACTATTGGACACTACAAAACCAGCCTGCACAATATCGCCGGGTACAATTTCCGTTTTCATGGTTTTATTGATGACCTTTAAATAGAGGTGTGTTTCCGTTACGTCACAGCTTGCAATCTCACAGCCTTTCATAGCGGCGATAACAGGCAGTACATGGTCTACAAGTTCGAGATTATCCAGCCTGCGGTAACGGTCGCTTAAAAAGGCGCGCAATTTACCGTCTAAAGTGCGGAGCATACGTTTCTCAGGCGTGGTGTTAAGCCAGCTATTGATATTGCTGTCAAGCAGCGCAGGGTTCTCATGGCGCATACGCTCATAATACTTGTACGGAATGCCCAGGCGGTCGGCAATCTGCCTGTGGGCTATTTCAGAAATGCGGTAGCTTAGTTTGTCGTCACTGGTTGCCACGGTAAGCATACTGAGGTTGCCAACGGAGTTAACGTTGATACTTCTGGTATCGGCAATTAAATCTTTGCGTGCCGCACGCTGGCGTTCCAGTTCCCCATAAAGATTTTGAATAGTTTTGATTCCTTGTTTCATTGTGATTCCTCCTAAATTTAATTTTATTAGATTTGCTTATATATAAAAATAACGGCAATCCAAAGCTAGGCTGCCGTTAGGATTTTTAGGCATAGAAAAGCCGCTGACATTACTGCCTGCGGCTCAGCTATTAAAATTTACATATTTAAAAAATCTGTCGGTGTCAATATTTCAGGTTTAGTTATACCGGATTCAAGAAAGTCTTTATCGCCAGTTAAAATCATATCCGCCTTTGCTTTTATGGCTGCCCTTAATATAGGTCTGTCATTTATATCCCTTATTTGTGCTTCTTCACTTAACTCATCTTCAGTCATTGGAATGAGTTCTAATGACATTAAAGCCATTGAAATGAACGCATCTAAAGCTTTCATTTTATGCGAAAATTTTTTATTAAAGATTCTTATCAGTTCATCTACATTCTGTTCGCAAATTAAACCACGATTAGGATAAGTAACCGCCTTTATATATGCTTTAAATGATGTACTATCAGGATTTAAAGCTGCTGAAATAAGGACATTGGTATCTATTAAAATTCTCATTATTTAGCTTCCTCGTCACGTATTTCTTTCACCATTGCCATCACATCATCCTCTGTTGTTAATCCGGCCTTTTCCGCTTCATCTTTCATTTCCTGCTGAAGCATTTGCATTGCATAAACAGCGGAATTTACGATGCGGACAATATTACCTTCAACGATAAAAGATATTCTGTCGCCTGTTTCAATACCAAGCACTTTTCTAACGTCTTTTGGAATAGTTACCTGTCCTTTTGACATTACTTTAGCGTTATCAACAAAAGCCCTTGCTAACATCACAATACCCCCATTCAATAAAAGTAGGATTTTCCCTACTTTTATTATATCTGTATTTTTCTTAAACTTCAACTCATAGTATAAAAGTGAGCCGCTGATATTTTTAACAGCGGCTCATATATTTACTTATAAAATTTCAATAATTTACTTTAAACTATTATTATAAGTTTTAGGTTTATATATATCTTTTACTACTCTATCAAGAAATTCCACTAATTGAAAATAGTTCATTTTATAAATTCTATCGCGTTCCCTTTTATATTTTGCAGAATCTACACCAAAGCGTCCTTTCTCCCATGATAAGTAAGTTTCATCCAAAAACTTTAGAATTTCCTTTCGGCTCATAGTTCCATGATAGAACATCCAGCCTGCTGCCCAAAACATATTTTCTCTCTCCTTTCCAACTTGCAATATCTTGCTTATATTTTTATTTTCTATATTTATTATATCCCTTAGCATTGCCAATTATTGTCTATTTCAACATTTCATTCACTATAATAA
>DXVZ01000161.1:0-2548 GCA_019417125.1 Phascolarctobacterium sp.
TATTTATTGTCAAGAGGTGCCGCGTATATGGATATGAATAATATTATTGCCGCTAACGTAAAAAGATTGCGAAAAAACAGAAAGCTGACGCTTGATGCCGCGGCAGAAGTTACCGGCGTGTCGCGCAGTATGCTGGCGCAGATTGAAAAGGGCGATGTGAACCCGACTATTTCTGTTTTGTGGAAGATTGCAAACGGCTACAAGATTTCGTTTACTTCTATAATAGAAGAGCCGCCGCAGGAAGCTGTTTCCGTTTTGCGCGCGGCAGAACCTTTGGCAGAGGACGGCGGGCGCTATTTAAACTATCCGGCCTTTGCCTTTGACGAAAAACGCCAGTTTGAAACTTACCGCATTGTTATTAAGCCGCAGGGCAGTTTAAGCGCGCAGCCGCATTTAAAAGGCTCGCAGGAATATATTACCGTTTTTGCCGGTACGGCAGAAATTACGGCAGAAGGGCAAAAGTACACACTTAACACGGGCGATTCTATCCGCTTTAAGGCGGACGTGCCCCATGCCTACGCCAACACCGGCGATACTGACGCGCTTTTGAGCATGATAATTTATTATGATAAATAAGCCACGTCGTTAAATTTTTGATTAACGTTTTTAGTGAATCGTAATTAACTTAATCGTAATCCACTAAATTGAATAAGGCGGTAAAGATAAAACAAAAAATCCCGGCATAAACCGGGATTTTTTACCTTATGTTACTGCGCGAGCGGAATGGTGTATTCCGTTAAGCCTTTGGGCTGCGGACCTTGGTGCGGGTTTTCGCGTCCGTCCAGGCCTTTTTTGTGCAGGAAGTCCTCTAAAATTTGGGCAATTACCAAATTGTTCAAATCGGCAAAGGGTGCGTGGGTGTTGCCCTTAATGCCAATATCAGGCAGCATTAACACTTTAGCGTCGCCGCCGCGGGCGTTAATGCGCTCTGCCATTTGCCGGGCGCGGTGGCTGGCAACGCGCCAAACTTCACTGTTAAAATTGGTTCTTTTTTCTTTGGCAATGTTGTCGCCGTAAATGATGAGAATGGGCATTTTGGTAAGCTTGTTAAATTCTTCGCTGCTTACGGCAATAGGCCCCTGATGGTCATTGACCATTGCAAGCGGCGAGGGCGTAAGGTCGGTGGGCAGGTCGTCTTCGGGGAAAACGCACGCGCCGGGTTCGTAAGCAACAATGGCTTTAATGTTTTCCGGGTCGGTAATGCCGCTGAACCAGCCGTATTTGCCGCTGTTGGAATGGGTTATTAAAACAGCCGGGCCGGTTTGCTTTAACAACTGTGCCATAGTGCCGCCCATAAATTTATAGTATTCATTGGTGCGCGGTTCTGCGCCGGTGTCGGGCGTTTGCTGGCGGAAGAACTGGTCAACTGCGTCCGGCGTTTTGGGGAACTGCAATACCTGGAAGAAGTACGGTTTTTCGGGCTGCAGCCACAAACCGTTGCGGAAGGCGTCCCACACGCCGCTTTCGGTAGTTATCGTCGGTACGGCATTGGTCATATCAACCCGGCTTGCCGTGTAACCGGCGCGACCTCTGCGTGGCTGGTCAATAATGTACACGGGCCAATCCCTGCGCGGCAGGATAGCCATATAGCCCTCGCGCCCGTCCGGCGTGCTTTCGTAGGTTCTGCCGCTTTGCCCAATGCCGTGCCACATAATAAGCGGGTAAGTGCGCGAGTTCTGCGGAATGTAAAACTGCGCGTAGCCGTGGTCGCCGTGAAAGGTTTCGCCGTTAGGCAGGGTTTGCACCGTGCCGCCGAAGAACAGGCTGCCCATGGTTTTCAGTACGATGGGCTTATCCTCAGCAGGCTGCTGGGCGTTTGCCGCAAACGGCAGCGCGGTAAAGGCAGCGGCTAAAATTAGGGCGGATAATTTTTTAGTCAGTTTCATTGTTCGTCCTCCTTTTTATACACTCGTGTTGCTTTTCTTTGCTTATTTGTATTATAATGGGCATAGCGGGCGGCAGGCAATTACCAGCTTTGTGGCTTTGGGGTTTATGCCGCACTTTTTAAAATTTGGGGTTTAATTATGGAAGCTAAAAAACAGGATTTGCGCGTGCAGAAAACCTTGGCGGCAATCCGCGCTGTTTTTGAAGAAATGGTTTGCACCATGCCGCCGCAGGAAATTACTGTTAAAGAACTGACGGAGCGCGCCAAAATTAACCGCAAAACATTTTACCTGCACTACACCTGCATTGAGGATGTGTACGAAGAAGCAATCAGCCGTATTGCCGCAGGCTACCTTGAGGTAATGGGCGGTACGGAAATAGATAACGGACGGGGCGCCTTTGATATGCGCAATTTAACGCGTGTCTTTTTTGAATATTATTCATCACAGGGTGCTTTTGCCGAAAGGCTGATTTGTAACCCGGATTACCGGCAGTATTTTAACAGGCTGTGCGGCATTACGCTGCGGCACAATTGCGGGCGCTTTAACCCTTACGCCAATTTGCCGCAGGAGGAGCAGAACCTTATTTTTACTTTTTTATGCACGGCAAGCAACGAAATGTACAGCCGCTGGGTGATGGACAGCAAAAAGGTGCCGCTCGAAAG
>DXVZ01000161.1:2558-27449 GCA_019417125.1 Phascolarctobacterium sp.
TCGCTATGGCGTCGCAGCTGTTGGAGCGCGGCTTGTACGGTTTTACCGAAAAAATAGCGGACGGTGCTGACAGCCTATTGACTTGAAGCCAGCTCGAAGGTTTATAATGAAGAAAAAATGCAGAGGATGATTTGTAATTGAAAGCCAAAAAGCAGCTTTTGGGTTTTGCAGCCGCATCGCTGACGCTGGGCGCAGTGTTTATGGCAAGCGGCGCGCCGATACCGTTTTACCATACCTATGCGGAAGAACTTGGTCTTGATAAGGGCGTTTTATCGCTGGCAACGGTTATTTACTTTGCCGGTACGGTAATAGCGCTTTTGTTTTTGCCGCGCCTTACTAATTATTGGGGGCGCAAGCGCGCGATTTATTTAACACTGGCGTTTGCCCTTGCTGGCTGCCTGCTGTTTTGCAGCATAACGGACGAATGGCACTTGCTTGCGGCGCGCTTTATGCAGGGGCTGGCGTGCGGGCTGGCTTCCAGCACGGTGGCGGCGTTTATCATTGATAACGAGCCGCGCCGCTACAAAGGGCTTGCCGCCGTCATCATCGGCAGCGCGCCTAACATTGGTTTGCCAATCGGCGCGATGGGCAGCGGCGTGTTTAACCTGTTCAGCGATAGAATTGGTTTTGTGTTCATCATCGCAGCGGCGCTGCTGCTAATTTGCGGCGCGCTGATTTTTGCCAGCACCGAAACCATTACCGCTAAGCAAAGCGGCGCGTGGCGCAGCCTGGTACCGCAGCTTAAAATTACGCCGCGCGTAAAAAAGCTTTTGCCAGCGGCGGCGTGCGCTTTTGCCGGTACGTGGGCAGTGGGCGGCTTTTACCAATCGTACAGCGCGGCAATCGGCATACAGGAGCTGGGCGTGCAAAGCACCTTCGTCGCTTCACTGACTTTTGTATCCTTCATTGCGCCGATAACTTTTGGGGCGGCGCTGTCGCGCGGGCGCGATATGTTTATGGTGCAGCTCATCTCTATGTTCAGCTTTTTCATCGCCGTTGTGGGCGTGCTGTGGTCGGTGCAGAACCATTCGCTGGAAATGTTTTTGGCGTTTAACGTGCTGGCAGGTATTTCGGACGGCGCGGCTTTTACCGTGAGCATGGCGGGTATTTTGGAGGGCGTAAGTTTACAGGAGCGAGCGGGCGTGCTTTCGCTGATTTACGTTGTGGCTTACGGCGGAGCGGCATTGCCCAACCTGCTTGTAAGCCGCATTGCGCAGTATTTTACGCTGCCGCAGCTTACCGCAGGCTACACTGTGTTTTGCGGCGTAATGTTTTTGCTGGTGCTGCTGACGGCTAAACGCAAATATTACGAACTTTAAAGTTTATATAAACGGAGGGGAATTATAATGGCAGCAAAAATTTTAGTGGCATATTATTCTAAAACCGGGCACACCAAAGCGGCGGCACAAAAGATAGCCAAAGTAACCGGCGGCGCGCTGCACGCAATTACGCCGCAAAAAAGTTACCCCGGTAATTACCTGGCAACGGTTGCCATAGCTAAAATGGAACAGCTGAAGGGCGACAAACCGGCGCTGGCTGATAAAGTAAAGGATTTTGCGGCTTACGATACCGTGCTTGTAGGTTTCCCTATTTGGTGGTTTACCTGCCCGCAGCTGATTAAAACTTTTATGGAAAGCTACGATTTTGCCGGCAAAACCGTATATCCGTTTTGCACGCACGGCGGCAGCGGGCCAAAAAACAGCACGCGCGATATTAAGGCTATTTGTGCCGGCGCAGACGTTAAAGAATGCTTTGATGCAACAAAAGATTTAACCGACGCTAAAATTAAAAAATGGCTGGGGCTTGAATAAATTTTGCTAAAAAATGGTCCTACCAGTTCTGGTGTTATGCAGTTAAAACTATACCAGAACTGGTAGGGCTTTCTTTTATTATAGTTAACACTTAAAAGAAAATATTATAAATTTTAACACCGTATTTTACAATAGATGGCGCATTTTGCGGACTTATCTTAAAAATATCCACCAAAAAGTCTTGCGTAGGGGTAAAGCTTATGTTATACTTTGCTTACAGGGATAAAGAAAAATTCCCTATAAAACAACCGGCAGATAAAATTTGGCGGTGTCGGCGCGCAAACCGTGCAAGGTTTTATCTGCGGCGGCAGTTAAGCGGCAAAACTGGCGCAAACAGCTTTTGGTAAAAGCCGCGTATTTAATATGAAGATTATAAGAGGTGTCGTAATTGAAAAAAATGCTTGTTGCTGTTGATGGTTCTGACCTTTCGTGGAAAGTATTGGACTTTGCTGATGACATGGCAAAAAAATACGATGCAGAACTAATGGTTTACACGGTGTTTAAACCGAGTGACAGTGAAGAAATGATGGCTAAGCTTGATATGTCTTACCCCGTACCACCCAAAGAAGCCGCCAAACTTGGCGACCTGGGCGACAAAATTGTTGCGGAGGCAAAAAAGCGCATCGACCCTTCCGTAAAAGCTGTTTATAAGGACGAGGTGGGCGATGCCCCGGAAATGATTTTGGAAACGGCAGAAGAATACGGTGCCGAGCTTATCATTATTGGTTCAAAAGGAATGTCCAAAATAAGGGAAACCTTAACCGTCAGCGTATCCGACTACGTTGTGCGTAATTCCAAGGTTCCTGTTTTGGTTGTAAAATAAACTGTAAAAAAGCAAAACTTCCGTAGGCAGTACCTGCGGAAGTTTTTTTATTATCCCTCCTGCACAATGAACTATTAATTTTACTTATAAATTTAACAGAAAATAAAATTGTAAAACGGCGTTAATTTTTTTATAATTTAGGTATTAGTAAAGATAATAAAAGCCCGGGGCGTCGCCCCGATTTTTTTGCAGGGACGGAGGGTTTCTATGCTGTTGAAGCAGATACAATATTTTATTACGGTTGTAGATTGCCACAGCTTTACTGAAGCAGCGGCGCGCAGTTATATTTCACAGTCCGCTGTTTCGCAGCAGATAAAAGCGCTGGAATATGAATTAGGCGTGCAGCTTTTGCGGCGCGGCAAACGTAAATTTACGTTGACGGAAGCAGGCAAATATTTTTACGAAACCGGTAAAGAGCTGTTAAGGGAAACCGAAGCTTTGTGCAGCGAGGTACGCCGTTTGGGGCTGAAGGAATCCAGCGGGCGCATTAACATTGGTTATTTAAAGCTGTATAGCGGCAAGGAGCTGCAGGCGGCGATAGCCTTGTTTTGCCAGCAGTATCCGGATGTTGTGGTTAACGTAAAAAGCTGCGGACACGAAGAATTATACCGCGGCATTGCCGAAGGGCGTTTTGATTTTGTAATGACGGATGAAATCTTTGAAGAAAAAGAAGGCTTGTTTGAATGTGTAATGCTGAAAGAAAACAATGTCTATATTGATATTTCCGAACAGTACGAATTAAGCCGCAAGCCCTATGTAGACGCCGGGGCGCCGAACAGAAACATACCCATTATAGCCGTTGTTGATAAGGAGCAGCGCGAAAGCGAAAAAGCTTTTTACAACTGGCGTTACAAAGGCATCGGCAGCAATTTTATTTTTGTAGGCGATTGGGGCGAAGCGCGGATGCTGGCGGCGGCAGGCGCTGGCTGCATAGTTGTAGAAAATCTGGACGGGGCCTTTGCACCGAGCGCTGGCATGAGGCGCGTACCAGTTTACCTCGACGGCGAACCGCTAAAATGGCATTACTATTTTATCCGCCGCCAGGAAAAGCAAAGCACTGCCAAAAAGTACCTGGCAGAGCTGGTAGTACGGCAATTTAAAACAGAACAGCAATAATGCTGATGGCATAACCCCGCGGCACGGTGAGGCTTGCGGGGTATTTTTATGCGCTGTTATTTATTATAAAAACAGCAAATATTTTATAAGTCCATCTAATTACATCATCTTGCATTGAAATTGTTACTTAATAAGCCATGTGTTACAATTCAAGTGTGGGATAAAAGAGCCGCCATTGCAAGTACACTCCTCAGTAATGGCAGTAAGCGTTGCCGCGGCGCAGGCACAGATTTTTTCGTCCCCTTTAAAACGGGAAGTTTTTTAAACCTGCCGCCGTATGAACCCACTAAAATAATGGCTCTGCCATGCGGGGTGGGGCCATAACTATGGTTATAACCGCAGGGAAAGCAAAAGCAAAGGGCAAACGGCAGAGGAAACACGGCAACTCGCTCCGTAAAACCGGCGCAGATGTTTTCCCCCGCGTTATAAAATATACATGTTTCGGGAGGAAACAATCATGAAGAAATCTTTAGTTTTAGCAATGGCAATGGCATTGGGCGTTACGGCAAGCGCTTATGCAGCCAATCCGTTCAGTGATGTCCCGGCAGGGCACTGGGCTTATGACGCTGTTAACAAATTAGCAGCAGAAGGCGTTATCGACGGCTATCCCGATGGCACCTACGGCGGCGATAAACTGATGACCCGTTATGAAATGGCACAGATTGTAGCCAAAGCAATGGCAAAAGGCGCTAACGTTGATAAGCTGGCGGCTGAATTTGCCGACGAACTGGACAGCCTGGGCGTGCGCGTTGCCAACCTTGAAAAGAAAGCCGACAACGTAAAAATCACCGGCCAGATCCGTGCCAGCTACCGTGATGGCGATAGCTCTAAATCTTACGGTAAACTCCGTACCCGTCTGTTCCTGAGCGGCCAGATTAACGAGGACTGGACTTACACCGGACGTTTCCAGAATGAACAGAGCTATGTTGGCGAGGACGACCCCGATAATGACGATGACGATGTAGACCTGAACTGGGCATACGTAAGCGGCCGTGTTGGCGGCGTTAAAGTCGATGCAGGCCGTCAGAACTTTAAAACCCATGCCGGCAACATTGTTGATGCTGAATATGATGGCGTAAAACTTGCTTACGGCGATAACATTAAAGTAAGCGGTTTTGTAGGCAAAGGCGCTGATGATGGCGACGGCAACTGGGGTTTAACCAAAGACGACGACCGTGTATACTATGTTGATGTAAGCGCTAAAATGGGCGTAGTAGATGGTTACATTTCTTACTACAACATTGATAACGACATTACGCAGGATATTTACACCGTCGGTGTTGGCGTTGAAACCGTTAAGGACTTGAGATTTACCGGTGAATACATTTACGGCGACGCCGATAAAGACGAATATGACGACCTTGATAACAGCGGCTGGGTAGTAGGACTGGCGTACCGCGGTGCTAAAGCTTCACAGCCTGGTACCTGGGGCGTATGGGCTAACTACTATGATATGCCTGCACTGACCTACATTAAATCTACCGATAACACACAGATGGGAGAAACTCCGAAAAACTGGCAGTCCCTTGATAACGACGGTTATGAAGGCTTTGGCGTAGGCGCTAACGTAACGCTTGCTAAAAACATCGTAGCCGCAGTTAGGTACTTCGACCTTGAAGCACGTGAGGGCAGCGACGATGATCAGGTTCTCTGGTCTGAACTCGTATTCACTTTCTGATACCCTTTATACCTTTATATACTTTACCTGAACCACCCCTCCTCTTTTCTTCATTCGTCTTTTTTAACAGCAAAGCTCCCGCGCCTTTGGGCACGGGGGCTTTTGCTTTATCCGCATGGGCGCGGTGGCATAAGCAAAACGCCGCCAAACAAGCTGTTATAAGTTTTTCTAATAATTAAAAAGAAAAACAATTTGTAAATTTGCGGAGAATATTTTAGAATATAATTTACAGAATGATGAAACTTTATACATAATAAAGTAAGAGGTAGATTATGTTATACAAGCAATTAAAATATTTTGTCGCTGTTGTACAGACCGGCAGTTTTACAGAAGCGGCAGAGCGCAATTATATCTCGCAGTCTGCTGTTTCTCAGCAGATTAAAGCATTGGAAGAAGAAATCGGGGTTACCCTTTTGCAGCGCAGCAAGCGTTCTTTTAACCTGACGAAAGCAGGCGAATACCTTTACGAACAAGGGATATTTTTGCTGCGTATAACGAATTCCGTTATTGAAGAAACTGCCAAAATCGGCACAGCCGAAAATGAAAGCCGCATTACCATTGGTTACTTAAAAATGTATCTTGGCAAAGAACTGCAAAAAGCCATCGCGCTGTTCCGCCGCGAATATCCCGATATTATTATTGATGTTAAAAGCGGCGGGCACGACGAGCTGCACAAGGGTATCGCTACCGGGCGCTTCGATTTTATTTTAAGCGACGTGTGCCTGGACGGCGCCGGGTTCGACTGCCAGCCCGTTAAAGAAAGCAATATCTGCATCGAAGTTTCGGAGCAGAATGCCATGAGCCAAAAAGCTTATGTGGAGCTGGACGAGCCGAAGGACATACCCTGTATTTTAATGGTAGATAAAGAACAGCTGAGCGAAGAAAAAGCCTTTTACGCCTCGCGCTATGACGCGATTGACGATTTTATTTTTGCCGGTGATTTTGGCGAAGCGCGTATGCTTGTGGCGGCAGGCGCTGGATTTATGCTGATTGAAAATAACGACAGTGCTTTTATGCCGGTAGAAGGCTTAAAACGCCTGCCTGCTTATAAGGGCGGCAAGCCTTTAAAATGGCGCTATTACTTTATTCACCGCAAAGAAAAACTGGACAGGTATAAACAATGCCTTGCCGGTTTAATTAAAGCGCAGTTTGCCGCGGAAGAACAATAAAATAACGCAGAGCTTTATGCACTCCGGAAGATCTACCTCCTGTAATTCCGGGGTGCTTTTTTATTTGTTTTCAGTAATAATAAGATAAGTTTTACTAATAAAGCATATTGAATTGAAATTGTTAATTTATAAACTGTATGTTAAAATTCAAGTGTGGGTTAAAAGAGCCGCCATTGCAAGTTATCCTCTCCTCAGGAATTCGGCTTCGTGTGTTGGCAGGCACTTCTAAGGATTTTTTCTCTCTGTAATAAGAGAGTTTTTGGTGTTTGCAAGCATTAACTCCCACTCATTCAATAATGGCTCTGCCATGCGGGGCGGGGCCATCGTTTATTCGTTATAACTGCCGGGAACAAACAAAAACAGCGGCAAACGGTAGAGGAAACACGGCAACTCGCACCAATGTTTGTTAAAGTTAAAGTTTCTTCCGCGCGTTATAAAATATAAATGTTTCAGGAGGAAACAATCATGAAGAAATCTTTAGTACTCGCTATGGCTATGGCACTTGGCGTAACTGCTAGCGCTTATGCCGCAAACCCGTTCAGTGACGTACCTGCCGGCCACTGGGCTTATGACGCAGTAAACAAACTGGCAGCAGAAGGTGTTGTAGACGGTTATCCCGGAGGCACCTTTGGCGGCGACAAACTGATGACCCGTTATGAAATGGCACAGATTGTTGCTAAAGCAATGGCAAAAGGCGCCAACGTAGATAAACTGGCAGCTGAATTTGCTGACGAACTCGACAGCCTCGGCGTTCGCGTTGCTAACCTTGAGAAAAAATCTGACAACGTAAAAATTACCGGTCAGATTCGTGCAAGCTACCGCGACGCTGACAAAGGCGGCAGCGATGGCTACCTGCGTACCCGTCTGTTCCTGAATGGTCAGATTAACGAAGACTGGGCTTACACCGGACGTTTTGAAAACAGAAGCTACTATGAAGGCGGCTGGGCTGACCATGACAAAGACGAAGTTGACCTGAACTGGGCATATGTTTCCGGCCGTATCGGCGGTGTTAAAGTAGACGCAGGCCGTCAGGACTTTGTTAAAGGCGATGTAATGGATAACCGTGCTGACGGTATTAAACTTACTTACGGCGATAATGTTAAAGTATTTGGCTGGGCTATGAAAGCCAACAGCGATAACTGGGTAAACGGTACTTTTGCAGGTAACGTAGATGACGGCGACCGCGTATATGTAGCAGGCGTTGAAAGTAAATTCGGCGCTATGGGCGCAGATGTACGTTACTACAATGCCGATAACGCCCGCGACCAGGAAATTTGGGAAATTGCCCTCAGCGGCGAAATCGCTAAAGATTTAACCTTGAAAGGCAGCTATTTCTATGGCGACAGCGACAGCTTTGACGGCGACGACAGCGGTTATTTGATTGGTTTGGCATATAAAGGCGCTAAAGCTTCCAAACCCGGCAGCTGGGGCGTATACGCTAACTACAGCGACCGTCCGCTTTCCACCTTCTTGCAGCCGACTCTGTTCAGCGGCGGTTATGGACTCTATCCGTTCTCCAGCGCAACTGCTGAAGCTGCCGATGGCTATGAAGGCTGGGATTTCGGCGCTAACTTAACCCTTGCTAAAAACATCGTATTCGGTCTGAAATACGTTGACATGGATTGCCGTGAAAAAGGCGACGACGAACAGACTATCTGGTCTGAACTCGTATTCACTTTCTAATTTAAATCCCCTAACTTAAATTAGTTATGTACTTTACCTCTTCTTTTCATCTTTTTTAACACCGGTAAAACTCCCGTGCTTTTGGCGCGGGAGTTTTGCTTTATTTAAGCTGCGCGCTAAAGTTTAATGCCTGTATTTTATAAAGAATCATGCAAACTTTACAAATAAAAAACGCACCGTGCGTCTGCACAGTGCGTTAATGGTTGGTGGTTAGTCCTCTTCAAACACTACTTTGCCGTCTTTAAAGGCTTTAATTCGCGCCAGCGATTCCAGGTGGTAGCCTGCGTCGACAATGCGCTTATGCCCCGGCTGGAAGGATTTTTCAATTACGATGCCTATACCGGCAACTTTGCAGCCAGCCTGGTGGGCAATATCCGCCAGTCCCAGCGCCGCTTCACCGTTTGCCAAAAAGTCGTCAATAATCAGCACGGTTTCGCCTTCGTGCAGAAACTTTTTCAGTACGCTTACGTCGCTGGTAACTTTTTTGGTAAAGCTGTAAACTTTGGTGGTGTACGCCGGGCTGCTCATCAGTTCGGACTTTTGCTTGCGGGCAAAAACTACCGGCACGTGCAGGCACAGCGCTGTGGTCAGCGCGCAGGCAATGCCGCTCGATTCAATGGTGAATACTTTGTCGATTTTATCGTCTGCAAAGCGCGCGGCAAATTCCTTGCCGATGGCCATCATCAGTTCCGGGTCGATTTGATGGTTTAAAAAAGAATCTACTTTAAGTATGGCATCGTTCAGCACAATGCCTTCGCTCATAATTTTGTCTTTCAATAGTTTCATGCTGCCCACCCCTATTTTTCCGATTATCTGTTAAATAATAGAATATGCCATTTTACGCGATTAGTCCAGCATTTTGTTAAAATAAATACAAAATTTGTTATGTTCTAAAAAAGTAATACAAAAAATCTTGACATTATGCCAAAATATTGAGATAATGTAAAGGCAACGAAAACATAATAACGTTTGTGTAATGATTAAAGGCTAAGAACGGGAACAGGCTGTTAAAACCGGCAAAGAGAAGCGGCGGATGGTGCAAGCCGCAGCGGTTAAACGGCAAAAGCTCGCCCGGGAGCCGCGCTTTTGAACAAAGTAGAAAGCGACGCAGAGGCAGCGTTAAGCAAATGAAGGCCCAATCAGGGTGGTACCGCGGTTAATAATCGCCCCTGTCTGCATAGTGCAGGCGGGGGTTTTTTATTTAGCTTTATGGATTAAGCAATATAGGAGGCAGTTATTATGGGTATGACAATGACGGAAAAGATACTGGCAAGGCATGCCGGGCGCCCCGAAGTGTCGGCTGGCGACCTTTTAGTATCGCAGGTGGATTTGGTGCTGGCAAACGATATTACCGGCCCGCCGGCAATTAACGAGTTCAAAAAAATCGGCAAGCCGGTTTTTGACAAAAACAAAATCGCTTTAGTGCCGGACCATTTTTCTCCCTGCAAGGATATTAAGGCGGCGACAATGTGCAAAACCATGCGCGATTTTGCACGCGAGAACGAAATTAAAAACTATTTTGAAGTTGGCCGCATGGGCATTGAACATACCCTGCTGCCGGACAGCGGCTTGGTTGCGCCGGGCGAAATCGTTATCGGCGCTGATTCGCACACCTGCACTTACGGTGCGGTAAACGCGCTTTCTACCGGCATGGGTTCTACCGATATCGGCTGCGCGATGGCGAGCGGCAGCAGCTGGTTTAAAGTGCCTGCCGCCATTAAGGTTGAACTGACTGGCAAACTGCCGCGTTTTGTTAAGGGCAAAGACGTTATTTTAACATTAATCGGCATGATTGGCGTTGACGGCGCGCGTTATCAGTCGCTGGAGTTTTGCGGCGACGGCGTGGCGGAGCTGGAAATGGCTGACCGCTTTACCATTTGCAATATGGCGATTGAGGCGGGCGCTAAAAACGGCATCTTCCCGGTGGACGAAAAAACCAAAGCCTACCTTAAAGGCCGCGTAGACCGCGATTGGCAGGGCGTGGAAGCCGACCCTGACGCCAGCTATGTGCGCGAAGTTAAAATTGAACTTGATAAATTAGTGCCGGTGGTTGCGTACCCGCACCTGCCGGAAAACACCCACCCCGCCAGCGAAGGGCGCGATATTAAAATCGACCAGGTTGTTGTGGGCAGCTGTACTAACGGCAGGCTTGAAGATTTGGCGCAGGCAGCGGAAGTGCTGAAAGGACGCAAAGTGCATCCTTCCGTGCGCTGCATTATTATACCTGCCACGCAGGAGATTTACAAAGAAGCAATGAAGCTTGGCTATATTGATACCTTTATCGACGCAGGCGCAGCGGTTTCTACCCCGACTTGCGGTCCGTGCCTTGGCGGTTATATGGGTATTCTGGCGGCAGGCGAAAGGGCTGTGAGCACTACCAACCGCAACTTCCGCGGACGCATGGGCCACGTGGACAGCGAAGTTTACCTGGCGAGCCCGTACACGGCGGCTGCAAGCGCGGTAACCGGTTATATTACCAGCCCCGAGGAGGTAATGAAATGAGTAAAGTTTGGCGTTATGGCGACCATGTGGATACGGATGTAATTATTCCGGCGAGATATTTGAATATTACCGATTTTAACGAACTGGCAGAACATGCCATGGAAGACAGCAAAGAAAACTTGGTGGTTAATTTTGCCGCTAATGTAAAGCCCGGCGATATTGTCGTGGCAGGCAAAAACTTTGGCTGCGGCTCCAGCCGCGAACATGCGCCGATGGTGCTGAAAGTTAAAGGCATTAAGTGCGTTATTGCCGACAGCTTCGCACGTATTTTTTACCGCAATGCCATTAACATCGGCTTGCCGGTGCTGGAAATCGGCCCGGATGTGGAAAAAATTGAAGCCGGCGACGAGCTGGACGTAGATATGGCAAAGGGCGAAATTAAAATTGTCAATAAAAACATTACCATTAAAACAAAACCGCTGCCGGAGTTCATTCAGAAAATTGCCGACTGCGGCGGGCTGATTAACTATCTTAAAGGAGAAAACTAAAATGAAAATTACTTTGCTGCCGGGCGACGGTATCGGCGTGGAAATTGTGGACGCTGCTGTAGAAGTGCTGGATGCTGCGGCAAAAAAATATAATTTTACTGTTGAATATGACAAAAAACTGATTGGCGGCGCGGCTATCGATGCCTGCGGCACTCCGCTGCCGGAAGAAACGCTTGCCAGCGCCAAAGCCAGCGACGCGGTGCTTTTAGGCGCTGTTGGCGGGCCGAAATGGGATAATGTCGATCCGTCCATCCGCCCGGAAAAAGGTTTGTTAAACATCCGCAAAGGACTAGGGCTGTACTGCAACCTGCGCCCGATGAGCGTAAGCAAATATACTGCGCATCTTTCGCCGCTTAAAACTGAACGCGCCGAAGGTGCTGACCTTTTAATTGTACGCGAACTGACCGGCGGCATTTACTTTGGCACGCACAACGAAGCGCACCTTAACGCCGACGGTGTGGAAGAAGCAAGCGATATCGAAATGTACACCCGCCCGGAAGTTGAACGCATTGCCCGTTTTGCTTTTGAAGCGGCACGTAAACGCAAAGGCAAAGTAACCAGCGTTGATAAAGCAAATGTTTTGGGCAGCAGCCGTATGTGGCGCAAAATTGTTACCGAAATGCGCGATAAGGATTACCCGGACGTTGAATTGAACCATTTTTATGTAGATAACTGCGCTATGCAGCTGGTGCTGAACCCCAAACAGTTTGATGTCATTTTAACCAATAATATTTTCGGCGATATTTTGAGCGATGAAGCCAGCACTATTGCAGGCAGCATCGGTTTACTGCCGAGCGCAAGCCTTGGCGACGGCGCAGGCATGTACGAGCCTATCCACGGCAGTGCGCCGGATATTGCCGGACAGGGCATTGCTAACCCGCTGGCAACAATTTTAAGCGTGGCGATGATGCTGCGTTATTCGCTGAACCAGGATGCAGCGGCAGATGCTGTGGAACGTGCCGTTGATGAGGTGCTGGAAGCAGGCTACCGTACGCCGGACCTGTGGGCAGAAGGACTTAAAAAAGTAAGCACGGCAGAAATGGGCAAGCTTGTTGCCGGCGCCGTAAAATAAAGCAGCCAAAATAAGGGAAAACAGAAAGATTAAAGATATTATAAAATAATTATAAATAAGGGAAAGAAAAAAGGCGCGTTCCGAATGGACTGCGCCTTTTTGATTACGTATTGCTAAAACATTTTTAATGTGTTATACTTACAGTAATCTGTTTGCCGCCGGGTAAACAGAGTGCCTTTATTAATGTATCCGCAGGCCATTGGAGATACATTGATAAGGGCATTTTTTATTTTGCCCATAAAATTTTAAGGAGGTTTTGTTATGGCATGGTTTGATTTACTTGTAGCGGGCATTTTTGAGGTTGTGTGGTCTACCTGCCTTAAATATTCGCACGGCTTTACAGATTTAAAATTTACGGTGCTGACTTTTATCGGCATGGGTATCAGCTTTTGGTTCTTGGCACATGCTGTTAAGGTACTGCCGATGGGCACGGCGTACGCTATTTGGACAGGTATCGGTGCGTTGGGCGCCGTTATTGTGGGCGTTATTTTGTTTAAAGAGCCAGTAACATTTTTGCGCTTGTTTTTTGTAGCGCTGCTGCTAACGGGTATCGTCGGTTTAAAATTAACATCGGGGCAATAAGCCCGCTGCTGCATGGCTGCCGTTTTGGCAGCCTTTTTTATTTGCTGCTGCTGTTTGGGCGGCGATTGTTTCATTTGATACGTTATGCTTTGCCGCCAAAACAAAAAAGACAGTTGTGTTTGCTTTTTTCTGAATAATGTGTTAAATTAATGTTAAATATTAGTTAAATAAAAGTAAAAACGCTGTTAAATTTTTAACTTTTATTTTGACGCGCAATATTTTAAGCTGCCCGGTGTAAGGCGGGGCAGGCAATTTAAGGGAGGTTTTATAATGGTAAAGAAAACAACGTTGTGGCTGCTTTCTGTAATGATGCTGGTTATGATGCTGGTTGCAGGCTGCGGCGGCGGTGAGGAAAAGAAAGAAGCTGGTAACGACAGCCAGAAGCTCATCGTTTACACTTCGATGAAAGAATCGCTGATTAAGGGCATTGTTGACGGCTTTAAAAAGGCTAACCCCGGTATTGACGTCGATTATCAGTCCGCAGGCGCAGGCAAGCTGATGGCTAAAATTGCCGCTGAACGCCAGAGCGGCAAAATTTTGGCGGACGTTATCTGGACGAGTGAAGTTCCTGACTTTTACAATATGAAAAACGAGGGCATTCTTTTAAATTATAAGAGCCCTGTTGAACCTGAAACCGTTAATCCGTTCAGCGATTACGACGGTTCTTTCCACGCAGCGCGCCTTGGCACGCTCGGCATTGTTATCAATACCGATAAAATTAAAACCGCTCCTACCCAGTGGTCCGATTTGATGAAACCAGATTTTAAAGACCGTTTCGGCATTGCTAACCCGGCACTTTCCGGCACTTCTTATATGAGCGTTGCGCTTTTGGAAAAACAGTTTGGCTGGAAATTCTTTGAAGATATTAAAGCCAATGGCGGACGTATCGGCAAAGGCTCCGGACAGGTTATCGACGATACCGCTTCCGGCGAACTTTCCGCAGCTTTGGCTGTTGACTATATTACCAATGCTAAAATCGAAAAAGGCGCGCATTTGCAGCTTTGCTATCCGCCCGAATTGCTCGTAGTTCCGAGCCCGGTTGCTATTTTTAAAGATACCACTAAAGCTGAAGCCGCTAAAAAATTTGTTGACTATCTGCTCGGCAAAGAAGCGCAGACCCTTGTTGCACAGCAGGGCACCATTCCTGTACGCGAAGATGTAGAAATTCCGGCTAAATTCAATCTGCCTGCTCCGAGAGAAGCTTTGGAAAAATCCATTAAGATTGACTACATCGAAGCTATTAAAACCAAAGAAGATACCATTAAGAAATTCTCTGACATTATGCAGATTAAACAGTAATTTTGCATAAGCAGGCTAATTAAATAATGGCTTGAACCAAGGCGGCGGAGCGGGGTTGCCCGTTTCGCCGTTTTTGCAGTTATAAATTTACAGGAGGTTGCCTTATGGAAGATATTATTAAGGTTGAAGGCGTAGCCAAAGCCTATGGCAAGCACCAGGTGCATAAGGGGCTGGACCTTGCCATTAAAAGGGGCGAGTGTTTTACTCTGCTGGGACCTTCCGGCTGCGGCAAAACAGTTTTAATACGCCTGATTGCCGGGCACGAAGTGCCGGACGAGGGCCGCATTATTATTGACGATACCGTTGTTGCCGACAGCGCCAGCGGCGAATATATTCCGCCGGAAAGACGCGGTTTGGGCATTGTGTTTCAGGATTACGCGGTATGGCCGCACATGACGGTGTATGACAACATTGCTTACCCGCTGAAAATGGAAAAACGCTCCAAAACGGAGATTGATAATTTGGTAATGAAGATGATTGACATCGTCGGCATGAAAGGGCTGGATAAACGTTTGCCGTCTGAACTGAGCGGCGGTCAGCAGCAGCGCGTTGCCCTGGCGCGCGCATTGGTTGCGGACCCATCGGTTATGCTGTTGGACGAACCGCTTTCCAACCTTGACGCTAATCTGCGCGAGGAAATGCGTTTTGAAATTAAAGCTTTGCAGCGCCAGTTTGGAATTACGGTTATGTACGTAACGCACGACCAGGAGGTTGCGCTTGCTATCAGCGACCGCATTGCCATTATGGATAACAACGGCAATATCCGCCAGATTGGTACGCCTTACGAAATTTTTGAAAAGCCTGCCGATTTGTTCATTTTTAAATTTATGGGCATTGCCAACTTCCTTGGCGTGCGTGCGGAAAACGGCGCTTATTACGTTGGCAGCGGCAAGCAGCAGGTGCCTTGGCAGCAGCCTCAGGGCGATGTTAAAAACTGGGTTGCCGCGTTCCGCCCGTCGGACGTTATTATAAGCCGCGGCGGTGAAGGCTTAAAGGGTGTTATTAAGCGCGCTAATTTCCTGGGCGCAACGATGGACTATATGATTGAAATTGACGGCGAGCACCTGCGCACGGAAATTGTAACGCACGAGGCAATTTCCGAAGGGCTGATGTTTAACGAGGGCGAAGAATGTGTTGTAAATTTCCGTGCCCTGCACTGGTTTGACGCGGCGCAGCTGAAGGAGGTGGAAGAATTATGAGTACGATTAAAAAGGACAGCGGCTTCGGCGTAGCTCAGATAATTCTTTTAATTTCTATTGCCGTGCTGGTAATTTTTGTTGCCTGGCCTGTACTTTTAATTCTGTTTAACGCCTTTTTTGTTGACGGCACATTTAACAGCAGCGACTTTTATGCTGTACTTACCGAGCCCGAAACTTTCCAGGCGCTGAAAAATTCGCTGATTATCGCCAGCATGACGACTATCGGCAGTACTATTGTCGGCACGTTTTTTGCGTGGCTTGTAACACGCACCGACCTGCCGTACAAAACTTTTATGAAGAGCCTGTTCCTTGTGCCGTTTATGCTGCCGAGCTTTATCGGCGCGTTGGCGTGGAAGATGCTGCTTTCGCCGAACTCCGGTTACATTAACACCTTCTTTATGGAAACTTTCGGCCTTTCGGAACCTGTGTTTAATATTTACAGCTACTTCGGCATCAGCCTGGTAGAAGTAATGTACTTATTCCCGTTTGTATTTATCCAGGTTTGCGGCGCGCTGGAACGCATGGACCCAACGCTTGAAGAATCGGCGCGTATTTCCGGCGCGGGGCTGTTTACCATTACCCGCAAAATTACCATTCCGCTGGTACTGCCTTCCATTATGTCGGGCGCGCTGCTGATAATGCTGTATTCTATGGCGCATTTCGGCACTGTGGCGGTGTTGGGCATTGAACAGGGCATTTACAACATCCCGACGCTGATTTATGAAAAAATCCACCAGAGCGGCGGCAGCTTCGATTCTATCCGCACCGGTACCGTACTGGCAACCGTGTTGGTTGTAACGGCGGCGCTGATTATTTGGGCGCAGCAAAAAGTTTTAAGCCGCGGCCATTATCAGATTATCGGCGGCAAAAGCTTCCGCCCGATGGAACTGAAACTGCGCGGCCTGCGTTACCCGCTTCTTATTTTCTGCCTGGCGTACATCGGTTTTACCATTTTGCTGCCGACCGTAGTTATCTTCCTTGTTGGCGGCGTAAGCACTTACGGTTTGCCGCTGACGTGGGAAAACCTGTCGCTTGATAACTACAAATACATTTTGTTTGAATATGAAGTTACCAAGGACGCTATCTTCAACAGCGTAACACTGGGCCTTGCGGCTGCGGTTATTACCATGTTTGCCGGCGTAATGATTTCTTACGTTATCGTTAAGATGAAAGTACGCGGCAAAGGCATCCTTGAATTCCTCGGCATGCTGCCGTTCTCCGTACCGGGCTCCGTTATCGCGCTGGGCGTAATACTCGCGTGGAGCGGCAAATTCGGCATTAACCTGTACAATACGGTATGGATTATCCTCGTCGCCTATATTGCGCGCTATATGGCGTTCAGCTTAAAGGCTAACTCCGCCGCGCTGGAACAGGTGCACGATTCTTTGATGGAAGCATCCCGCTCCTGCGGCGCTACCATGTGGCAGTCGCTGAAAGATATTGTTATTCCGCTGGTACGCCCGGGCATGATTAGCGCGTTCTTCTTAATCTTTTTGCCGGCGCTGCGCGAGCTGACCGTTTCTATCATGCTGTACGCGCCGACAACGAGAACTATCGGCGTTGCCATTTATACGCTGAATGAGGATGGCGAAACCGTTATGAGTACCGCGCTGGCAGGCATCGCGCTGATTATTATCGTCTGCGGCCAGATGCTGATTAACCATTTTACCAAGAAAGTGAGTGAGTAACCGTCATGTCTTATATACGCTTAGTTAACGTTACAAAACGCTTTGGCAATGTTACTGCCGTAGATAACCTGAACCTTGAAATCGGCAAAGGCGAGTGCTTCTCCATGCTTGGACCTTCCGGCTGCGGAAAAACTACTACCCTGCGTATGGTGGCAGGGTTTGAAGACCTTAGCGACGGCGAAGTATGGGTTGGCGACCGCTTGCTGTCGTCGCCTAAAAAGCACCACTACACACCGCCCGAAAACCGCAACTTCGGCATGGTTTTCCAGGCTTTTGCCGTATGGCCGCACATGAGTGTGTACGAAAACGTGGCTTTTCCGCTGCGCCTACGTAAGCTGCCAGCAGCAGAAATTGAGCGGCGCACCAAGGACGCGCTGACAGCAACCAACCTGTTAAAAGCAGCGCAGGAAAGCCCGGCGAGCCTTTCTGGCGGCGGCAAACAGCGTGTAGCATTGGCGCGCGCGCTTGCCATTAACCCGGACGTTATGCTGCTGGACGAGCCGCTTTCCAGCCTTGACCCGCATCTTCGTGAGGAAATGCGCTTTGAAATTAAAGATTTGCAGCGTAAGTACGGTTTTTCTATTATCTATGTTACGCACGACCAGTCGGAAGCAATGGCGCTGTCGGACCGCATTTTGGTTATGAAGCTGGGCGTAATGCAGCAGATTGATACGCCGCTGAATGTTTACAACCACCCGGCGAATAAATTTGTGTTCAGCTTCATCGGCGTATCCAGCTTTACCGATGTGGTATGGCAGAACGGGGCAGCCTTTATAAAGGGCGATAACCGCCCGCTGCCGCAGGGGCTTGTGGTGCCGGAACGCATGCAGGGCGAAGCTGTGTTTAACCTTGCCAGCCGCCCGACGGAAATACGCTTTACCAATGAAAACGACATCAACGCCGTGCGCGGCGTGGTAATGCGTAAAGCTTACCTCGGCGAGATTATCGACTACCTCGTTAAAATAGGTGACCAGGAAGTGCGCGTGCAGATTGGCCGCCGCGACCCCGGACCGGAAACCGGCGAAGTATGCTATCTGCATTTTATCCGTCCGTTCTGGTATAAGGTTGATGAATAAATAGTATAACAAGAAAGAATAACTACAATAGAAAACAGGCATACCAAAATTGGTATGCCTGTTTTTTTATGCTAAAGTATATTAATAATATAATGATTTTTAATATTTGCTATTTTATAGTTTTTATGAATAAATCATTGTTAAAAAACGGTTTGGTCAACGGCAAAATTAATAAACGATTTTGTTACGGCAGAAAGATTAGCGTCTTTTAAAGTAACAAACGAGCGTTGGGCAACAGTATTTACACCCGTTATCGGGCGGCAAATCATCGTCGGTGTAAGTTCAAGCTTTTTAAAAGAATCTGTGGTTACCAGCCCGATAGCCTTGCCCATGCGCGCCCACATAAGCGTAGTGGTGCGCGAGGCGTTGATGCTTAAAATTTTAGGCTCAAAACCTGCTTCGTTAAACATCTGTTCCACACGCTCTTTAAAACCGTGCGAAATGCTTAGCGGTATATCTTTTAATTGCTGAATGGAAATTGACTCTACATCCTGCGAAAGCCAGGGGTTCTTTTTATGGTAAACTGCCATAAAGTTTTCTTCTATGCCGCCAAAAGAGCGGAAAATAGGATTGATATGAATAGGCGTGCGGATAAAGGCAACTTCGATAATGCCCTTGCGCAATAAATCCATCAGACGGTCCGAAGCGTCTTCGCGGATGTCGTAAGTAATCTGCGGATATAAATCCGAAAAATCTTTAAATAAATCTTCAATATACCAATCCGGGTAAGAGATAGTGATGCCTATTTTCAGCTTGCCGCGGTTACCTATGATGCTGGTGTGTATTTCATCGTGACAAAGGTTATTAAGTTCGCAGATAAGTTTGGCTTTTTGATAAAAAATTTCACCTGCGGTTGTTAGTTCTACGTTTCTGGCATTCCTTTTTAGCAAAGGAGTGCCAAATTCATTTTCGAGGTTTTTAATTTGCTTGCTCAGTGAAGGCTGGGCGATAAGCAGTGCTTTAGCAGCGGTTGAAATGTTGCCCAGGTCGGCGATTTTAATAAAATTTCTATAATGTTCAATGTTAATTTTAATCAACTCCTCTCTAATGAATAGCTAAAAGCTATAATAGTAATGAAAATTTGATATTTTTATTATACATCAAAAAATGCTATATTACAAGTAAGCCAACGGCAGCCCTTAAAATAGATGTAAAAATATTGCTGCATGCGATTTTATAAAATTTTATAAAAGCTGCTTACACTTTTTAACGCAGAGGCAATAAAAATCTATTTTAAGGGACTGCCCAAAAGTTAGTAGTGTGGAGGGATGAAAATGCTGGACAAGACAAGGCTTAGAAATCCTAAGCTGTTTGACAAAATCGTTACGCCGGAAGAAGCCGCCGCCATGATTAAAGATGGCATGAACGTTGGCACAAGCGGATTTACGCCTTCCGGGTATCCGAAAGAGACGACTAAAGCTTTAGCCAGACAGATTAAGGCCGGTAAAAAATGCCGTATCAATCTGTGGACAGGCGCTTCTGTTGGACCGGAAATTGAAGAAGAACTGGCTGCTGTTGACGGAATCGCCAGCCGCGTACCTTATTACGCTTATTCTAACCGTTCAATGCAAAAAGGCATTAACGATCAGACCATAAAATATATTGACATTCATCTGAGCCAGTTTGGGCAGATGGTTAATTACGGCTTTTTCGGCGATGTTGACGTTGCGATTGTCGAAGCAGTTGCCATTACGGAAGACGGCAACCTGATTTTAGGGCCGGGCGTTGGCAATACGCCGATATTTGTAAAACACGCTAAAAAAGTAATTGTTGAAGTTAATACCGCTCAGCCGCTGGAACTGGAAGGCATGCACGATATTTACATTCAGCCAAAACCGCCGTTTAGGCGCGAAATTCC
The DNA here is from genome assembly GCA_019417125.1 of Phascolarctobacterium sp. Classification (GTDB taxonomy): domain Bacteria; phylum Bacillota; class Negativicutes; order Acidaminococcales; family Acidaminococcaceae; genus Fusicatenibacter_A. The sequence goes on from DXVZ01000161.1 coordinate 22,603, forward strand.
AATTTACCACGCAGGCGACCGCGTTGGTACTCCTTATGTAGAATGCGGGCTTGATAAAATTACCTGCATTGTAGAATCCAACATTCCGGACCATGTAAGAAATCTTTCCGCTCCGGAAGGCGCGACTATTAAAATTGCCGAGAACCTGATTGACTTTTTGGAAACTGAACAAAAACGCGGACTTATTCCTAAAGAAATGCTGCCGATGCAGTCCGGCGTAGGCAGTATTGCCAATGCAGTTCTTCATGGTTTTAAAAATTCTAAATTTGAAAATCTGGAACTTTATTCCGAAATTTTGCAGGATGCGGTATTTGACCTGATTGAATGCGGCAAAGTTAAATTTGCATCCGGCTGCGCGTTTACGCCGTCGCCGTATGTACTTGCCAAATTTAAGGAAAATCCTGATTTATATACCCGTTCTATTGTTTTAAGGCCGCTTGATATCAGCAACCATCCTGAAATTATCAGACGCCTTGGCGTAATCGCACTTAACACTCCGGCTGAATTTGATATTTACGGCCATGCAAACTCCAGCCACGTTATGGGCACTAAGATTTTAAACGGCATCGGCGGCAGCGGCGACTATATGCGCAACGGTTATATTTCCATCTTCTCTACGGAATCTACTGCCAAAGGCGGAGATATTTCGAGAATTGTACCGTTTGTAACTCACGCCGACCATACCGAACACGATACGATGGTATTTATTACCGAGCAGGGCGTTGCCGATATCCGTGGGCTGGGACCTGTTGAAAGAGCAAAACTCATTATCAACAAATGCGCTCATCCGGATTACAGGCCGATGCTTATGGAATATCTTGAAGTATCGCAGAAAAAACATATGGGCCATATTCCGCATGATTTGGAACAGGCGTTCAAAATGCATCTTGACTGCATGAAAACAGGCAGTATGCGCAATACACATTTTAAATAACAAAATGTAAAGGAGAGAGAAAAAATGTCTGAAGAAAAAAAGCTTCAAGAAGAACTCGAAAGAGGCAGAGAACTTGAAATGCAGTACGAAGAAGCCCCGCTTCAAAGAATTGCTGAGGAAAAAGCGGCTTATGATGAAAAAGTTGCTAAAGCTACAGCTAAATTTCCTGAACGCAAAGAGGTTGAAGGGCAGCGTATTTACACTCCGCTGGATGTAAAAGATTTTGACTACTGCGAAAAACTTGGTTTCCCGGGCATGTATCCGTTTACTCGCGGCGTTCAGCCAACAATGTACCGCGGACGCCTTTGGACGATGCGTGCTTACGCCGGTTTTGCAACCGCCGAAGAAACAAACGCGCGTTATAAATATCTGCTGGAAGCAGGGCAGACCGGTCTTTCCGTAGCTATGGACCTGCCGACGCAGATTGGCCTTGACAGTGACCACGAACTGAGTCACGGCGAAGTTGGTAAAGTAGGCGTAGCCATTGATTCGCTGGCCGATATGGAAGCTTTGTTTGAAGGTATTCCTCTTGATAAGGTAAGTACCTCCATGACGATTAACGGCCCGGCGGCGGTACTTTTGGCGATGTATGTAGCGGTTGCTGAAAAACAGGGCGTTAAACCCGAACAGCTCCGCGGCACTATCCAAAACGATATTTTGAAAGAGTATATCGCACGCGGCACTTATATTTTCCCGCCGCGTCCATCCATGCGCCTTGTAACCGATACTTTCGCTTACTGCTCCAAAAATATTCCTAAATGGAATACTATCAGCGTCGGCGCTTATCATATCCGTGAAGCAGGCGCTTCCGAAGTACAGGAAATTGCCTTTGCTTTTGCTAACGCTATGGCGTACATTGATGCCGCAATTAAAGCAGGGCAGAAAGTTGACGATTTTGCACCCGGCATCAGCTGGATTTTCACCGCCGGCCTTGACTTTTTCAGCGAAGTTGCCAAATTCCGTGCGGCACGCCGTTTGTGGGCGCGCATTATGAAAGAACGCTATGGCGCAACAGTACCGAAAGCGCAGATGCTGCGCGTACACGTTCACACTGCCGGCAGCGTACTTACTGCCCAACAGCCTTTGATTAACGCAATCCGCATTACCTGGCAGGCTATGAGCGCTGTACTTGGTGGTATTCAGTCTATGGCATGCTGTGCTTATGACGAAGCTATTGCCATTCCGACCGAAGAAAGTGCAACTTTGGCGCTGCGTACTCAGCAATTGCTTGCTTATGAAAGCAATATTGCCAATACGATTGACCCGCTGGCAGGTTCTTATTATGTAGAAAGTTTAACTGACCAGATTGAAAAAGAAGCTTATGAATATATTAAGAAGATTGATGAAATGGGCGGCGCAGTTGCAGCAATTGAACATGGTTACATGCAGCAGGAAATGGCAAGCAATGCTTTCAGCGACCAGCGTGACATTGAAACCGGCAAACGTACCGTTATCGGCGTAAATAAATATGTCGACAACAGTAAAGCAAACGAAAACCAGGAAGTTCTTAGCGTTGACCTTGCAGTAGGCGAACGCCAGGTAGCACGCCTTGAAAAGATGAAAGCCAACCGCGATAACGAAGCAGTTAAGGCATCGCTTGAAAAACTGCGTGCAGCAGCTAAAGGCACCGAAAACCTGATGCCGTATTTGATTGACGCCGTTAAGACTTATGCAACCCTCGGCGAAATTTGCGGCGTACTCCGCGAAGAGTTCGGCGAATTTAAACCTTCGATTTATTATTGATAAATACTAAACAACAATTAACACAGCTTTAGCGAAAGGGGTGTAGATATGGAAGCTTTAACGAGACATCTCGCAAACCGTGTTGCAAATATTAAATATGATGATTTATCTGAAAAAACTATTCAGATGACTAAACAATATATTCTTGACTATCTTGGCGTAAGCATCAGAGGCTGGACTCAGAAAAATATGGACATCATGTCCAAAACTCTTGGCGTCAGCAAAGACGGTACCGAAGCACTGATGCTTAACGGTAAAAAAGGTGCGGAAAATTCAGTGCTTTATTCCGCTATGCTTAATGCCGCTGCATCTCATTCTCTCGATTTTGATGACTTGCATAACCCGTCAATCATCCACATGGCCTGTGTAACCGTTCCTTCCGCACTGGCCGTGGCCGAGGACGAAGAAATGAGCGGTAAAGATATATTGGCGGCTCTTGTTGCCGGCTACGAAGCAGGCGCACGTATCGGTGAATCCGTTAACCCCGAAGCGTATTATTTCTGGCATACTACATCAACCTGCGGCGTATTTTCTTCGGCAGTAACGGTCGCCAACCTAAAAAAATTTAACACAGACCAAATGGTACAGTGCCTTGGTACAGCAGGAACCCAGGCCGCCGGTTTGTGGGAATTTGTAATAGACGGTGCAATGAGCAAAACGCTGCATGTAGGCAAAGCTAATTTTGCAGGCATTTTATCTGCAAAACTTACCGAAAACGGTTTTACCGCAGCAGAAAAAATTCTGGAAGGCGATAAAGGTTTCTGCCGCGCGATGCTTGCCAATCCGCACTGGGAAAAACTTACGGAAGATATCGAAGGCTTTAAGATTGACAACAACTCTTATAAACCTTTTGCCTGCTGCAAGTATACCCATCCGTCAAGCTATGCGGCTCAGCTGTTAAGAAGCGAACATAATCTTAAACTGGAAGATGTAGAAAAAATTACTATTAGAAGCAACCGCATTGTAAAACAGCTGGTTGACAATGCGCATCCTAAAAATCCTTACGGAGCCAAATTCTCAATCCAGTACTGCGTTTCTACAATGATTAAAGACGGCAAACTCGGCATTGACCAGTTTACTGACGAAAACCTTGCCAATGCGGAAACCCAGCGCGTAATGCAAAACGTTGAAGTAATTGTAGACCCGAAACTTGACCAGGAATATACTGAACAGCCCGACCGCTGGGCAGTAGAACTGACTATTACCGGCAAAGACGGGCAGAAATACGTTAAATTTGTAGAATATCCGAAAGGCGATCCTCCTAATCCGATGAGCTGGGACGAAACCGTTGAGAAATTTATGGATCTTTCCGTTCCGGTTTACGGCAAAGAAGTATGCGAAAAACTTTGCAAACTTATTGCTACTTTGGAGGAACACGACAACTTTAAAAAAGCATTAGCTGAATGCTTTTAACATCAGGAGGAATAAAAATGGAAAAGACAGTTAGAGTTTTGGTTGCCAAACCCGGCCTTGACGGCCATGACCGCGGCGCTAAAGTTGTTGCCCGCGCTTTGCGCGACGCAGGGTTTGAAGTAATTTACACCGGCATCAGGCTTACGCCTGAACAGATTGCCGAAGCTGCTTTGCAGGACGATGTTAACGTCGTTGCATTAAGCCTTCTTTCCGGCGCCCATAACACGCTGTTCCCGAAAGTTGTAGAACTTTTAAAAGAAAAAGGGCTGAAAGATGTTCTTGTTATCGGCGGCGGCGTTATTCCGGAAGCCGATATTCCGGGGCTGAAAGCTGCAGGCATTGCCGAAGTATTTACTCCGGGCACGCCGACCGGCAAAATTGTCGATTTTATTAAAGAGCACGTAAAATAATAAAGTTTTCCGTGAAAGCCTGAGCGGCTTTCACGGAACTATATAAAATTTTAGGAGGCGTGTATATATGTTTAAAGTAATTTGCGTGGACCATGTTGGTATCGCCTGCAAGGACTTGGATGTTTCTAAAAAATTCTACACAGAAATTTTAGGGCTTCCGTGTTCCGGCGAAGAAACTGTCGAAGAACAGGGCGCTAAAACCGTATTTATTCCCTGCGGCGAAACTTTACTGGAACTTTTGGTTGATATTACCGAAAACGGCGACGGCCCTATCGGCAGATATATTGCTAAAAACGGGCAAGGCATTCAGCATGTGGCGCTGCGCGTAGACGATATTGAAGCAGCCA
>DXVZ01000162.1 GCA_019417125.1 Phascolarctobacterium sp.
GTTTATAACGGCGGCGGTGCTGCGGCAAGGTACGAAAATGCGCACGGCGTTTATACCGAAGGCAGCCTGCGCGCAGGCGTGCTGAAATCTGATATGGAAAGGGCTTTGCGCGACGGCAGCGGCGCTGAATACGGCTATGAGAGCGAAAGCGCTTATTATGGAGCGCACATCGGCGTGGGGCAGGTTATAAAGCTGAATGAAAGCACTGATTTGGATATTTACGGCAAGTTCTTCCATACTTACACCGAGGGGGATAGTTTTAACGTAGCGGGCGATGAATTTGAGTTTGACGGCATTAACAGTGACCGTTTGCGTATTGGCGCGAGGTTTGCGGCAAATAAAGATAACAGGTTCAGCACTTACTACGGTTTGGCGTATGAATACGAGTTCAGCGGCGGTTCCGCAATGCGTGCAGCCGGCAGAAGCCTGCCGGAGCAGAGTTTGCAGGGCAGCAGTTACATTGCGGAAGCCGGTTTAAACTATCAGCCGGCGCCGGGCAGCCCGTGGAGTTTTGACATGAGCGTGCGCGGCTATGCCGGCGAACGCCAGGGCGGCAGCTTTAACGTACAGGCAACGTATACCTTTTAACGGAAAGGGGGCAATAAGCAAAAAAATAACACCGCTTAAGCGGTGTTATTTTTTATAACGTTGTATCGTGGAACAGCCTGCTTAGCATTTGCCTGCTGCCGATAATCCATAAAATGTCGCCGTTGTTGATAACGAACGAAGCGTCAGGGTCAAGAATAGTGTAATTGCCGCGTTCCAGCCCCAGCGCCAGCCATTTGCCTTTGGAGAGGGTGTCGCTCTTTTTAAGCGTGCTTTTGGCAAGCGGCGAAGCAGAGGTAATGGGCATGGCGTAGCACAGCAGCATATCCTGTTCTTTGCGTGTATTGCTTTCCTGCTCCAAAAACTGGTGCAGGGTAATTTCTTCCGTAAACTTTTTCAGCCCCAGGTTCATATTGTTAATGGCGGCGTCAAAGGTATGCAGCACGCTCTGCGTGGCGCAGATGAGCAGTTTGTCGCCCTCGCGCAGCACAGTGTGCCCCGACGGCACCGGCGTATAGCCATGGCGGTTATGCAGTTCGATAATGAAGATTTTGTAGTTGCGGTGTACGTCCAGGCGGCGGATGCTCCAGCCAATCCAGGGCGAACCAGGCATAATTTCGTAGCCGCAGGTGTAAAGCTGTTCGTCCAGCCACATGCCGTGCCTTGCTGAAGCACGCTTTTGGGCGGAGGCGGCAAGGTTTTCGGCGTTGAGGTTGATTAAGAAGTGCGATTCAATCTGCAAATAGCGGCTGACGAGGAAATCTGACGAGTAGATGAATTTTGCCAGCACCAGTGCCGCGGCGATGGCAATGGCGATATGCAGCCCCAAAATGGAGGTGAAAATCTGCATAATAAAGAACAGCCCCAGCGCTACTTTGGCGAACATTAACAGGATAATCGGCGGGCGGTTGGCGCGTTTTTGAAACCACAGGCTGGCAACAAGGTCGCGCCTGCCAAGGCGGCTGACCATAATCGCCGCCAAAAACGGCGACATTAACAGCAGCGTCAGCAGCGCCGCTAAAAGGCCGCCGAAAGGCCACGGCAAAAGCTCGCGGCAATAGGGCAGAATATTGTTGATAGCAAGGTAGTCGATAAAAATCAGGATTACGGAATATACCGCCATTCGGGTAAAGTAAATCTGCAAATACAGCTTCCAATCCGAATGCTGCGGCGCGTTTTGGTTTTCGCGGTGCGTGTCAATTAAAAGCAGCGCAATGCGTTTGGGCAGCAGGCGTAAAAAGCGGCGGTAAGCCATATCGGCGCTTTTAACCATTGTGTTGGTGGTAAAAATCGTCAGTACGGAAACGGTTACGAACACCGGGTATAAAAATTTGCTGGTCAGCCCGTAGCCTGCGCCGATGTTGGCGACGATGAAAGCAAATTCGCCCAGCTGCGTCAGCGAAAAGCCGCAGCGCATACTGGTTTTAAGCTGTTTGCCCGAAAGCATTACGCCCAGCGACGTGAAAACGCACTTGCCGGTAATCAGCGTCAGCGCCAGCAAAAGGATGGTGCCGGGCATGCCGGTAATGACGGACGGGTCAACCATCATGCCGACGGATACGAAGAAAATACCGGAAAAGAGGTTTTTAACTGGTTCCAGCAAAACTTTGGTGCGGTTGGTGTAAATGGTGCCCGAAAGCAGCGTACCCATTAAAAACGCGCCCAGCGCGGACGAAAAGCCCAGTTTGGAAGCGAGCACGACCATGCTGAGGCACAGCCCCAGCGATACGATGAGCAGCGTTTCATCGTTAAAATAATTGCGCGCTTTTTTAAAGAAGGTTGGCAGAAAGTAAATGCCGATGACAAAGCAGATGATGAGGAAGAATACCAACAGCCCGATGCTTTGCAGCATTGCGCCGGCGGAGATGGCGCTGCCGGCCGCCGCTAAAGTGGAAAGCACAACCATCATGATAATGCCGGAGATGTCTTCCAGTACTAAAATGCCAAAGGCAATGGGCGCGAAAGGTTTTTGCAGAAGGTTCAGTTCGCCCAGCGTTTTGCTGACGACGGCGGTGGAGCTCATTGTCAGCATGCAGCCGGTAAAAATACTGTCGGTAAGGCTCCAGCCCAAAAGCTGCGCGGCGGCAAAGCCCAGGCAGGCAATGCCCACAAATTCCGTTACGGCGGCGATGATTGCCGTGTTGGCGGTGCTTTTTATTTTATTAAAGTTGTAATCGAGTCCCAGGTCGAACAAAATAAAGATAACGCCGATATCAGCCCAGATGCTGATGCTGCTGCTGTCGATGACGTTGGGCAGCAGTGAAAAGTGCGGGCTGGCAAGGAAGCCCGCCAGCATATAGCCCAGGATAAGCGGCTGGTTTAGTTTTTTACATAGTATTGTCGCCAGCCCGGCAAGCGTTAAAATCATCGCCAGGTCGCTGATAAGCGGTACTAATTCAGTCAACGGTAAATCATCCCCCCGCAAAAGAATTTGGGCAGGCTTGGCTGCCATGTTATAATAAATAAGAAAGGAGCGTTTTATGTATACTATTCAAAAGGATTGCCGTACGGAAATGGTGATTGAAAAATCGCGGTTTATTTGTACGTTAAAAAAAGTTGGCAGCGAAGCGGAAGCACAGGAGTTTATTAAAAACACCAAAAAAGAATTTTGGGACGCTACGCATAACTGTTCTGCCTATATTATAAATGAAATGCAGCAAAGGTCGAGCGACGACGGCGAGCCTTCCGGCACGGCGGGCGTGCCGATGCTGGAGGTGCTGCGCAAAAAGGAGCTTACCGGCGTGGCTGCCGTGGTAACACGCTATTTTGGCGGCATTAAGCTGGGCGCAGGCGGTTTGGTGCGCGCCTACACGGGCAGCGTCGTCAGCGCGGTGGATGCCGCAGGCTTGGCGCGCCGCGTAGAAATGACGGTGTTTGCGTTAAGCGCGCCGCCGGGCGAAGCCGGGCGCATTATGAACAAGCTGTACCGTCAGGATATTTTTACCGTCAGCGGCGCCGAATACGGCGAGCGCGTGCAGATTATGCTGTATATGAAGCGCGAACAGAAAGCCGAAGCCGAAGAATGGCTGACGGCGGCGCTGAACCGCACGGTTGAGTTGGATGAGGTAAGCACGGAATTTGTGGAAGTGCCGGTGTAATTACAGCAGTTCTTCCAGTTCCGCACTGTTGTTAACAATGATAACGCCGCTTTTTTGCATTTCAGCAATGGCGGCGGCAACGGTATCCGGCGCAATGCCGCGGCAGGCGGCAAGATTAAGGATAACCGTAAAACCGGCGCGCACTAATTGCAGGGCAGTGGTTTTAACGCAGTAATCTGTGGCAAGCCCGCCGCAGATAACGGCTTTGATGCCGCGCGACTGTAAAAATTCGATAACGCCTGTGGAAAGCGTGTCCTTTAAATCGTGGTAGCAGGCGCCGTAGGGGTGCTTATCGGGCTCAATGCCTTTGTAAACCTGGTAGCTGTACGCCTTGGGGTTAAGGCCCGGAATAAAATCAAAACCTTTGGTGCCGACGATGGCATGGCTGGGCCAGTATAAATCGCAGTCTGCATAGCCTGCGACCGGCGTCAGCGGGGCGTGCCCGTTACCGGCTATCCACACGGCGCTCTGGCTATGCGCATCGCGCGAAGCGACGCGGACTGCGGCAAAATCTGCCTGGGCGTTAAGTTCGCCGGCAATGGCGTCTCCCCCGGCAACTGGCAGTTCGTCCGGGCACAGCGGCGTAAAGGTTTGCTGCGCGTCTATATCAAAAGCGGCAATTTGGTTTTTAGGTATGTTTAATTTTAGCATGGCTGCACTCCCTGTTAAATTTAGATATTTTTATTATACACCTATTGCAGGCGAGTGTACATTAATATACAATGAAAAAGCAGTGTAGACATAATTTGTTTACATTTATTTTATTTGCGTTATAAGGAGTTGCTTATGAAAAAATTTTTAGCGCTGTTTTTGCTGGCGGCGGCACTTGTAACGGCGGCGTGCGGCAGCGGCGGCGCAGATAAAACTGCGGGCGGCAAAATGCAGGTGGCGGCAAGTTTTTACCCGATGGCGGAGTTTGCCCGCGCCGTTGGCGGCAAGAATGTGGAAGTTTTTACCATGATTGGCGACGGCGTGGAAC
>DXVZ01000163.1 GCA_019417125.1 Phascolarctobacterium sp.
AGGTTTTCTCTTTTAGCCTGCCCCATCTGCGGTTTAAATTCCGCAGCAATAACATGGTTCGCCAAAATTTCTTTCTTGCCCCGCCAATAGCCAACGGCAAGCCCAGCCAGGTATGCCGCGCCCATAGCCGTTGTTTCGATACAGTATGGCCTTACAACAGAAGTATTTAAAATATCTGCCTGGAACTGCATTAAAAAATCGTTGTCGCACGCGCCGCCGTCAACACGCAGAGACGTTATCTGCATGCCGCTGTCTTCCTGCATCGCCATTAAAACATCATTTACCTGGTACGCTATGGATTCCAGAGTTGCGCGTACAATGTGATTACGGTTTACGCCCCTTGTAAGCCCAACAATCGCGCCTCTGGCGTACTGATCCCAATATGGCGCGCCCAGCCCTACAAAAGCAGGCACAACATAGCAGCCGTTGGCGTCGGGCACAGATTTAGCCAGTACTTCCGATTCCGCAGCATGGCGGATAAGCCCAAGTTCGTCACGCAGCCACTGCACGGCAGCACCGGCAACAAAAATCGAGCCTTCCAGTGCATATTCAACTTTATCATCTGCGCCCCAGGCGATAGTTGTAACCAGCCCGTTACGCGAATTTACCGGCGCATCGCCCGTGTTCATCAGCATAAAGCCGCCTGTGCCGTAAGTATTTTTTACTTCGCCGCGCCCAAAGCAGGTTTGCCCAAATAATGCGCACTGCTGGTCGCCGCCAGCGCCCGCAATAGGCACCTCGCGCCCAAAAAGGTTGCTGTCCGTATAGCCGTAAACATAGCTCGAAGGTTTAACCTCTGGTAAAATCTGCTGAGGAATTTTTAAAATGCGTAAAATTTCTTCATCCCATTTTAAGGTATGGATATTAAAAAGCATCGTGCGAGATGCATTGGAGTAATCGGTTACATGTACCTTGCCGCCGGTAAGTTTCCAAATAATCCAACTGTCAACCGTGCCGAAAAGCAGTTCGCCCTTTTCCGCACGTTCGCGTGCTCCCGCAACATTATCAAGCAGCCAGCGTAATTTGGTTGCCGAAAAATAAGCGTCCAGCACCAGCCCTGTTTTACTGCGGAAAAACTCCGCCATACCAAGTTTTTTCAGTTCATCGCAATAACCTGCCGTGCGGCGGCACTGCCACACAATCGCTTTATGCACAGGGCGTCCGGTTTCTTTATCCCATAAAACCGTAGTTTCGCGCTGATTGGTAATGCCAATGCCGGCAATTTCGTTAATAGTAATATCAATTTTGCTCATCGCTTCATACATCAGGCCGGTTTGGGTTGCCCAAATTTCCTCCGCATCATGTTCAACCCAGCCTGGCTGCGGAAAATACTGGGTAAACTCCTTTTGCGCCGCACTGCAAATCCGTCCGTTTTTATCAAATATAATGCAGCGGCAGCTGGTTGTCCCTAAATCCAGCGCCATAATGTATTTATCCATCAGGCTTCCCCCTTGCCAACAAAAATTTTCGATACTGTATAACATAATTATAACAAAAAAACCGCTTTACAGCGGTTTTTTTATTTAGTTTTTACATTAGCTTAAAAATTTCCGTTAACTAAGTGGCACGCCACCAAATGGTCCGGTGCAATTTGTTTAAGCTGCGGCTTTACCTCGCAGCAAACGTCCTTACAGTATTCACAGCGGCTTTGGAAAGGGCAGCCCTGCGGCAAATCCAGCGGGCTGGGTATTTCGCTTTCCAGCGGCTCAATTTTTTCGCCAGGTTTAAAATCCACCTTAAATACCGATTTCATCAGCGCTTTGGTATATGGGTGTATTCCTTCCGTGCCAATGCGCCTGCCGCCGCCGATGTACTCCAGCACGTTGCCAAGGTACATAACCGCTACCTGGTGGCACATCAAATCAACAAGCCCGATATCATGGCAGATGAAAAGATAGGTAATGCCCTTTTCTTTCTGCAAACGCACCAAAAGCTCGCATATTTTCTCCTGCACCGATACGTCCAGCGCGCTCGTCGCTTCGTCACACACCACAATTTTCGGCTCCAGCGAAAGCGCGCGCGCAATGCCTAAGCGCTGGCGCTGTCCGCCACTCATGTTGTGCGGATAACGGTCTTTAAATTCTTCCGGCAGCTCAACCATGTGTAAAAGTTCCGCCGCTTTGGCGTCAACTTCGCTGTTTTTAATTAAACCGAAGTTTTTTAAAGGCTCGCATAAAATATCTTTAACTTTCATTTTGGGGTTAAAGGCAGTGTTAGGGTCCTGAAACACCATTTGTATTTTGCGCCTGTTTTGGCGCGCCGCTTCGCCCTTTAGTTTTAAAATATCCTTGCCTTCAAAAATAACCTCGCCCGCCGTTGCGGGATGAATTTGCAAAATGGTGCGCACCAGCGTGCTTTTGCCACAGCCGGATTCGCCAATGATGCCCAACGTCTGCCCCTCGTAAGCATGCAGGCTGATGTTGTCACACGCCGTTAAAAATCTGCCGCCGTCCACGGCGAATTTTTTAGTTAAATTTTTTATTTCAAGTATTACCGGAGGCTGCTTTTGTTTATCTGTCATAATAACACGTATCCCCCACTACCGGCACGGCTGCAAGCAGCTCTTTGGTATATTCGTGCTGCGGGTTGCCGATGATGTCCTCACGCCGCCCGCTTTCTACCACGTGCCCGTTTTTCATAACCATTATTTTATTTGACATGTACGACGCCACGCCGAGGTTGTGCGTTACGATGATGACCGCCGCGTTATACTGGTTGCGCACATCTACAATCTGGCGGATAATCTGCGCCTGCGTAGTAACGTCCAGCGCGCTGGTGGGCTCATCCGCCAGCAGCAGTTTAGGGCTGAACACCATCGCCATAGCAATGCCTACACGCTGGCGCATACCTCCCGAAAGCTCAAACGGATAACTGTTCATTACGTTTTCCGCATTTGGCAGGCGCACATCGGTCAGCATTTTAATTGCCATAGCGTGGGCTTCCTGTTTGGATTTTTCCGGCGCGTGCACCAGGATATAATCAATAAACTGTTCGCCGATGCGGCGGATAGGGTTTATCATATTGCCGCTGTCCTGAAAAATCATCGACATTTCGCTGCCGCTCATTTTACGCCAGTCCTCGCGCGTATTGGCAAGCATATCGCGCCCGTCAAAGGTAATGCTGCCGCCAGAAACATACCCCCTGCCGGGCAGGCAGCCCATAATAGCGCGGATAACCGTAGTTTTGCCGCTGCCTGATTCTCCGACAATAGACAGTATTTCTCCTTTATCAAGTTCAAGGTTAACGCCGCTTACGGTAAGCTTATCACCGTAACTGACGTTTAAATTTTTTACGTCAAGAAGCATAGCAGAAGCCCTTCTTCATTAAGATTTTGCTGGTTTAATGTCTTTGGTCAGCCAGTAGTAGTCGCACGGCAGAATTTCCGCATCGGCGATGGATTTATTGCTTACCATATTGGTTTGCGGATAGCCAAAGACTAAAGAAGCAGCGTCTTCAAGAATAATTTTTTCCATTTCAATTACCAGCTCGCGGCGTTTGGCAGGGTCAAATTCAATAGCCAGCTTATCGCTTAAAGCGTCAAATTCGGGGTTGCTGTAACCGCTTCCGTTCTGCGGGTTGCTGCCGTTAATATTGGTTTTAATGTACTGATTAATAAATACTTCCGGGTCGCCTGCCTGCAAGGTCAGGATGTTGGAAATCAAAAGGTCGTATTCACCGCGTACACCGATGCCGTCCAGCACGTTGTAGTCTACGTTCTGCAAGTTAACTTTAATGCCAACCTTTTTAGCATCGGATTGGGTTGCTTCGGCAAACAGCGGCAACTCGGCACGTCCGCTGTAAAAAATAAAGTCCAATTCAAGATTTTTACCGTCTTTATCTACATAGCCGTCGCCGTTGGTGTCCTGCCAACCTGCTTCAGCCAACAGCTGTTTAGCGCGCTCTACATTATACTGGTTTTTATCCATGGCTTTCAGTTCGTCAAAGCCGTAATCAACGGAAGGAGGCAGATACGGGCCGCCCGGCACAAAGGTGTCTTTCAGCAGCACTTTGCAGTAGGTTTCGCGGTCCAAAGCGGAAAGAAGCGCTTCACGCAGGCGTTTATCCGCCATTGGCTTGCCTTCGCTGACGTTAATGCGTGCCAGTACGTCGCGCAGCGAAGCAATGCTGCTGATATTGAATTTATCTTTATCCTGGAACAGCTGCAAATCGCCCGGCGCAATGTTAATTGCCATATCTATTTCGCCGCTCTGCAATGCCATAGCACGGGTGTTCGGGTCGTCGATAGACGGAATTTCTACGTGTTTAAACGGAACTTTGCCGTCCCAGTAATTGGGGTTAGCGTCCATAACAGCTTTAGCCTTGCTGTATTCCTTAACCATATACGGGCCGGTGCAGATAGGCCCCTGTTTAGCGTAGTCGCGGTCAGTTACGCTGGTATCAATAATGATGAACAGCGGGTCTCCCAGCATCCCCGGCAGGGTTGCTACCGGTTTTTTAGTTTTAATCATTACGTTCTGTCCGTCGGCAGTAATAGTGTCGTATTCAAACATCGCTTTGGCGCGCGGAGCTTTTTCAAAAGTACGTTCAATGGATTTTTTAACCGCTTCGCCGGTTACCTTGTTGCCGTTGCTGAACACGGCTTTATCGTTCACTTTAAAAGTCCAGGTCAGTTTATCGTCGCTCACGCTCCAGCTTTCGGCAAGCCAGGGCACGGAGTTCATCTGTTTATCAAACTTAACAAGGCATTCACCCAGGCCGTAACGCATTACAATCCAGCCAAAATAGTTATCTGTAGGTTCAAGGCTGTCGGCAAAATTGGTAACGCCAAATTTTAAGGTATCTTTCGCTTCGCCGCCTTTGGCGGAATCGCCGCTGCAGCCTGCCGCTGCCAGCGCCAAAAGTCCAATCATTGCAAGTGCTGCCGTAATTTTAGCTGTTTTTCTCATCTGGTTATCTTCCTTTCCGTTTTCCGTTTATCTGATTTTGTTATTTACTCTTCCTGGCGTGGGTCAAGCACATCACGCAGCGCGTCGCCCCACAGGTTAAAAATTACTACCGTTATAAAAATCGCAAGGCCCGGGAATATCATCAGCCACGGAGCCGTTTGCAGCTGCTGGCGGCCTTCGTTAAGCATTAAACCCCATTCCGGAGCCGGCGGCTGCGAGCCGAAGCCGAGGAAGGAAAGCCCCGCCAGCTCCATCATCATGGCGCCGATATCTGCCGCTGCCGTAATTACCATCAGCGGTAAAATATTGGGCAGAATATGCTGCCACAAAATATGCACCGAAGTGCCGCCGTTAACTATGGCGGCCTCCACGTAGTCGCGTTTTTTTACTTTTAAAACCATGCTGCGCGCAAGACGCGCGTATTTAGTCCAGGTTACAATCGTCAGCGCAATAATCGCGTTAATCAGGCTGCCGCCGAGGATGCCTGCAATGGCAATCGCCAGTATCATGCCGGGGAAAGAAATCATCATATCCGCCAAACGCATAATGACGATATCCACCTTGCCGCCGTAATAGCCTGCCAGCACGCCCAGCGTTGTGCCAACCAAAAAGATGATGGCAACCAAAACTAACACGCTCGAAAGCGAATAACTTGCGCCGTACAAAATACGGCTGAAATTATCGCGCCCCAGCTTATCTGTGCCAAACAAATGCTCTGAAGAAGGCGGCATGTAAGCGTTGCGCATTACCGCTTCCAGCGGGTCGTAAGGGGCAATAAGCGGCGCTGCCAGCGCAACGGCGATTAAGAGCAGTACAAAAAAACTTGTCACTGCAAAGGCACGGTTAGTTTTTAAGCCATTAAAAAGTGTTTTCATGCTTTTACTTGCCTGCCTTTCTTAATCTCGGGTCCAGACGGTTGTAGGACGCATCTATAATAAGGTTAATCAGCATATACATCAGCGCAATCCACAGCACAATACCCTGCACCAGCTGAAAATCGCGGTAGATAATGGACTGTACGGCAAGGTAGCCCAGCCCAGGCCACGAAAATACAATTTCTACAACTGCCGCGCCGCCCAAAAGGTTGCCAAATGATAACCCCAAAAGCGTAATCAGCGGCAGCATGGCGTTAGGCAAAACTTCCTTCCATAAAATATGGCTTTCGCTCATGCCGCGCGCACGCGCGCCAACCACGTAATCCTGGTTAAGTTCTTCTAACACCGTTGCACGCACCTGGCGCGTATATTTTGCCGCCATAACAATGCCAAGCGTCAGCGCGGGCAGCACCAGTGTTTCGGGGCTCACGCGCCCGCCGACAATCGGAAACCAGCCCAGCTTTAAGCCGAATATCCACAGCAGCATCAGGCCCATCCAAAAGTTAGGTACGGATACACCGACGAAAGTCAGCCCGCGTACCAGGTAATCGAACCAGCTGTTGTGCTTAACGGCGCTGTAAATTCCTGCTGGAATAGATACTGCCAGCATAAATACCGTGGAAGCTACCGCAAGGATAACTGTCGCCGGCAGGCTGTGCATCAGTTCTTCCACAACAGGTTTCTTTACCATGTATGAAAAACCAAAATTGCCCTGCACGGCACGTCCCAGCCAGTCGAGGTACTGAAAAATAAACGGTTTATCCAGCCCCAGCTCGTGGCGCAGCGCTTCAATTTCCTGCTGGCTGACGACGATGTCTTCGTTGCCAGCAATCATCTGGCGTACAGGGTCGCCCGGAGAAAGCATTACCAGCGCAAAGGTAATAAAGCTGATGCCCAAAAGCACAAGCACTATCTGCCCGATTCGCCATAATAACTGTTTATTTGACAAAACACACCATCTCCCTCATAAAAAGCTTCCTGATAATCATGATAAAACTCCCTGCTGCTTAACGTACGGCAGCAGGGAGTAATGCAAATGTTAAAGGCCATTTAAAAATCCTCGCTACCATGCCGTCACACGCAGCACCGGAAAGCAACTAAAGGCAGGCTGCTGACTTGCTTTACGCACACAGCGGCGGGACCGTACCGGATTTGCACCGGCTTTGCCTGATTAAGCCGAAAAGCGCCTTTAATTCATCTATTCAATTACCATAAGCTAATTTTAGCACTAATTACTATTAAAG
>DXVZ01000164.1 GCA_019417125.1 Phascolarctobacterium sp.
ATATTTTATTTAAAAATCTTATTCAGTAAATTTTGCTTGGACTTTCTTTATCATCTCAGCCGTTACGCCAGCATAATCAGGCTGTTCCGGCAAGTCAAACCATTCGGCGTATGGCATTTTTTTATACCAGGTAAACTGCCGCTTGGCAAAGTTGCGTGTCGCCTGCTTAATTTTATCAACGGCAGTTGCTTCATCCCACTCGCCTTTTAAATACAGCACCGTTTGCCGGTAGCCTATAGCCTGCATGGACTGCGCCGTTTCGGGCACGCCTTGTGCCAGCAGGCGGCGCGTTTCTTGCACCAGCCCCTGCGCCAGCATAATATCTACGCGGCGGTTTATGCGCTTATATAGCACGCCGCGCTCCATGCGCAGGCCGAACACCGCCGCATTATACGCCAGCCCGCTGCCGCGCGAGTGCGAAATTGCTTCGCCGCTTTCAGCCGCTTCAATAGCGCGTATTACCCGGCGCGTATTGTTAATATCAATTTTACCAGCTTCCGCCGGTGCGGATTTTACAAGCCGCGCGTATAACGCTTCCTTGCCATGCTGTGCCAAAAGCGCTTCCAACTCCGCACGCAGGGCGCTGTCCTCGCCCATGGAGCTGAACTGGTAATCTTCAAGCAGTGCTTTAATGTACAGCCCGGTGCCGCCTACAATGATGGGCAGTTTGCCGCGCTCGGTAATTTCGTCAATCAGGCGTTCTGCCTGCTGTTTAAAATCCACTACGTTAAACGAAGCGTCCGGCGGCAGAATATCCACCAAATGGTGCGGCACCAGCGCCAGTTCTTCCGGCGTTGGTTTGGCGGTGCCGATATCCATACCGCGGTATACCAGCATTGAGTCGCCCGAGATAATTTCGCCGTCAAGCGCCTGCGCCAGCCCGATGCCGCAGTGGCTTTTGCCGGTTGCCGTCGGGCCGAGGATGACGGCTATTTTCTTTTTCATTGCTCTCTCCTGATAATTCCGTATTTTACGCGGCTGTACCTGCCGCCCTGTATTTCCGTGCAGCCAAGGCTTTTTAGGTAGTCCTCGCTGCGTTCCTTTATTACTACGCGCGGTGCGGCTTTCAGCGCCAGGCTGATTGTTTTGGCGTCCAGCAGTTTTTCGTATGCCAAGGGGCGCAGTGGTTTCATATTCGCCGATGTTTTTACTCCGAAGCGGAACATCGGGTCAAAATAAACAACGTCAAAACTGTCCGGCGGCACAGCCCGCAAATAAGCCGCGGCTTCGGCGCGCACCACCCGTACCCTGCGCATAGCGGCGTCAACTTCCGCCCTGCCGCTTACATATGCCTGTAGCCCGCGCGCCACCGTAAATGCCAACAGCGGCGATGCTTCCACACCGGTAACTGTTCCCGCAGTGCCCACTGCGCAGCTTGCCACAATGGCGTCGCTGGCAAGCCCCAAAGTGCAGTCCAGCACTTTTTTGCCGGGCGTTAACGCCAGCGCTTCTATTAAATGGTCCGGCTCACCGGCGGCAATATGCTTTAGGCGCAAATCCGCCATGCTTGGGTGAAAAAAGAACCTGCCTTCTTCTGTAAACACTTGCGGGCCAAGTTTAGTAGCTACCAAAAGCGCGCCCACGTTATGCTTTTGGCACAATTCTTCAAGGCTGCCGCTGCGCCCGCGCCGCAAATACGGCGCGCCAAAGCCCTGTGCCCAGGCGCGCGCCTGCCACTGTAAGCCGCTGTTGCGCCCTGCCGTTACCGCAAATTTAATCATGTACGTTTAAACATTTTATAAAGCTCTGCCGAGCTGATTTCTATCATACACGGGCGTCCGTGCGGGCAGGTAAACGGGTGCTCCGTGTTGCACAAATCAATTATCAGCTGGCGCATCTGGCGCATGTTCAGCGCTTCGCCAGCCTTAATTGCCGCCTTGCACGCCATCATGTGCAGCATGTTTTGGCGCAGGTCGCTGGCGCTAATGTTTTTCATCTCGCTCAGCATTTTGGTAATTTCGCGGATGAAGTCCTCCGCGCCGTCCGCCTTAATATCAGCCGGCAGGCTGGATACGCGCAGCATCGTTTCGCCCGCTGGCTCCACATCTACGCCCAGGCGCAAAAAGTCATCGCGGTGCTGCTCGATAATTTCCGTATCGTGCGCGGCAACGTCGATGTACAGCGGCATCAGCATCGTCTGCGCTGGTATATCGTTGTGCGCGTTGACGAATTTATCGTACAAAATGCGCTCGTGCGCGGCATGCTGGTCAATCAAATACAGCGTATCCTCGCTTTGCGCGATGATAAAGGTTTTATCCACCTGCCCAATGGGCCAGATAGTTTCTGTTTCGTTGTTAGTATCAGTAAAGCCGATGGCGTTATCGGCAACGCTGTCCTGCTTTTTAAACTCTTCGCGCACTTCGTTAATGGTGTACACCGGTTCCGTTTTCGGCGGTTTATAGGTATATTCCGGCTCTTTCCAAACGGAAGGCTGCACGGGTTTAGGCTCCGCCTTAGGCGGCTGCGGTTTAAAAATGCCGTCATACACCGGCGCAGGCTGCGTATATTGGGGCGCTTGCTGAGTGCGCACAGGTTCCGCCGTTTCGTTTTTTGGCAGCGGCATATCGTCCGTAATAACGCCCTGCCCCACCGGTTTAAACACCGCCAGTTCGCTGTCAGGCAGCAAATCCAGCGCCTGCTGCGGTTTAGCGCTCATCGGGCGTGTCAGCGCGTCCGTCAGCGCTTTATACACGGCTTTGTACACTACGCTGTCGTCGCTGAACTTTATCTCGCTTTTTTGCGGATGCACGTTAACATCAATGGTATGCGTATCTACTTTCACCATCAGCACGGCAAAGGGAAAGCCGCTTTTGGGAATCTGCGACTGATAGGCGTGGTCGATAGCTTTGCTCATCATACGGTTATTAATAATGCGCCCGTTAACCATAAAAGTCTGCCACTGGCGCGTGCCTTTTAATAGCGTGGGCTTGCCGATATAGCCGCTGATTTTAATATCCGTGCCGGTAAAATCTACTTTTAAAAGCTCGCCGCTTACCTTTTTGCCGTACAGCGCGGTAATCGCATCAAACAGGCTGCCGTTGCCAGGCGTGCTTAAAACTTCTTTATCGTTGCTTGTCAGCTTAAAACGTACTTCCGGGCGCGAAAGCGCAAGGCGCGTCAACAGTTCGTTAATATAGCGCCCTTCCGTCGCGTTGGTACGCAAAAATTTGCGGCGCGCCGGTACGTTAAAAAACAGGTTTTCTACAATAACTGTTGTGCCCGCCTGCCCGCCGGTTTGCTGGCATTCGGTCTGGTCGCCGCCGTCAATGCGGATGCTGGTGGCAAATTCTTCATCCGCCGGGCGGGTTAACAGCTGAAAGTTGCTTACGGAAGCAATGCTCGGCAAAGCCTCGCCGCGGAAACCCAGCGTATGCAGGCTCATTAAATCTTCCGCCGCGCGGATTTTGCTGGTGGCGTGGCGCAGCACCGCAAGTTTGGCGTTGGCTTCCGTCATGCCGCTGCCGTTATCCGCCACGCGGATGTACTGCGTGCCGCCTTCAAAAATGGTTACTTCTATTTTATCCGCGCCTGCGTCAAGGGCGTTTTCTACAAGCTCCTTAACTACGGACGCGGGCTTTTCTACTACTTCGCCAGCCGCAATCTGGTTGGCGGTGTTCTGGTCTAAAAGCTTTACTTCTGCGCCTGCGGTCATAAAGCACCTCCTTCGCGCTTAGCCTCCTCCTGCAATTTATACAGCGTGTTCATCGCCTCTATCGGCGTCATGCTCATAACGTCCATATTGGCAAGCCGCTGCTGCAAAGCGCTGCCAAACAGCGAGCCCATCATGCCAGAATCACTCGCTGGTGCGGGCTGCGCCTGTTTCGGCTGTTCGCTGTCGTATTCCTTTAAAAATTCGTTGGCGCGATCCAAAACTTTTTTGGGCAAACCCGCCAAACGCGCAACGTGCACGCCATAGCTTTTATCGCTGCCGCCGCGCACAATACGGCGCAAAAATACAATGTCGTTGCCGCGTTCTTTAACGGCGACGCTGTAATTTTTTACGCCCTCCATCGTGTTTTCCAGCTCAATCAGCTGGTGGTAATGCGTGGCAAACAACGTTTTAGCCTTAATCTTTTCGTGAATGTATTCCATCACGGCGCGGGCAATGCTCATGCCGTCAAAAGTGCTGGTGCCGCGCCCCACTTCGTCTAAAATAATCAAGCTGTTTTTGGTGGCGTATTTTAAAATCTGCGCCACTTCGTTCATCTCTACCATAAAGGTGCTCTGCCCCGTGGCAAGGTCATCGCTGGCGCCCACGCGCGTAAAAATTTTATCCACCGGGCAAATGCTTGCCTGCCGCGCAGGGATGAAGCTGCCCATTTGCGTCATCAGCGTAAGCAGCGCTACCTGGCGCATATAGGTTGATTTACCAGCCATGTTCGGCCCGGTAATGATAATCATGCGCTCGTCCGTGCTGTTTAAGTTGGTGTCGTTGGGCACAAAAATATCGCGCTCCAAAAGGCGCTCCACAACGGGGTGACGGCCGTCCAAAATGCGTATTTCGCTGCGGCTGTTAAGTTCCGGCTTAATGTAGTTATATTTAAAAGCCGCCTCCGCCAGCGATGCCAGCACGTCAATATTCGCCAGCGCGCGCGCCGTCTGCTGAATCTCCGGTATTTTGGCGCGTATCTGCTCGCGCAGTTTGTTAAAAATATAGTATTCAAGCTGCTCAATTTTTTCTTTGGCGCTTAAAATTTTGTTTTCAAAATCTTTAAGTTCCGGCACAATGTAACGCTCGGCGTTGACGAGTGTTTGCTTGCGCACAAAATAATCCGGCACGGCAGCCGATTGTCCCTTGCTGACTTCTATATAATAACCGAAAACTTTGTTGTAGCCTACTTTCAGCGTTTTAATGCCGGTTTCGTCCTTAATGCGCTGCTCAAAGTTCTGCATCCATGTTTTGTTATCGCTGGCAATGCTGTGCAGTTCGTCCAGTTCCATATCGTAACCGCTGCGTATCATACCGCCCTCGCGGACAGAAAACGGCGGTTCATCTACAATCGCCGCTGCAAGCGTATCGTAAATTTCCTGGTGCAGGTGTATGCCCCCGGCGAGATGCGTAAGCAGGCGGCTTGAAGCGTTGTTCAGCAGATCCTTAACGCCCGGCAAAACGGCAAGCGAACTGCGCAGGGCAACAAGGTCGCGCGCATTAGCGCTGCCCACTTCGATACGGGAGATAATGCGTTCCAGGTCGAAAACCTTTTTCATTTCTTCTTCCAGCCCGGTGCGCAGCTGCAAATTTTCAACCAGTTCTTTTACCGCCTGCTGGCGGGCGCTAATCTGCGCCAAATCCAAAAGCGGGCATTCAATCCAGCTGCGCAGTTTGCGTGCGCCCATGCTGGTAACGGTAAAATCCAAAACGTCAAGCAGCGTGCCGCGTTTGCTGCCGTCGCGCATGTTCTTTACAAGCTCCAAATTGCGGATAGCGGCAGCGTCAAGGTTCATAAATTTTTCAGTCGCAATGCGCGTTAACCGGTTGATATGCGTTAAATCTGCCTTAACAGTGCTATGCAAATAACGCAGCATGTGTTCCGCAGCGCTGCGCACCAAAGCGTCATTAGCGTATTCGCTGTCCGGGAAATGCACGTCAAAATAAGCAGCGTTTTCGTTTTCTTCCTGGTAAAAGCTCAGCGCGCAGTCAGGCAGTTTGGCTTTCAGCCATTCTTCCAGCTTGTCCCAGTTTTCAATGCCGCTGTACACCACAACTTCCGCCGGCTGCATACGGAACAGCTGCTCCTCTGCGGCGCTCAGCATTTCGCTGCCCTCGCCGGTAAACCACTGGCATTCGCCGGTCGAAATATCTGCCGCCACCAGGCACAAACGCGCGCCCTCCTGCTGCAAAAACGCCAAAAAACGGTTGTGCTTATCGTCCAAAAGCTGCTCGCTTAACGCGGTGCCCGGCGTAATAATTTTAATAACCTTGCGTTCCACAATGCCTTTGGCAAGTTTGGGGTCCTCCACCTGCTCGCAAATGGCAATGCGGTAGCCCTTTTTAATAAGCTTGGCAATGTAGCCGTCCACGCTGTGGTAGGGCACGCCGCACATAGGTATGCGTTCTTCCAGCCCGCCCGCGCGCCCGGTAAGCGTAATATTCAGTTCGCGCGACGCCGTTAAAGCGTCATCAAAAAACATTTCGTAAAAATCGCCTAAACGGAAAAACAGCAGCTCATCCTGATGCTGGCGTTTAACCTCAAGATACTGCTGCACCATCGGCGTATAGTTTGCAGCCATTTATTCCGCCTGTCCTTTCACAAGCCAAGTCTGCGCGTTGCAGATTTTTACGTTAACCTTTTGCCCTGCGGTAAAAGTGCGCCCTTCCGTGGGCCACAGCACCAATTTATTGGTGCGCGTCCTGCCGCACCACACGCCGGCGTTGTTCTGGCTCGGACCTTCAGCAAGCACCTCGTAAGTTTTGCCAACCATTTCCTGGTTGCGCGCAAGGCTGTTTTCATTCTGCGCCGCCATTAAACGGTTCAGGCGCGCTTTCTTCACGTCCAGCGGCACCTGCCCTTCCATTTTGGCGGCAGGCGTACCGCTGCGTTTGCTGTAAATAAAGGTGTAGGCAGCGTCAAAGCCTACCTCTTTCACCAGCGACAGCGTGTCCTCAAAATCCTCCTCCGTTTCACCGGGAAAGCCTACAATAATATCGGTTGTAATCGCGGCGTCCGGCACATAGCGGCGAATCATTGCCACTAAATCAAGATACTGTTCGCGCGTGTAACCGCGGTTCATCAGCTTTAAAATACGGCTGCTGCCCGCCTGGAACGGAATATGGAAGTTTTCGCACACATGCCCGCATTCCGCAACGGCGCGGATAACGTCCTCGCCCATATCGCGCGGATGGCTCGTCATATAGCGGATGCGCTCCACGCCCGGCACTTCGTTTACGCGGCGCAGCAGTTTGGCAAACATGCCTTTACCGCCAAAATCCTTACCGTAAGAATTTACGTTTTGCCCCAGCAGCGTAAACTCTTTGTAGCCTTTGGCGACTGCCTGCTCCACTTCTTCCACAATATTTTCGATACTGCGGCTGCGCTCGCGCCCGCGTACATACGGCACAATACAGTAGGTGCAAAAATTATTGCAGCCGTACATAATAGGTATCCACGCCGAAAAACCGCTCTGGCGCACGCGGCTGCCCTCAAACTCGCTGCCTGAGATTGCCATATCGTCGTAAATGCGGCCGCCTTTTTCGGACAAAAAGCCCAGCAAAATCTCTTTAAAACTGTTAACATGTGCCGTGCCAATTAAAAGGTCAATCTGCGGATGCTTTTTAATCAGCTTTTCGCCGTCTTTCTGCGCCATGCAGCCCGCCACGCAGATAATCTGCCCCGGGTGGTTTTCTTTAACGCGCTTCAGTTCGCCAATCTTGCCCAAAATGCGCTTTTCCGCACTCTCGCGCACGCAGCAGGTGTTTACTACTACAACGTCGGCGTTGTGAAAATCATCCGCCTTGGCGTAACCCAAATCCTCCAGCTGGCCGGCGTAATGCTCAGCGTCGCTCTCGTTCATCTGGCAGCCATAATTAAGGATAAAATAACTTTTTCCCTCGCCCGGCTTTGCAGTATTTTTATCTAAAATCATACTTACCTCCAAAAATCTTTAATAATAAATTATACCATAAATTTACAGCATTCAGCAATTTTTGCAGTAAGCCTACGCTAATTTTATGTAGAAATTATAATTTAATTATAGCACAAATTGACTTTTACGCTATGTTTGTTATAATAATTATAGAAAAACAAACGGCTGCCGATAGACGGTTAGCCGCAAAATTGAAAAGTTATTATAAGTAACAACCGCCCAAGTTTGCTAGGCTCCGGCGGTTGTTACTGTTTTTTAGCGTAGTCTTTTCCGAGGGCATAGCCTAAGGAAAAGACTGTTATTGTGTAACCAATAATGGTTAGTAAATCAATAACATCCATACTATCCCCTCCTGCACAGTATTTCCGGCTTTGGCTTTCTGCTAACGCCGGATTTCTATGTCAACGAAGGGTCACAGTCCCTCCGGGGAGGGCTAACCGCCTACCGTTATGGCAGCACATTTGCCTGATTATTGTAACAGAAAAATATAAAACTGTAAAGATATTAAAAGCACACCCGTTATATACGAGTGCGCTTTTGTTTATTATTAAACTTTATTTTCCGTGCAGTTTGCGTTCTGCTTTTTCTGCATCGTAAACAGCTTTTTGCTCAAAATAAAGTTCCGGAGTCCAGCCTTTTTGCAGCATTTTTACCAGCAGTTTGCCGGTATTGGCAGCATCGTCGTAAGCAGTGTGCCATAAACCTGCGGTGTCTACCTCCTGCTCCTCGGTTGCACGTTTCAGCCCGGTCGTCAGCTCGTCGCCCTTCCACAGTTTATAGGCTTCGGCAAGGTCAAGGTAATCTTCAAACTGCACGGGGTTTTCAATTTTGTGGCGCTCGCAGCCGGTGTTTAAAACCTTGTAATCTTCCGTGCCCCAGGCAACAAAATAGGTCTGCCCGGCTTCGTAAATCTCCGCCAGCTTCGCCACCATTTCCGGGTATTCAATGCCTTTTTTCATGTCTTTTTCGGTAATCATGCAAAAGTCCATGCTGTCTTTAGCCTGCTTGGGGTAAAAATGCGGCTTTACAAAATTCTGTATTTTGCCAGCTTCTTGCAGTTCCGCACCCGTCAACTTCACCGCACCAATTTCGATAATCTCCGAAAAGAATCCGCGCGGGCGGCCCACCGGTTTAGTATAAGTCGTAAATTCAAAATCCACCAGTAAAAAATCTTTCATGCTGTAACCTCTTTCGCAAATTTATGTTTAGCCACGCCCGGAAACTGTTTTAGCCAAACCGCTGCGCCAATAACGCCGGACGCTAAATTTAAAACGCAATTTTTTAATTGCCCCCGCCAATATTTTATCATAGCCAAAGCCGCCGCAACAGATACGCAGTGATAAAAATTACACGGTTTTGCTTTTGCCGCTTTTATTGCCCCTCAGCCATATAAACGGCATAATGGTTTAAAAAATTTACCACTGCCAAAAAATTTTTTAAATATTTTTTCGTGACAGGTAAATTTTACTGCTTAAAAATCCGTTTATGTGGGTGTAAGTTTCTTTTCTTGTTCTCTTTTTTGTCTGTTTTTTCTCTTGTTCTTTTCTTTGCCGCCTATAAGTTCTTACCTTGTTCTTAAGTAATTCAAAGATTATTATTATAATCTACCTTGTTCCCTAAAGTACTAACGTAAGGAAGCAGCAGTACCTAAAATACCTGTGTAAAACAGGCGCTATCTCTAAACTGAGATAGCGCCGTAAATAGTGCTTTGCAGTAAAGTACGTTTGCAGCAATGCCTGACATATTTACGCAAAACCTCCCGCCGGCTTTGCGTACCAACGGGAGGTTTAAAAAGCAAATTATTTATTTAAGCCTTTAATTACAGCTTACAGCACCAGCAAGCTTAAATCACCAACGGCGTTAACGATGCCGCGTACTTCTTCAAGCAGTGCCAAGCGGTTATTTTTAACGTTTTCGTCCTCGTCCATAACCATTACGTTGTCAAAGAAGGTGTTGACGGGCGTAATAACCTTTTCGGCTGCTTTCAGCACTGCAGCATAATCGTACAGCACAATTTCCGGAATAATCTCCTTGCTTACAGCACCAACTGTTTCGTGCAGTGCAGTTTCACTGCCGTCTTTAAACAGCGCGCCGCTGATGGCAACTTCTTTTTCGATTTTTTTGCAAAGATTGCTTACGCGCACCGATACCTGTACCAGCGCCTCAGCACCGCCTGCTTCGACATAAGCGGCAAGCGCTTTGCAGCGTGCGGCAAGGTCAACAACGTCGTCGTTGCGTTTATCCGCAAATACAGCGTCGATAACGTCATAACGGATGCCCTGTTCCATCAAAAGGTTGCGCAGGCGCTGTTTAAAGAAGTCCATAATCTGCGGCACCAGTTTACCGGTTTCTTCCGGTTTAATATCCAGCAGGTACAGCGTTCCGGCAATAACTTTTGCCAAAGAAAGATGATAATTAGCGTCCAGCAGAATATTGATAACGCCAAGTGCCTGGCGGCGCAGCGCATACGGGTCTTGCGAACCGGTCGGCGCCAGCCCGCGGCTGAAAGTTGCACAGATGTTATCCAGCTTATCGCCGATGCCTACCAGCCTGCCGATAGTGCTTTGCGGCAGCTCATCGCCGGCAAAGCGCGGCAGGTAATGTTCGTAAATGCCGGCGGCAACTTCCGGCTTTTCGCCGTCAAGCAGCGCATATTCGCGGCCCATTACGCCCTGCAGCTCAGTAAATTCAATTACCATGCCGGTAACAAGGTCAGTTTTGCACAGCAATGCGCAGCGGCGCAGGTTTTCTTCGTCAACATTAACGTTAATGGCAAAGCGCAGCATCTCGGCAAGTTTAACCAGGCGCTCGCTCTTATCGTACATATTGCCCAAACCTTCCTGGAAGGAAACGGTTTTAAGTTTTTCCAAACGGTCCTCAAGTTTAACGGCGCGGTCCTCGTTAAAGAAAAACTCAGCATCGCTTAAACGCGCACGCAGCACGCGCTCGTTGCCGTGGGTTACAATGTCCAGGTGTTCGCTGCCGCCGTTGCGCACGGTAATAAATTTGTTCAGCAAATTGCCGTCCTCATCCAGCACCGGGAAGTATCTCTGGTGTTCGCGCATCGGGGTGATGATGCATTCTTTCGGCAGGCTCAGGAATTTTTCTTCAAACTTGCCGCACAGCGCGGTCGGCCATTCAACAAGGTAGTTTACTTCTTCCAGCAAATCTTCGTTAATTTCGGCTTCGCCGCCGTTCTGCGCAGCCAAATCTTTAATCTGCTGCAAAATCAGCGCGCGGCGTTCGTCCTGGTCAACCATTACAAAGTTGTCATACATAACTTTTTTATAGTCGCCCGCAGTCGGAATTTCTACCGCGCCTTTAACTCCCGCCAGTGCGGAATAAACTTTATTGCCAACTTTTGTCAGCGCAGCGCTAAGAAGGCCC
Organism: Phascolarctobacterium sp.; assembly: GCA_019417125.1. Classification (GTDB taxonomy): domain Bacteria; phylum Bacillota; class Negativicutes; order Acidaminococcales; family Acidaminococcaceae; genus Fusicatenibacter_A. The sequence continues at coordinate 10,972 of DXVZ01000164.1, forward strand.
TGGCTTTCGGCAGCGGCTTTAAGCGACTGCTGCATAAAACGGTGGCCCATGCTGAATTTGCCGCTTTTTACGCCGCAGATTTCAACGGGCACAATCTGGTCGCCAAAAAGGGCAACCAGCCAGCGGATGGGGCGCACAAAACGGAAGTCGTAATCTGCCCAGCGCATAGTTTTGGGGAAGCTCAGCGAAGTTAAGATGTCCATTAAAAGGCCCGGCAAAAGGTCGGTAACCGGCTGGCCTGCCAGGTGTTTAACGGCGTAAACATAGTTGTCGCGCACCACAAGGTCTTTTACGTCCACGCCCTGGCCGCGCGCAAAACCCTGCGCGGCTTTGCTGGGCGCGCCGCTTACATAGGCAATTTTAACGGAAGGCCCTTTTGCCTCAACAACAACATCCGCCTGGGTTTCCGCAACGCCGCTGGCAATAAACGCCATGCGGCGCGGGGTACCGTAAACGGTAATATCTTCAAACGGAATACGCAGCTCCTGCATTTTAGCGGCTGCCAGTTCTTTTAACTGTTTTAAAGTGCCGGGCATAAATTTTGCCGGTATTTCTTCGGTGCCAATTTCAAACAATAATTTTTCCATTATAATTTCTCCCCTTTCAGCATCGGGAAGCCCAGCTTCTCCCTCTGTTCAACATACGCGGCGGCGCACAGCCTTGCCATGGCGCGCACGCGGGCAATGTAGGCGGTTCTTTCGCTTACGCTGATGGCTCCGCGCGAATCCAAAAGGTTAAACGTATGCGAGCATTTCAAAACGTAATCGTAAGCCGGGCGGATATAGCCTGCTTCGATAACACGTTTGGCTTCTGCTTCGTATTTATCAAACAAATCAAACAGCAAATCGGTATCGGCAATCTGGAAGTTGTAGTAGGACTGTTCAACTTCGTTGGTGTGGAACACATCGCCGTAGGTAACGCCGTCCACCCACTGAATATCGAACACGTTTTCCACACCCTGAATGTACATGGCAAGGCGTTCCAAACCATAGGTAATTTCTACGCTGACAGGTTTAACGTCGATGCTGCCCACCTGCTGGAAGTAGGTAAACTGGGTAATTTCCATGCCGTCCAGCCAAACTTCCCAGCCCAGGCCCCAGGCGCCCAAAGTCGGGGATTCCCAGTTATCTTCTACAAAGCGGATGTCATGCTCATCCTGGTGAATGCCAAGTTCGGCAAGGCTTTGCAGGTACAGCTCCTGAATGTTATCCGGCGACGGTTTAATAATTACCTGAAACTGATGATGCTGGAACAAACGGTTCGGGTTATCGCCGTAGCGTCCGTCCGCCGGGCGGCGGGAAGGCTCTACATAAGCCACGCGCCAGGGTTCGGGGCCCAGCACCCTTAAAAACGTGCGCGGGTTCATGGTGCCAGCGCCTTTTTCGATGTCATACGGCTGCGTTAAAATGCACTTTTGCGCGCCCCAGAAATTCTGCAATTTCATAATAATTGTCTGAAAATCCATAATATCCCTCCTGTATGGTCTGTTACAAAAACGAAAGCCCCCGCCTCTGTAACAATAATAGTTACAGGGACGGAGGCATAATTGCTTCCGCGGTTCCACCCTGCTTGGCTGCCAAAACGCAGCCCGCCTCGATGTTATTAAATTAGGCTCCAAGGCGCCTTCGCCGCTGTTGCCGGCTTACACCGCCCCGGCTCGCTGAAAAAGCGCGGTTACTACTCCTTATCATCGCTTAACAGAAAATATACCAAATAACGGCAGTTTTGTCAATGCTTAAAAGCCCGTCTGGCTTAAAAAGTCCAGGCTTTTTAAGGGCTTATCCGTCTGGTAAATGATAAAGCGCTGCAAAATTTTCTCCAGTTCCATCAGCGCGCCGCCGCGTACAAAAAAAGTACCGGGATTATTAAAATCAAGCGTTAAAAGCTCTGTTAAAAATTCCTGCGCCTCACGGCTAAACGGCAGTTCCTCGCCGCCGTGGCAATCTTCGCACACCAAGCCGCCCTGCACGACGCTGAAATAGGCATCGCCCTCCGCCGGTTTGCCGCAGTTAACGCAGCTTTGGCAGTTAGGCAAAATGCCCGTTAAAAACAGCAGCTTAACGATGTACGAAAGCGCCGCTAAACGCGGGTTGCGCTTGGTTAAAACGCCGCGTACCGCCAACAAAAGCTCATACACTTCTTCCTGCGGCTGGTGTTCTTCCGTTAAGTTTTCCGTAACCTCGGCAATTACCGCCGCGTAAGCCATTTGTTTCAAATCAAACTGCGCCGGGTAACTTTTCAGCTCGCAGCTTTTTAAGGTGTCCAGCTTCCTGCCGCTAAAAAAGTTAATATCCAGTACCGCAAAAGGCTGCACCAGCCTGCCGCCGTTGGTCCGCGCATAGCGCGCGCCATAAGCCAAAAAGCTAACCTTGCCGTGCGTGCGCGAAAAGCAGACTGCGTACTTATCCGCAGTCTGCCAGTTTTTAACCTTTAAAATTATCGCTTCGTCGCTAAAACCTTTATCAGCCATAATTATTCATCCGCATAAACAGGTACTTCCGGTTCTTTAGTGGCGCGCACGCGCGTTACGCGGAAACCTTCCGTGCGCAGCACCTCAAAGCTCCAGCCGTCAACCTGTATTTTATCGCCGGGTTCAGGCTTGCGTTCCAGTAAACCAAACACCAGCCCGCCAATGGTATCTTCCTCCGGCTCTTCAAATTTAATGTGCAAAAGGTCGGTAATATCGTCCAGCAGCACCATGCCGTCAAACTCGTAGGTGCCGTCGGCGCGGTGCACAACTTCTTCTTCCTTATCGGCGTCATGCTCATCTTGGATATCACCCACAATTTCTTCCAGCAAATCTTCCATCGTCACCAGCCCCGCCGTGCCGCCGTACTCATCGGCAACAACTACCAGCTGCACGCGCTTTTGCTGCATCGTCTGCAAAACTTTGGTAATATCCATGCTCTCCGGCACAACCACAATCGAACTCATGCGCGAACGCATATCAAAATCGGCCTTTTCTTCTTCCTTAACGTTAATTAAATTGCGCACGTGGATTACGCCCAGCACATGGTCCTTATCCTCGTGCACCAACGGGTAGCGCGTATGCCGCGTTGCCAGCACTTTTTCAATATTCTTTTCAAAACTATCTTCAATATACAGGCACACCATATCCTGCCGCGGCACCATAACCTCGCGCGCTACGCGGTCGGCAAAGTCAAATACGTTGTCTAAAAGGCGGCTTTCCATGTGGTCCAGCTTGCCGCCGCGTTCACTGGCGCTTACAATCATGCGCAGTTCTTCCTCACTGCGCGATATATCCTCCACCGGCACCTTATCCATATTCAGCGCCTTCAGCACCGCCTTGGCAGCCTTGTTAAAAAAGCTTACCAGCGGATACATTACATAATGAAAAACTATCAGCGGATAGGCAATCGCCATCGCCGCACGCTCTACATGCGCCAGGCTGATAACCCGCGGCACCAGCTCGCCAAAAACTACATGCACAAACACAATCAGCAAAAAGGCGCACAAAACTACAACACCGTCGTCATACCAGTGTTCACCTATTAAATCAAAGGCATCGGCAATAATTCCCGCCAAAAGCGGGCCGCAAAACCAGCCCAAAATCAGCGATGACGCCGTAATGCCAAGCTGTATGGCGCTTACATAAGTATCGCGCTTCTGCGTCATTTTAAGCACCAGCGCCGCCCGGCTGTTGCCCTGTTCAATCAGTTCTTCCAGCCTTGCCGGGCGCATGCTTACCAGCGCGTATTCCGAAATTACAAAAAAGGCGTTTAATGCCGTTATTAAAAGGGCGGCTAAAATTTTAAATAAATCCGCCAAGTGACCGTCAATAAGCCATTCCCCCTACTTAAAATCAACTGCTGTAACCAAACTGTTTCAGCGCTTTATCTTTGTTGCGCCAGTCCGGTTTAACTTTTACCCATAAATCCAAAAATACCTTGTTGCCCAAAAGCGCTTCAATATCGCTGCGCGCCTCCAGCCCGATTTTCTTCAGCAGGCTGCCCTTCGCGCCGATAACGATGCCCTTCTGCGACTCGCGCTCTACAAAAATCGTAGCGCGGATGTAAATATCGTTGTTGCCGCGCACTTTAAATTCTTCAACCTCCACCGCCACGGAATGCGGAATTTCATCGCGCGTATTGGTTAAAACCTTTTCGCGTATCATCTCTGCGGCAATCACACGCTCCGGCTGGTCGGTAATCATATCCTCGTCGTAATAAGCAGGGCCTTCCGGCAGATGTTTGGTAATTTCTTCTACCAGCGCTTTAAAATCCTTATCACGCAGGGCGGATACCGGCACCACGGCAGCAAAGTTGTAATCATTTACGTAGTTGGCGATTATGCCGAACAGTTTGCTTTTATCGTCTAACTTGTCAACCTTATTGGCAACAAGGATAACCGGCGTTTTTACTTTTTTAAGCTGCTCGATGATGTAATCTTCGCCAGCGCCGCGCTTCTCGCTCACATCAACGACAAAAAGTATTACGTCCACCTCTTTTAAAGTGCTTTCCGCCGCGCGCACCATGTACTGCCCCAGCTTGTGGTGCGGTTTATGGATGCCCGGCGTATCGAGGAACATAATCTGCGCGTTATCCGTATTTAAAATGCACATAATTTTGTTGCGCGTCGTCTGCGGGCGGTCGCTCATAATCGCTATTTTTTCGCCAATCAAAGCGTTGGTTAAAGTGCTTTTGCCAACGTTAGGCCTGCCTACCATCGCGGCAAAGCCGGTGTAATGTTTCTTCTTTTCTATTTTACTTCTCTCCTTTTTCCATACTGGCGGCGCCAAAGCTGTACGGCAAAAGTTCTTCTGCCGTCATGGTTTTGGTGCTGCCTTTTAAATTGCCCATAATAACAAGCGGTATGTTAAACTCGGCAATAACCTGGCGGCAAGCTCCGCACGGCGCTACCGGCGCAGGGCTGTCCGCAGCGACGGCAAGCATTTTAAACCTGCGCTCGCCTGCGCACACCGCCGCAAAAATAGCGTTGCGTTCTGCGCAGCAGGTTAAACCGTAGCTGCTGTTTTCAATATTGCAGCCGGTGTAAACTTTGCCGCTTTCCGCAAGCACCGCCGCGCCCACCGCAAAGTGCGAATACGGTATATAGGCGTTCTTCCTTGCCGCTATTGCCATCTCTAAAAGTTCTTTCGCGTCCATCATTTGCCGCCTTCTATAAATTCTTCGCTCAGTTCAATCTCGCGCAGCGCTTCTTCTTCTTTCGCACGCATAATTACTTTATCTTCTTCCACCATGTGGTCATAGCCCAAAAGGTGCAGCAGCCCGTGCACGGCAAGATAAACCATCTCGCGCGTCAGCCCGTGCCCAAACTCCTCGCCCTGGCGCTGTGCCGTTTCGGCAGAAATTATTATATCGCCCAAAAGATGTTCTTCCGGCTCGTCCACAAGCTCCGGCTCGTCGCCGCCGCCTTCGTCCAGCGCAAAACTTAAAACATCGGTGGGGCGGTCAACACCCCTGTACTCGCGGTTCAGGCGGTGTATTTCTTCGTCGTCCACAATCGTAATGTCAACTTCCGTCTGCTCCGTCAGACCGTGCAGGCGCGCCACAGCGTTCAGCCCGGCAATCAGCTTGCCCTCTAAAGCATCGTCTATGGCAATTTTGTCCTGGTCATTTTCTAACGTTATCAGCATGTTTTTTCTCCCGTTTGTGCTTTTCTTTTTCGTATTCCTCGTAAGCGCGGATAACGGCGCCGACAATTTCGTGGCGCACAACGTCCGATTCGCCAAAATTTACCACGCCAATACCCGGGGTGTTGCGCAAAACGTAAGCCGCCTGCTTTAAGCCGCTTTTTTTGCCGCCCGGCAGGTCAATCTGTGTCACGTCGCCGGTAATAACCATTTTAGAACCGAAGCCGAAACGGGTTAAAAACATCTTCATCTGCTCCGGCGTGGTGTTCTGCGCCTCGTCCAAAATTATAAACGCCTCATTCAGCGTGCGCCCGCGCATATACGCCAGCGGCGCAACTTCAATTGTGCCGCGCGTAATATATTTCTGAAAAGTTTCGTTGCCCAGCATATCGTAAAGAGCGTCGTACAGCGGGCGCAGGTATGGGTCAACCTTATCCTGCATATCGCCCGGCAAAAAGCCCAGTTTCTCGCCTGCTTCAACAGCGGGGCGCGTTAAAATAATGCGCTCCACCTCTTTGTTTTTCAGCGCTTTAACCGCCAGTGCCACTGCCAAATACGTTTTACCCGTGCCCGCAGGGCCGATGCCGATAGTAATGGCGCTGCGCCTGATAGCGTCGATGTAGTTCCACTGACCCAGCGTTTTAGCCTTAACCTGCCTGCCGCGCCGCGTTACGATAATCGTATCGGCATACATGCGGTGCAGCGCGTCCAGCTGCGCCTCGGCAATCATGCGGATGCTGTACCTTACGTCATGCGTGGTAATCGCCGCGCCCTGGCGCTCTAAAAACAGCAGCTCTTTAAACAGGCTTTCCAGCTGCTTAACTTCTTCCTCGCTGCCGCTGAAGCTGATAACATTGCCGCGCGCCACGATTTTAGCGTCATAACACTCCTGAATTACGCGCAAAAGTTCGTCGTTACGTCCCAAAATTGCCAGCATCTCCTGCTGGTCCAGTACTTCAATCAAGCCTTCGCTTTGCATTAAAGTCAAATCCGCGCTCCTTTCGTTACTGCTTAATGGTAATCTTGTTAATTACAACGTCCTGCACCGGCCTGTCGTTAGCGTCGGTTACAACATGCCCGATTTTATAAACAACATCCATGCCGTTTGTAACTTTGCCAAACACAGCGTGCTTGCCGTCCAGCCACGGGCAGTCGCGCAGCGTGATGAAAAACTGGCTGCCGCCGGTGTTAGGGCCTGCATTCGCCATCGAAAGTACGCCCGGCCCGTCATGCAGAAGCTTACTGCTGAACTCGTCCTTAATGGTATAACCAGGCCCGCCCATGCCGGTGCCCGTCGGGTCGCCGCCCTGAATCATAAAATTATCAATCACGCGGTGAAAAATTACCCCGTTGTAAAAGCCCTTATTAGCAAGGTCAATAAAATTTTTGCAGGTGTTCGGCGCAAGGTCAGTCGCCAGCGCCACTTCAAAAGTGCCCATGTTGGTTTCAAACACCGCCGTTGCAGGCGGCACAGCCTCCTTCTGCGGTTCGCTGCCGCAGGCGCTTACAGCAAAGCTGCACATCAGCATTATTAACAGTAACAGTTTCTTCAAAACCATTCCTCCTAAAAATAAAAATAGTTATAAATATATTATACC
>DXVZ01000165.1 GCA_019417125.1 Phascolarctobacterium sp.
AGCAAACGAGTTCCGCAGGCGCAGCAAGTGCTATACGAATTTGATACAGTCATCCGTATAATTTTTGGAGGAGCGGAGGCTTTTTGTTACTTTTTGGCCCACAAAAAGTAAGATGAATGAAAGAGTAAATATAGAATAAAAAAGTATAATCAAAGATGTAACGTAAATACAAAGACCCAACGTAAAAAATAAATATTTCCCCCTGATTTGCATTTGCAAAATACTTGTGCTATAATAAGCTTACAAACGGATAGGAGTGCTATCGAAATCAATTTGGTGCACGCAAAACGAAAAACCGGGAGCTGCAACTCCCGGTTTTTTAATTGTGCTGGCTGTGAGTCGAATTTATCTGTCCAGCCACTTGCAAATATAATACGAAATTACACTTGCTATGACAGATACTATTACGGATAGAAGAACATCCATCAATTTAGAGCACCTCCTTCCTGCCGGAAAGAGTCACAGCTTTTATATTATGCCTGTAAAATAAAATTTTGTCAATTCATTATAGCAAATAAATTGCTAAGGTTAATAAAAAACGCCGCTGTTTAAAGCGGCGTTTTTGCATCTTAATTTATCTGCATAAGCAGGTTTTATTATTTTGCTTCACCCGTTAAGCGGCGGATAATTTCCTGGTAGGCTTCTTCAACACCGCCCATGTCGCGGCGGAAGCGGTCCTTATCCAGCTTTTCGTTGGTGTCCCAGTCCCACAGGCGTGCGGTGTCCGGGGTAATTTCGTCGGCAAGGATTACGTTGCCTTCGCTGTCTACACCGTATTCGGTTTTAAAGTCAATCAGGCGTACTTTACGCTCTGCCAAAAAGTCTTTTAATACGGCGTTAATTTTCAGCGCCATTTCGCGCAGTTTTACAATCTGTTCGTCGGTGGCAAAACCAAAAGCCTCGCCGTAGTCGGGACTAATCATGGGGTCGTCCAGCTCGTCGCTTTTGTAGTAAAATTCAACCAGCGGGCGTTTCAGCGCGCAGCCTTCTTCTACGCCCATTTTTTTGGCAAGGCTGCCTGCGGCGATGTTGCGGGTTACAACTTCTACCGGGATGATTTTTACTTTTTTGCACAGCTGTTCGCGGTCGCTGAGTTTTTTGATGAAGTGGTGTTCAACGCCGTTTTTGCCGAGCAAATCGAAGAAGAAGCTGGTGATGGTATTGTTCATAATGCCCTTATCAACAATAGTGCCTTTTTTGGCGCCGTTTAAAGCGGTGGCGTCATCTTTATAGTAGATAACTACTTCGTTGGGGTCTGCGGTGGCAAAAACCTTTTTGGCTTTGCCTTCGTACAACATTTCTGCCATGTGTAAAACCTCTTTCTTTTATTAAGTAATGCCCGGCTTTTCCGGGCATCCTGGTTAACTTGTGTTTTTGATGTAAATATTTTAGAACTTTTAAAAGTGCTTGTCAATTCTTTTTACATAAATTTGTCTAATACATACGGCACATATTCCACTAAATTTTCAGAAAATAAAAACATTAAATAAACCCCTTTACAAATTTTGTAAAGCGGCTTATAATTACAGCATAAGCAACAGCGAAGTTGCAGAAGCATTTAACTTCGCGCGTTGCTTTTTTTATTTTGTTTTGAAAATTATGAGGGGGACTGAAAAATGACGAGTGTTCCGAAACTTTTTGGCAGCCAGGTTTTTAACGAAACTGTTATGAAGGACCGCCTGCCGACCGCAACCTATAAGGCTTTTAAAAACGCAGTATTAAAAGGCGAACCTTTGGATTTGCCGATTGCCAATATCATCGCCAATGCTATGAAGGACTGGGCGCTGGAACATGGCGCAACGCATTTTACGCACTGGTTCCAGCCGATGACGGGCATTACCGCCGAGAAGCACGAAAGCTTTATCACGCCGACGGCGGACGGCCGCGTTATTATGGATTTCAGCGGCAAGGAGCTGGTACAGGGCGAGCCTGACGCTTCGAGCTTCCCTTCCGGCGGTTTGCGTGCCACTTTTGAAGCGCGCGGTTATACTGCCTGGGACCCGACGAGCTACGCTTTTATTAAGGACGGCTGCCTGTATATCCCGACGGCGTTCTGTTCTTACACCGGCGATGTGCTGGATAAGAAAACCCCGCTTTTGCGCAGCATGTGCTGTGTGGACCATGCGGCAAAGCGCATTTTAAAACTGTTTGGCGAAACCACCGAAAAGGTTATTACTACGGTTGGCCCGGAACAGGAATACTTTTTGGTTGATAAAGATATGTATGATAAACGCCGCGACCTGAAGTTTGCCGGCCGCACCTTGTTCGGCGCAATGCCGCCGAAAGGGCAGGAGCTGGACGACCATTATTTTGGCATTATTAAACCGCGCGTTAAGGCGTTTATGAAAGAGCTGGACGAAAAACTGTGGGAGCTGGGCGTGCTTGCCAAAACCGAGCATAACGAAGTTGCCCCGGCACAGCACGAACTGGCGCCGATTTTTTCGGGCACTAACGTTGCTACCGACCACAACCAGCTGATGATGGAACTGATGCAGAGCGTGGCACGCAAACACAACCTGGTGTGTCTGCTGCACGAAAAACCGTTTGACGGCGTAAACGGCAGCGGCAAGCATAACAACTGGTCGCTGGGCACGGTTGAAGGCGAAAACCTTTTAAATCCGGGCGACGAACCGTACAAAAACCACCGCTTCCTGTTGTTTTTGGCAGCCGTTATTAAAGCGGTTGACGAATACCAGGACCTTCTGCGCATCAGCGTAACCAGTGCCGGCAATGACCACCGTTTGGGTGCTAACGAAGCGCCTCCGGCGATTGTGTCGATGTTCCTTGGCACCGAGCTTACCAATGTGCTGAAAGCCATTGAAGCAGGTGTTGAATATAAACCAGAAAGCGAAGGCGAGCTGAAGCTTTCCGGCAATGTACTGCCGGCGCTTACCAAAGATAATACGGACAGAAACCGTACTTCGCCGTTTGCTTTCACCGGCAACAAGTTTGAATTCCGCATGGTTGGTTCTGCGGCTTCCATCGCAGGCCCCAACATTGTGCTGAACACCATTGTTGCCGAAGCGCTTGACGAGTTTGCCGATAAATTAGAAAAAGCGGACGATTTTGATGCCGCAGTGGTAGAACTCGTTAAAGAAACTATCATCAGCCATAAACGCATCATCTTTAACGGTGACGGTTATACTGATGCATGGGTTGAAGAGGCCAAATCGAGGGGGCTGCTCAATCTTAAATCTACGCCGGAAGCTTTGCCTTACATGGTTAAAGACAAAAACATCAGCCTGTTTGTAAAACACGGCATCTTTACCGAAGCGGAAATCCGCAGCAGGCTGGAAATTTCGCTGGAAAGCTACAGCAAGGCAATCCGCATTGAAGCGCTGGCTATGCTTGAAATGCTGTTTAAAGATATTTTACCGGCAGCAAGCGCTTACAGCACTGATTTAACCACATCGCTGCTGCACAAGAAAGAACTTGGCATCAGCGGCGGGTTCGAGGCGGAACTGGCTTCCAAGATTTCTACGCTCAGCAGCCTGCTTTATACCGACGCCGAAAAATTAAAAGTAGATATGGCGGATGTAGATAAAGCGTCTGCGCAGGCAGAAGCCGATTATTACCATGACGTTATTTTAAAAGACATGGCGGCGCTGCGCGAAGCCGGCGACGAGCTGGAACGCCTGATGGGCGGCAAATACCTGCCGTACCCGACTTACAGCGATTTGCTGTTTGGCGTAAATGCTTAAAGATTAGTTCAAAAAGATTAGAAACTAATTGCTGCACAACGGGGTGTATCTTTAAAGGTACGCCCCGCTTTTATTTTAATTTACAGAAAAGAGGGCTAAAAATGAGGGGATTTATACACGGATTAATGGCTGCGGCAGTGCTTTTGGGCGTGCCTGGCACGGTTTTTGCGGCGGAGGGCGCGCCTGCCGTTGACACGGGCGACACCGCCTGGGTGCTGATTAGCGCGGCTTTGGTTATGCTGATGACGCCTGGCTTGGCGTTTTTTTATGGCGGCATGGTACGCAGCAAAAACGTTTTAACGACGATTATGCAAAGCTTTTTTATTGTGGCTATGGTAAGCGTGCAGTGGGTGCTGTTCGGCTTCAGCATCGCCTTTGGACCGGACGTTAACGGCATTATCGGCGATTTAAGCTGGGCGGGCTTAACGGATATTGCGCTGTTTACCGCACCGTATGAAGATTATTCCGCCACGGTGCCGCTGTTTGCTTTTGCGGCGTTCCAATGCATGTTTGCGGTAATTACGGCGGCGCTGATTACGGGCGCTTACGCTGAAAGGTTTAAATTCCCCGCATTTGTACTGTTTACCTTTTTGTGGACTACGTTTTTGTATGACCCGATGGCGCACTGGGTATGGGGCGTCGGCGGCTGGCTGCGTGACCTTGGCGCGCTGGACTTTGCCGGCGGCACGGTTATCCACATTTTAAGCGGCGTCAGCGGCTTGGTTGCCTGCATTATGCTGGGCAAACGCAGCGGCAAAGGCGTTGTGCCCATGCTGCCGCACCATCTGCCGATGACGGTGCTGGGCGCTGCGCTTTTATGGTTCGGCTGGTTCGGCTTTAACGCCGGCAGCGCGCTGGGCGCTAACGGGCTTGCTGCCAGCGCTTTTGTAGTAACGCAGGCAGCGGCTGCTGCGGCGACCTTATCGTGGGTATGCGCAGAATGGGTAGTAAACGGGCACCCCACCATGCTGGGCGCGGCGAGCGGCTGCATTGCCGGCCTTGTTGCCATTACCCCGGCGGCAGGCTTTGTAAGCGTAGTACCGGCAGTGCTGATTGGGCTTATCGGCGGCGCGCTGTGCTTTGCGGCGGTTGGCATTGTTAAAGTAAAACTTGGCTACGACGACGCGCTGGACGCTTTTGGCGTACACGGCGTAGGCGGCACCTGGGGCGCGCTGGCAACAGGCCTTTGGGCAACTACCGAAGTTAACCCCGCCGGCGCGGACGGTTTGTTTTACGGCAACGCGCATCAGCTGTACGTACAGGCAGTAACAGTAGTAGTCGCCATTGTGCTGGCAATTGTCGGCACCTATATTATCTTAAAAATCGTCGGCGCAATTACAGCTTTGCGTGCTGATGCAGCCGAAGAAGAAAGCGGCCTTGACATTGTTGAACACGGCGAACGCGCTTACCGCCAGAGCATTATTAACGGCACGCCGCTGACCAGCCTTGCAGTGCAGGAAGCACCGGCGTTTGCGCCGAAACCGGCACCGGCAAACAAATAATTTACGGAGGCAGTTATGAGACCAATCACTAAAATAGATATTATCACCAGAACAGAAAAACTGGATGAACTGAAAGTGGCGTTTGCCAAAATCGGCGTAACCGGCATGACGGTAAGCCAGGTATTTGGCTGCGGCCTGCAAAAAGGGCATAAAGAAGTGTACCGCGGGCAGGCCTATGACATCAACCTGGTGCCGAAAGTAAAAATTGAAACTGTCGTCTGCGAAGTGCCGGTGGATGAAGTTTTGCGTGTAGCACAGGAAGTACTAAAAACAGGACAGCCAGGCGACGGCAAAATCTTTATCTACCCGCTGGCGAACGCCGTTAAAATCCGCACCGGCGAACAGGGCGAAGCGGCGATTATCGACGACCATAAATGAGTTGCCGCTTAGTGCCGGGCAATAGCGGCGGCAATAAGTGTGCCAGCTGACAATGGGCATAATTTACGCTCTAAAACAACAGATTGATAAACAATAACGGCGGAGCTTACAAGAGAGAAAAACACAGCACGCCGTTATATAAATCTCACAGTCATCACCTTTCATTTGCACTGCGTGCCCCAAGCCGCAGTGCGTCTTTTTCTTTTGGGAGCAGTTTACCGCTGCTCCCTTTTTTATGCGTGGGCACAAAGGGGTGGAGTTTGCTGTTTACGGCACTATCTCAGTTTAGAGATAGTGCCTGTTTGGCGCGGGGCATTTTAGGTAATACTGCTAACGTACGGCAGTACTTAGGGAACAAGGTAGATTATATATATAATCTTTGAATTACTTAAGAACAAGGTTAGAACTTATAGGCTGCAAAAGAAAAGATAAATAGAAAAAACAGACAAAAAAGAGAAAAGAAAAGAAACTCACCCATATAAACGGCAAAACAGGGTTAAAAATTAACCATGCGTTAAAAAATCTGCAAAAAAATTTTGGAGTGGCAGAAAAATAAAAAATTTTACGGACAGGTTAATTTTGGCAGGTCAAAATCCGTTTATATGGGTGTAAGGGCAAACACAAAAACAGCCCCAAGAAAGGAGCATGCTAAAATGGCAGCAGCAAAAACAGTATTATCCCAAACAATGTCTATCAACGTGGAGGACGGCTTCGATGGAGAAGGGCAGGCGCAGACCAAGGCGCACACCTACTCAGGCATCAAAAAAGACGCGGGTGCTGAAGGGCTTGTTAAAGCTGGTACGGCGCTGGGCAGCCTGATGGAAAACGAAGTTGTCAACATCGTCGTAACCGAAAAAGCCGAAGTGGCAGACGCAGAGTAATTAACAGGAGGAATGGCTAATGGAAAAAGTATTGCAGCTTGTATTTAAAAAGGCGGACGGCAAACAGAAAGTGCTTAACGTAACCGACCCGCGCGATAACGTAACGGCGGAAGAAGCGCGTACCGCCATGCAGAGCGTTGTGGATAGCGGCGTGTTTGGCACAGATGGCGATGCGCTTGCCGAAGTTGTGGAAGCACGTGTGCGCACCACCGAAGTAAACGTGCTTAAATAAGGCGTAGCATGGACGCGGAACTTATCTTCAGCCAGCTTGCCAACTTTGGGTTTCCGGTAATGCTGTCGTGGTACTTACTGATTCGCATGGAAAGCAAGCTGGACAAGCTTACCGAAAGCATATCGGCGCTTAACGCCAACATCGCGCATAATACGAATTAAACTTTTGCTTATTAAATCTTTATAAACACTAACCTTTTATAACACAAAACCAGCCTAATGCTGTACTGCACAGGGCTGGTTTTGGTATTATATATATTTTTACTTTTGCGTCTTTGCAGTTACGTTAATATTATTGATTTATTTTTTATG
>DXVZ01000166.1 GCA_019417125.1 Phascolarctobacterium sp.
GCCTACAAACAGTGGAGCAAACAACTGCTCCATGAGTTCTGAGAAATATGCCTCGAACAATGATTAACACCTCCTTCCTTTGGCGGAGGCTTCACCATTATAGCATAAATTTATCGTGAGTAAAATAAAAAATTTGTTGCAAACTGTTTAGTTTTTTACAGTCTGTTCAGTAATCTGCTTACAGCTTCTGCGGCACGGCGCGCACTTTAGTAAGGTAGGTGTAAATACCGGCGCATACCAAAATAAAACCTGTCAGCACCAGTATCAGCCTGGTCGGCATAAAGCCGCCTAAAAAGCCGCCCAACAGCGGGCCGACAACGCCGCCAAACTGCTGCGCGCTGGTAACAAGCCCAAACGCTTTGCCGCGCACGGAGGGGTCGGTAACTTCTACCAGGCGCGAGTTAATGTTAGGCACCGCGCCCGCCAAAAACAAGCCGTAAATAAACGTAACCGCCGCGTACTGCCAAATATTGCTGACGAAGAACTGGCACATGTTGATAACGCCGGCGCATACGAACACTAAAAACAGTGTTTTGGTATAGCCGCGCTTTTGCCCCCTGCTGCCCCAGTACGGACCGGCGATGATGCCTGCAATGCCCGCCAGCGAGAAAATTATGCCTGCTGATTTTACAACGTCGTCGTTAACAACGCCGCCCAGCAGATACGAAACGTACATGGTAATCAGCGGCTGCACAATCATTACGCACACCTGCACCAAAAAGAACATGCTCATTACAAACAGCAAGCCCTTATTATGCAGAGATTCGCGCAAATCGGCAATAATGTGCACTTCCTTTTTGGCGGCAGGCTCGTGTTCAATATCGCGCACTAAAGTAATAACCATAACGGTAGCCGTAAACAGCGCCCCCGACGCGATGTAAAATGACATGCGCATGCCGAACCAGGCGCTGACGTAGCCACCCAGCATCGGGCCGAGGATACTGCCGGAAGCAACCGCCGTCTGCATCAGCCCCATGCCCCAGCCCATTTTAACAGCCGGCAGCGTAGATGACACCAGCGACAGCGAAGCCGGCACAAAACCGCTGACGAGGCCTGCCAAAAGGCGCACGCCAAAAAGCTGTTCCGGCGTTTGGCACATACCCATCAGCGCGTAAGTAATGGCAAGCCCAATGCCCGCGCGGATAGCCATTAAGCGCTGCCCGATACGGTCCGCGTGGGCGCCCCAGTACGGTGCCATAATTGCCGCCGTTAAAAAGGTAACGGAGTAAATCATGCCCGTCCACGAATTGACGTTATCCTGCGTTACGCCCAGGTGCTGCAAAAGGTACACCGGCAAAAACGGCACGCACATGGTGTAGCTGGCGCAGGTAAAAAACACGCACACCCATAAAACGTATAAATTAAGCTTCCAGTGCAGCTTGCCGCCGCCCCGGTCCTCAAAAATATTCATCTCTATCATCTCCGAACAACATATCCTATATTAACATTTTAACATATCCTAAATATTTATTGTGAAATTTATGTAAACTCATCAGTATAAAGCGTTGTTGCGGCATACCGCCGGATATTGTATAATTAATTTATTACAAATATAAGGATGTGTGAGCGTGAAAGGATTTAAGAAGCAGGAACTGGAAGAGCAGGGCTTTATGGGCAGGCTGTTTGGCTCTAAGCCCCAGCAGAACGCCTTTGCTGAAATAAATAATATTTTAACCGATGCTGCCAGCGCGCAGGAGCTGACCAAAGACGCAGCCGCTGCTGTTTTTAAAAAGTGGGGCTGCAAGTTTAACGATTCCAACATGAACCAGCGCAGCGCCATTTACCGCAAAGTTGCCGATAACGCTTTTACTAACGCGCTGAGCAAAGACGACCCCGTTTTAAACGACCGCGCGCACATGGCGGAAATTTTGCAAATACCCGAAAACCTGTGCCGCATGGCTGATAACGGCGCTAAAAAATCGGCGTATTTTGCCCGCTGCCGCGCCATTGTTACCGGCGGGGAAAAACTTGATATTAACGCCATCAACGAACTGTTCGGCTACGACTACGAGGACGGGTTCGACTTCCGCAAGCAGGTATTTAACGATTATTTTAACGGCGAGTTTGACCGCATTGCCGACGCCAAACGCTTTACGCCGGATGACGAAAAACAGCTGCGCGATATGTGCGCCAAACTTGATATTCCTTACGAATTTAAAGCCAACATCGACAACGCGCTGACCAAATACCGCTATCTGTGGAATGCGGAATACGCGCCGCTGGGCAACGTTAAAGTCGATTTTCCGCTGGAAAGCGGCGAAATCTGCCATGCGGCAGGGCAGGCAGCCCTGTGCGAAGTAAAAACCGTCGCCAAAGAGGACAACTACTACCAGCTGACACGCAAACTGCGCATTGACGAAACCATCTCGTTTAAGGGCGAGCACATTGAGCACCCGCAGGTTATGGAAGAAGCTGCCGTCATCATCGACAGCGGCTACCTGTTTTTAACCAACAACCGCATTATCTATTTAAGCAAAAAGCTGGCGCGGCAAATCCGCCTGGATGAATTAAAAACCGCCGACCTCAGCGCCAACATTATTAACGCGCACCAAAATAACGGCGAAAGCCTTTCGTTTAAAATGCAGGACGACGCTGCCGAAGTGCTGTTTGCCATTTTGCGCCGCATTTTAAAGGACAGGAACCAAAAATGAAAGACCGCATCCGTTTTGTTAAACCGCAGGACGCCGCCCGCATTTTAGAAATTTACGCGCCCTACATTACAGATACCGTAATCTCGTTTGAAAACGAAGTGCCCACGCCGGAAGCTTTTGCGCAGCGCGTTGCGGATATCAGCAGCCGCTATCCTTACCTGGTGTACGAGCGCAACTGCCAGGTAGTTGGCTACGCCTATGCTTCAGCATACAACGAGCGCGTGGCGTACGATTACACCGTTGACCTGTCCGTTTATGTGGACGCCGCCTTTTGCGGGCACAACATCGGCGAATGCCTGTATGCCGCGCTGCTGGATATTTTAGCGCGCCAAGGCTACTACAACGCCTACGCCTGCATTACTGCCATCAACCAAAACAGCCTTAACTTTCATAAGCGCATGGGCTTTACGGACGCCGGCACGCACCCGCTTGCCGGGTTTAAACATGGCAGCTGGCTGGACGTTTGCTGGTATTACAAGCGCCTTAAGGCGGATGCCAACCCGCCGCAGCCCTTAAAACCTGTCGGCGATTTCACAGACGCGGACCTTTTGCAGCCGCCCTACAAACCGAATAATTAATTTACCGCCGGGTAAACGCCTTGTACTGTTCCGTTAGGCCTTAGAAGGAACCGTACCGGGCGTTTTATTTTTATAAAACTGACTTTATAACTTTAGGAGGATTTTATGCAAAACTTTACCTACAAAGATTTATACGAAGAAAACGGCAGAAAGATATTGGAAGTAAACCTGCTGCCGGAAAAATACTGTAATTTTGACTGCATTTTCTGCCCCGTCGGGCGCTCGCACCACCATACGGACGAGGTTACTGACTTCGGCGACATTAGCGCCGGACTTGCAGAGCTGGGCGCAAAAATTAAAACGCTCCGCCCACAGCTGGTTTTTATCAACTCACTGGGCGAAGCATTAATACATAAAAATTTAAAAGAAATTATTGATTTTATCCACGCCAACGGCTGTGCGGTGCGCCTTTTAAGCAACGGCTATTTGCTGGGCAGAAGCGATTACGCCGCAATTGCCAATTTTTGCGAAGAATGCATAGGCGAAATTAAAACCGTTACCGAAGAAGATTTTCAAAAAGTGCAGCGCCCGCTTGCCGGTTATACTTTGCAGCAATACATACAAGGCATGGCTGACTTTAAAAAGCAGTATCCCGGGCATTTTATTTTTGAAGTAAGCATCATTAAAAAATATACCGACAGCGACGGAGCCATTGCCAAATTGCAGCAAATTATCGATACCATTAAACCGGACGAACTGCAAGTTGCAGACATCGGCGACGAGCGCTTTATGAAAGTCCTCGGCGTAACGCCGGAGCGTTTAGAGGAAGTGCGCACTATTTTGCATTTGTGATAAAAACTTAAGAACAAATAGATTAGACAGGCAAAATTTCACGAGCCGTTCGCTTTTTTGAAACATATTTTTATGTTATAATTTTTAACGATAGTCTGACGGTATGTTGGCCTCTCCACTCTGCAAAGAGCGGAGGTGAATGCTATGACTGTTTATGAAGCGCTTTCTTTAATGATAGCTTTTGCTTCACTCATAGTTTTCATCATTTCACTGTTTATTAAACGCTGAAATGGAAAAACGGCCTAACGTAAGGTAAACGTCCGGCCGTTTCTTCAAGTACTCAAAATACAGGGAGATGAGCCGACGCTTCCACCCGTCAGGCTATCTCTTTGTTTATTATACCTTGTATTATTTATCTTGTCAAAAAAGCAAAGCTTATTTGCCGCACCTTTTGCATTTATCTAAATACTCACCGACGATTTTCACAGCGCAGTAATCGCCGCACATGGAGCACGCTTCTTCGTCCTCTTTGTTCTTTTTATCGCGGTAAGCCTGCGCTTTAACAGGGTCGATAGCAAGCTCAATCTGCTTTTTCCAGTCCAGGTTTTTGCGTGCTTTCGCCATTGCCAAATCCCAGGCTACTGCTTTGGGCAAGCCTTTGGCAACGTCCGCCGCATGCCCGGCAATGCGCGCCGCAATTACGCCCTCGCGCACATCGTCAATGTCGGGCAGCCCCAAATGTTCCGCCGGCGTTACATAGCACAAAAAGTCTGCGCCGCTCACTGCTGCCAGCGTGCCGCCGATAGCGGAGGTAATATGGTCGTACCCCGGCGCAACATCCGTAACCAAGGGCCCCAGCACATAAAACGGAGCGCCGTGGCAAATGCGTTTTTGCAGCTGCATGTTGGCGGCAATCTGGTTGTAGGGCACGTGCCCAGGGCCTTCTACCATTACCTGCACGCCTTTTGCCCAGGCGCGCTGCGTCAGCTCACCCAGGTTCAGCAGTTCCTGCAGTTGCGCGCGGTCGCTGGCATCGGCAAGGCAGCCGGGGCGCAAACCGTCGCCCAAACTAATGGTAACATCATATTCAGCGCAGATGTCTAATATTTCGTCATAGTATTCGTACAGCGGGTTCTCTTTGCCGTTGTGCAGCATCCAACCGGTAATAAAACTGCCGCCGCGGCTTACTACGTCCATCACGCGCCCCTCGCCAGCCAGCATGTTCAGTACGTTTTTATTAATGCCGCAGTGTATCGTCATAAAGTCCGCACCGTCCGCCGCCTGCTGGCGGATAACCTCAAACAAATCTTCTTTGGTCATTTCCACAACGGCGCCGCGGGCTTTAATAGTTTCCACCGTCGCCTGGTAAATCGGCACCGTGCCCACCATTACCGTACTCGCGCCGATAATCGCCCTGCGCGACGCGTCGATGTTGTCGCCCGTGGATAAATCCATCACGCTGTCCGCGCCAGCTTCAATTGCTGCGCGCAGCTTGGCAAGCTCCGGCTCCGGGTCGGGAAAGCTGCTGGACGTGCCGATGTTGGCGTTAACCTTAACGCTCAGCCCCTGCCCCACGCCGCGCGGAGTTACGTTTTTATGGTTTATGTTAAGCGGTATGGCAATCGTGCCTTCGGCTACGCCCTTACGGATAAATTCTTCGGAAACGCCCTCGTAAGCCGCAACCGCTTTCATGGCTTCCGTAATAACGCCCTGACGGGCAAGCTGCATTTGTGTTGCCAAAAAATCACTTCCTTTGCTGTTAATGCTTTTATTATACAGTAAATGCGCGCAATACTCTACCATTTTACCGCAATTTTTAAAATTAGTTTGTAAATTTATTTAATAATTATTTTTTATTTTTTCACATTTAAATCACTCCTTTGCGCCGTAAAAGTGTTATAATAAAGACAAACAATAAATAGGAGGCGATTACATGTCACGCTTTACTTTACCACGCGATATTTACTACGGGCCGGGCGCCCTTGAAGAATTAAAGGTTTTGGCTGGCCACAAAAAAGCCATGATTTTTACCGGCGGCAGTTCCATGCGCCGCGGCGGCTTTTTGCAGAAAACCGAAGAGGTTTTGAAAGCTGCCGGACTGGAAACCGCTTTATTTGAAGGCATTGAGCCCGATCCTTCCATAGAAACCGTTATGAAAGGCGCGCAGGCAATGCGCGAATTTGAACCGGACGTTATCGTCGCTATCGGCGGCGGTTCGCCTATCGACGCAGCTAAAGCCATGTGGGTATTTTACGAACACCCCGAAAAAACCTTCGAGGACATTAAAACCCCGTTTACCATGCCTAAACTGCGCAACAAAGCAATTTTCGTAGCCATTCCGTCCACCAGCGGCACAGCTTCGGAAGTTACTGCTTTTTCGGTTATCACCGATTACAGCAGCGGCATTAAATATCCGCTTGCCGATTTTGAAATTACCCCGGATATTGCCGTGCTCGATACCGACATTCCGCTGACGATGCCGCCGAAGCTGACTGCGCACACCGGCATGGACGCTTTAACCCACGCGCTGGAAGCCTATGTTGCCAACGCGCGCAGCGATTTTTCGGACGCTTTGGCACTAAAAGCCATCGGCGATATTTTTGACAATTTGCTTGACAGCTACCACGGCGACACGGAAGCCCGCGGCAAAATGCACATTGCCCAGTGCCTCGCAGGCATGGCGTTCAGCAACGCGCTTTTGGGCATTGCCCACAGCCTGGCACATAAAACCGGCGCTGTGTTCCACATTCCGCACGGCTGCTGCAACGCAATCCTGCTGCCGTCCGTTATTCAGTACAACTCCCGCGTTTCTATGAGCCGTTACGCCACTGTTGCCCGTTACCTGGGCTTACCCGGCGCTACCGACAAACAGCTTACCGATTCGCTTGTTAAAGCCATCTGCGCACTTAACAAAGAGCTTGGCATTGAACAGACTTACCAGGCTAACGGCGTCAGCGAAGAACTGTTTAAAGAACACGCCGAAAGCATTGCCCACAACGCCGTGCTTGACCCGTGCACCCTTGCCAACCCGCGCCCGATTGACGACGCAGCTATGCTGAAAGTTTTAACCTGCGCGTACTACGGCAAACCCGTAACGTTCTAACGCTTATTAAAAAGCCTGTATCTATTAATCGCACAAATTTGCAGCCGGTGAATTTTCACCGGCTGTTTGTTTTTATTAAATCTTCAAATAAAAAACTCACGGTTATAAGCCGTGAGTTTTTAGTTCTAAAATTTAATTAACTACGTTCTGCCCTGACGATAACTAAAACCGGAAACGCCTTATCCGGCAGGGACGAAGGGCCTTTGCTGATTTTTTCTTCATAGGCCGGACGGTCAAAAGCGTCAAACGCCACCAGTTCGTCGTCACTGTAAAAATCGTCCGTCGGGCAAATTTCCGTTACGCCAAAATCAATCCACTTTGCTTTCGGGTCAGCCATTTTGTAAACTTCAATCTTTTCGCTTTTAGCGTGATGAATCTGTAATGCGTCTTCAAAAGTAAATACCATACTTTTCAGCCCCCTTTGCCGTTAAGAATTACTGCCTGCTTTCATTATAACACACAAGCCTTATTTAATCAATATTTATTATTTATTGCTATTGTATTAAATTTGATTTTTAAGGCAGGGCTTTTTTACTGGCCGCCGTATTTTAAGTGGCGGGCAGCGTATTCGTGGATGATATAGTTAGTAAGCGCGTCGCAGTAACGGTCCTGCTCCGGCTCGTCCATTTTGTCCTCAAAGGCAAAATATTCGTTGTAATAGTACGCCTTGCCGCCAAAGTAGCCCAGCGCATACGGCAGCGGCACATAGCGCAAAAAGTCGCGCCCCATAAATCCGTCCGGCGCCGCAATGCCGCCCAGCGCCAAAAGCGTAGGCGCCAAATCTATCTGCGAAGCAAATTGTTCTTCGTCCAACAGCGCGAACGGCGCTAAATTTTTGCCCACAAAAATCAGCGGTATCGGCGCAATGCTGCGGCGCGAGCGTTCGTCCGTCACCAGTTCCATATATTCGCCGCCGCTGTGCGGATTATGGTCGCTGGTTATCACAAACAGCGTGCGGTCGTCCATCAGCCCGCGGCGTGACGCCTCTTTAAAAAAGTTCTGAATGGTAAGGTTTACCCAGTAAATGCCGCGCACGGTTACGTATTTGCTGTCGCGCACGTTTTCCGGCATCTCGGCGTAAGCCGTGCCGTAGTACGGATAGGGCTGGTGCATATCCAGCGTTTTTACTACAAGCAGCATTTTATCGTTATTCTGCTTGCCTTTTTCCAATAGGTTCAGCGCTTCAGCGTACATCACATCGTTGTGGTAGCCCCAGCCGCTTGCGCCGGTGTAGCCTGCGTCCTCCAGGTATTCCTTGGCGTAGTATTCGCTCATGCCAAACTGCGTGGGGTATTCGTGCAGCTCATTGTTGTAATACTGGCTGCTGGCGTTCATAAAAATGCCGCGCCAACCTGCCTGCTGCAAACTGCGGAAGATAGAAGGCTGCGCTTCGCCAGGCAGGTCGGGGTCATAAATTAAATGCGAACGGAAGGTTGCGTTCAGCCCCTGCGTCGTCGGCACCGCCGATGAATAGTAATGGTCAAGATGCGGATATTTTTGCAAAAGGCTGTCCAAATACGGCGTCGCCTCTGCCGGTATGTTCTCGTTGTAATAGTGCATATAATCACGGTGCACCGATTCCAGTACCAGCATTACAATACGGTCGTAGCTGGCTTTCAGTTGCGCTTTTTCTTCATGCGGGCGCATTATGCCCAGCTCCTGCAAAACCTGCTCGTCCTTCACCGTCAGCGGGCGCTGCTCAATATGGCTGCGGCTGACAATTTTATCAGTGTCAAACAGCATTTTGCCAAAAAAGTTTACGTTCACCGGCACGGTCAGCATATCGCGGTAAGCCTCGCGCGTTTTTTCGCTCTCAACCTCAGTCCACATGCCCATATATTCTTTCATTACATAGCCGTTCAGGCTGCCCATCATCAGGTAGCCCAAGTTAAGTACCAGCGAAAAAGCCGCCACGCACATCAGCGACCACACAAAGTTCGGCTTTTTCTTCGTCGGCTTGTTAACCCTAAACAGCAGCACCAGCGCTAAAAGCCCCGCGCCAATCAGCGCCAGCTTAAACGCGCCCATGCTGGTTAACACGCCCTTAACGGCGTAAATATTCAGGTTGGCAAACAGCACGCTCTGCACGTGCATACTGGTCTGCCAAAAGTAAAAAGCATCAAAAATAACAATAACGGCAGACAAAAAATAAACGGCAAAATATACCGCTTTCATCGTGCCGCCCACCCATTTGTGGTAGCACATTGCCGTTACCAGCACCAAAAATATATTGTTGTTAAGCCCGGCAAGCACCGCCAGCGCAGTTACAACGCCGCTGTCCAGCCTAAGCTGATGTATCATAAACGCCGTAACGCCCAGGTACAAAACGCCCGTAACCACCACCGGGAAATAACGCTTCACCCTGTCGCGGATACGCTTGCGCCTGAGATACAGCAGCCCCGCCACGCCCAAAAGCAAAACATCGCGCAAAAAGCTGCTGACCGCCGTGTACCAAAACTCCATCTCGGGGAACGGCACTATGCTTCTGTAAAACTTCCAGGATAAAAAATATTCGGCCGCAAAAGCAATAACCAAAAACACCAGCAGCCAGTAGCGAATTCTCATTCAACCCCCGCCTTATGCCAAAAAGTTAACCGCCTGCGGATGCAGCTCTATTAAAAGCGGCGTTGCCGTTACAGCGTCGCCGTCCAGCTCAACAGGGAAGCCGTCCACATTGCATTCAATAGAAAGCGTGTGCGCTTTTTTTACAATAACGCCCTGTTCGCCCTCCAGCGATTCCATTAAAATCATCGCCGCATATTTTAAAAAGTCCGCACGTTTGTAGCCGGTAAACAGCGCCACATCAAAATAATCGTTGGTAATGGCCGCGCCCTTAAACAGGTTGTAGCGCCCAGCATAATAGCGGCTTTTGCCGATAATGACGGAAGACGCCTCATACCATTCGGGGTCGCCGTCAAACTTAACGCGGAACCTGTAACGCCAGTTGCTTAACAAAAGCTCCTTGCGCACCAGCTCGCCGCTTTGCACAACATAAGCAAACGAGGACAGGAAACGCTTTTCAAGGCTCGACACGCTGTCAACTACTTTAGAATCGAAACCGATACCGGCAACGGTTAAAAAGATATGCCCGTTTGCCTTGCCGATGCGCACCGGTTTAACACGCCCCTTGCGCACGCGCTGAACCCAGCGCACCGGGTCGGCAGGCATGTCAAACTCCTTGGCAACAAGGTTTACCGTCCCTGCCGGGAACACGCTGATGTACGGCACATAACCATTGCGGTCCAGTTCGGCAATCATGGCGCGCAAAGTACCGTCGCCGCCGGCAACAATTACCCAGTCGTACTTTTCATCCTTAATCTTGTCGGCCCAGTCCGTCAGCTTTTTAAACTCGCGCAGCTCCGTAAGTTCCACCCTGTTCGGCCCAATAATCGCCGTCAGGCGGCGTTTTAAATCGAGCACTTTGGAAAGCATGCTCACAAAAATCTGCTTGCCGGAATTAGGGTTATAAATGATAACGGCCTTTTTGAAATTTTTGATGTCGATACAGTTAGTTTCCACGTTTACCACACCTTAAAAAATCCATTTTTTGCGTGCCAAATAATTCCACACTACCACAATGCAGGTAGCGGCAATTTTTGCCGGCAGCCCATCCCACGCAAACAGCCCTACAAAAACATACATCAAAATAAGGTTAAACAAAAGCCCCATGCCGCTGACCAAAAAAACCAGGCTCAGCTCCTTTGCCTTGCCATAGCGCACACCGCTTGTAAACACAAGGATATTGCACATAAAATAATGGTACAGCGTCGATAAAAAATATGCACACGCCGTCGACGCCAGATAATTAACGCTCATTGCCGAATTGAACGCATAAAAGAACGCCCATTCAATCAGCGCCGCGCTGCCGCCGACGAACAAATATAAAATAATTTTTATAAACTCGTTGTTGGTATAATTAAAACCAAACAAAACCTTTTTCGCCATTTTGCAAACTCCTTGACGTATAATTATAGCATTTTTTATATTTTAGATAAAGCGGGAATGTGAATTTTTTACATTATATG
>DXVZ01000167.1 GCA_019417125.1 Phascolarctobacterium sp.
ACTTTAATTATATCTTAAAAAATAATTTTTACAATCTATTTTACTAAAAAGTCATTAAATTATTTCCCGGGCAACAGAAAAACGCCCCTAAAATTTTAGAGGCGTTGTTTCTGCTTTATGGAGAAATGGATTTTACACAAACGGGGAGGGCCGTTTATGTATATAACATATTAAGCCTTGGCAAGCAGGCTGCCAATTTCCTTGCATTCAAGTTTGGCGGTATCGTCGGGTTCGCCCATAGCAAGTACGCCCGGATGCAAAAGTTCCGCACCGTCTGCCTGTACTCTGGCTTCCCAATCCTGCATGTAGCTGCCGCCCCAGCCGTAAGAGCCGAACAGCACTACTTTTTTGCCTTTTAAGTTATCTTCAAGCATAGTAAAGAAGGGTTCAAATTCGGTTTCTTCCAGTACTTCGGCGCCCATTGCGCTGCACCCAAAAGCAATTTTATCATACGCGGCGGCTTCGTCGGGCGTAATTTCGCTTACGCTTTTTACAACTGCCTGCGCGCCTGCTTCGTTAATGCCTTCGGCAACGGCATCAGCCATCATTTGTGTATTGCCCGTACCGGACCAGTAAATTACAGCAATTTCCATCAAAAGTACCTCCTTTATATCGCAGCGGCGGCAACTTTTAGCGTTGCACCTGTCTGCAATGCCTGCATCAGTTTTTCGCGGCACAGCGTGTATGCGTCAAATAATTTCTGTGCGCGCTCTGCGTTACCGTAAACTTTCCAGTAGCCGCAGCATTTAAAATTGCGTCCTTTATAACGCTTAAAACCTTCTATATCTTCCGGCGGATAGCCGAGAATGATACCAATTTCGTGCGGAAAGCTTTCACCACCCGCAATTTTGCCAGCCAGGCTGTTTAAAAATTCGCTTGCGCTGATATTTTTAGTGTAGCCGTACCGCGCCAGATAGTTTTTTATTACCGTTTGCTCAAACAATTTGTTTACCAGCACACGGTCATATACTAAAATAAGGATATGCTCACGGCAGCGGCACAAGAGTTTAAAGCTGGTGCCCTTATCTTTAAACTGCTTTTCGTAATCTGCCAGCACCTTATCCGCCTGCGGCATTAAACGCGCCGGGCAGCTGAACAGGTTGGCTGGCTTAATGCCTGCCAGCGCCGGTGCTGCATGAAAAGCAAAAAATTCATCTAAATTATTAAAGCCTAAAATTGACTGTGCCATACTATCACCACAAAAAGAAAGATTGCTAACCAAATATTCATCAGGAGGGGCATTGGTCAAAGCGCAGTTATTTAAGCAGTAATCAAAAGAAGAAGGTTCTTTAGAATACTTGGTTAGCTTAATCTAACTCACATTTAGAAGTATAACATAAAAAGCGTTAGTTAGCAACCCCTAACTAACGCTTTTTTGTAAAATTTTAATCTTTTTAACGCCTGCTAAACAAACTAAACAGATTGGTTTTTGTTTCGCTCATAAATTTACAATCCGGAACTGCTTCTTCTGCTTTTTTGCGTGCCGCTTCCAAATCGTAAAAAACGTCCCACTTGGCATGGTTTTGTACATGCGGGTCCGCCAGGCGCAGCAAATACGCCGGATGGTAAGTTGCAATGCAGTCGTACCCCTGGCGGGTTTTAAACCATCTGCCGCGGTCACGCGTAATGCGCATATCCGGGCTGCCCAAATAGTGCAGGGCTACGCTGCCAAGCGCGACGATAACCTTGGGCTGCAAAATAGCCAGTTCTTTTTCCAGCCAGCGCTGTGCGCAAAAATCGGCTTCGGCAAGGTTAGGCGTTCTGTTACCTTTAGGGCGGCACTTAACAATGTTTGTAGTAAGCACCCTGTCCCTCGTCATTTTGGTTGCCCACAAAGCTTTGTCCAATAGCTGCCCGGAAGGCCCAATCAGCGGGCAGCCGTAGTCATCCTCGACGCCGCCAGGTCCTTCGCCTATAAACACTATCGGCGAATCTGCACAGCCAAACCAGCCTACAGGCCCTTTGGCAAATTCACATAAATGGCATTCACGGCATTGTTCCAGCTGCGCTTTTAGCTCTTGTAATGCTTCTTCTTTCAATTTTCAATCTCTCCCCAAGCAATCCACTGCGGTGTTTTGTTGTATATTGTTTTTATAAACGGCAAGTATTGTTTTAGCTGGTCGCGCCCTTCCTTTGCAGCGTAAACAGCGGCGTGCATATTGCCAGATACCGGCGATACCAGCTTGCTGATGCTGATTACGTTTACCAGCCCGCCGTTTGCATTAAACACACTTTGGTTCATATTAATATACCAGTTTTCGCTGCGCTGCGGCTGGTGCCCGTCAATTTCGGCAATGATGATGTAGTCCGCGCCGACCGCCTTTGCTTCATTAATAAAGTAATTCAGCGGGTAAATCTCCTGCTGGTAAAGTTTGATGTTGTCGTCCATTATAATATAGCGCGGCAGCATGCTTTGGTATTCCGAAAGCAAAAAACTTTGGATATCAGGCATATACGGGCGTTTTTCCAGCGCGCGGCTGGCGCCAATCCACACTGCTACCAACGGCTCGCCGCCGTTAAGCTGCTGCATGGGCGTTTTTTGTATCAGCCCGGCATCCTGCGCTTCGTGCAGCGCTTCAAAATAGTTGTGCAGAGAAACATCAAAATACATTGCCATATCGTGCTGCTGTGTTGCAAGTTTTGGCGATACGCTGTATTTATACTGCTTGCCAAACTGTTTGTAGCCGCCGAAAAAAGTTTGCAGGCTGCCCGGAATCGGGTCTGCCGTGTTAGTAATACGCCACAGCAAAATCTTATCTCCGTAAACGTCGGCAAAAGCGCCGTTGCCTATTGCCGGTGCGCCAAAGGTAATTACCGGCACGCGCCATTTTTCAACGCCCATGCTCACAAGGCGTTCCGCCATCAGCGTGGCAACCGCGCCGCCCAGGCTGTGCCCGGTAAGCAGCACCCTTACTTTGGGGTTATTTTTAATTTCATCAACAAACTGTTTGCTTTTGCTGCCGTCCTCCATAGTAGCTTCCAAAACGGTGTTTACATAATCGTTAAAGCCTTTGTGCACCATCGGCACAGTTTCGTCAGGCTTTGTTTTGGCGGCAAAATCCTTAAACTCCTGCACCGTTGTGCCGCCGTAAGGCACCTGTTCGGTATCAAGGTTTATCTTCCAGTCGCTTTTATTGGCGCTGCCGCGGAAGCCTACAACATAAAAATCAACGTCCTGTTCTTTAATGTGGTTTTTGGCTATGACAAAGCTGCTGTCCACCCTGCCGTCCTTTAATTTAAACGGCACAATCTCCCAGCCGTAGTCGCGCAAATAAGCAATTTCCGGCGCTTGCTGCGGGTCGTAAATGCCAATGCACAGCCCCGCTGCGATATTTACTGCTTCGGTAAAATAATAATGCCGGACTATTTCCTTCTTTTCATCTGCCGTTGGCGCAGCAGCGAAAGCCTGCGCGGCAAAGCATAAAAGGCATACGCAAATTGTTAAAATAAATTTTAGCTTTTTCATAATAATACCTGCTTTACTAACAATTTACTTTAATTATAGCATTTTGCACCGCAAACATAAATAAAAAGAACGCATCTTCAAAAGAAAATGCGTTCCGTTTTGTTCATAAGCCGAGTCTATATAATTAATTGGGATTAATAACTATATATTACAGACGAACAACGTTTGCAGCTTGCTCGCCGCGGGGACCTTCAACTACGTCAAATTCCACAGCTTGGCCTTCTTCAAGGGTTTTGAATCCATCAGCCTGAATTGCGGAGAAATGTACGAATACGTCGCCGCCTTCTTCACGTTCAATGAAACCGTAACCTTTTTCTGCATTAAACCATTTTACTTTGCCAGTCATCTTTTCTGGGCCTCCTAAAAATATAACTTTAAGCGCGCTCACACTTCCTCGCACTCACTCCGCCTATTATACCCTATCACTATCAATAAAGCAAGGAAATTTAGGGAAAATTACAAATATTTTCAGTTTATTATGCTTGATTGGTTACGTTTTATTAAAGTTAGCTTCTGCATATGGCTTAGCTGCTTAATGGCATATTCGCGTTTTAAGGCTTCGGCTTTATCTGCCAGTTCTTCGCTGTAAACAAGTTCCACCGGTGCGTGGCTGCGCGTATATTTTGCCCCATGCCCGCTTTGGTGCGCTTTTACGCGGCGGGCTAAATTATTAGTCCAGCCGGTGTAAAGCGAACCGTCAGCGCAGCGCAGAATATATACATAGGCAGGCATTATTTTACAACTTCAACTTTTTCCATTACAACCGGTTCAATCGGGCGGTCGCGGAAATCGGTCGGCACAACACCGATTAGGCGTACTCTGTCCATACCTTCCACAATGCGTCCAAAGATGGCGTGATGCCCGTCAAGCCACGGCGTAGGCGCCAGCGTAATGAAGAATTGGCTGCCGCCGGTGTTAGGGCCTGCGTTTGCCATGGAAAGCACGCCCTCATCGTCGTGTTTTAATCCTTCGCCAAACTCATCTTTAATTTTGTAACCGGGGCCGCCCATGCCTGTGCCGGTCGGGTCGCCGCCCTGAATCATAAAACCGTCGATAACACGGTGGAAGATAATGCCATTATAAAAGCCTTTGTTTACCAAATCTAAAAAGTTTTTGGCAGTATTCGGCGCTTTGTCCTCAAAAATTTCAGCAACAAATTCGCCTTTATTGGTTGTAAATTTAACTTTGCTGTTTTCGCTCATTAGTATGCCTCCGTTCATTATTGTTATGCTTTTATTTTACACAATTAAGCACGCCTGCGGCAAGTGTTTATTGCACACGCCTGCTTAAAACATGTTTAAACAAACAAAAAAACAGCGGTTTTTCCGCTGTCTTTTTGTATATATTAGCTGTTTATACCAATCAGATGAGCTCGATAATTGCCATTTCAGCAGCGTCACCGCGGCGGGGACCAACTCTGTAAATACGGGTAAAGCCGCCCTGGCGGTCTGCGTATTTAGGAGCGATCTCGTTAAACAGTTTTCTCGTTGCTTCTTCGTCCACGAGCTCAGCCATTACCAGACGGCGTGCATGAAGGTCGCCGCGTTTAGCCAAAGTAATCAATTTAGCAGCTTCTTTGCTTACTTCCTTAGCTTTAGTTACGGTAGTTTCGATTCTCTCGTGTTTGAAGAAAGAACTTAAAATGCTGCGGAACAATGCTTTACGGTTGCTGGAATTGCGGCCCAGTTTTCTGTATGCCATTTGTTTCCGACCCCCTTCTTATTCTTCTTCGTTTTTGCGCAAGCTAAGGCCCATATCGCTAAGTTTCTTTTTAACTTCTTCCAGCGATTTACGGCCAAGGTTACGCACTTTCATCATATCTTCTTCTGTTCTCTGGATAAGTTCATCAACCGTATTAATGCCGGCACGGCGCAGGCAGTTGTTGGAACGTACGGACAGGTCGAGGTCATCGATAGAAACAGAACCAGTACCTGCTGCGCTTCCCTGTTCTTCTGCCGCAGCGTCTTCAGTGCTGCCGGATACGGTGATGATGCCGGAAGCAGTTTCTGCCGCCGGCTGGAACATTTTGAGATAGTCAATCATAATGCCGGATGCCATGCTTACAGCGGTATCAGGCTCTACGCTGCCATCAGTCCAAACTTCCAAAGTCAGTTTGTCATAGTTGGTAACATTACCTACGCGAGTATCGGTAACACCGAACTTCACTCTGGTAATAGGAGAATATATGGAATCAACGGGAATAACTCCTATCGGCTGATCCGCACGTTTATTCTTATCTGCCGGAACATATCCCAAACCCTTATCTACATAAATTTCCATATTGAACACCGCGTCGGTATCCAGTGTGGCAATGTGCAGTTCTGGGTTTAAAATTTCCACATCTGCGTCAGCAGCGATGTTTGCTGCCGTAACCTCCTGCTCGCCGCTGCATTCAATGCGCAGAACCTTCGGTTCATCGCCGTGCAGTTTAAGGCAGAGGCCTTTGATGTTTAAGATAATGTCTGCAACGTCTTCCCTGACGCCAGGAATTGTAGAGAATTCATGCAGTACACCTTCGATTTTAACGCTGGTTACTGCTGCGCCCGGCAGTGAGGACAGCAATACTCTGCGAAGGCTGTTGCCCAGAGTAATGCCGTAGCCCCTTTCAAGCGGCTCCCAAACAAATTTACCATAACGCCCGTCATCGCTGATATCAGCTGTGACCATTTTTGGTTTTTCTAATTCGATCATATGGAAAGCCTCCTTCTTTTGCGTATTACCACAATACGCCCAATATATGGTGGCATGAAGATGTTCAAACTATTATTTGGAGTACAACTCAACGATGAGATGTTCTTCGATAGGAACATCAATTTCCTCACGAGTAGGGTAACGGTCAACTTTGCCGCCGAGATTTTCAGCGTCCTGAATCAACCATGCCGGAACGGTTTTGCCGGCAAGAGTTTCAGCCATGCCTTTGAAATATTCTTTGGAACGGCTGCCTTCCATTACGGAAACAACATCGCCTGCTTTTACCAGAGCGGAAGGAATATCAAGGCGTTTGCCGTTAACGGCGATATGGCCATGTCTTACAATCTGGCGTGCCTGACGGCGGGTGTTTGCAAGGCCAAGGCGGAATACAACGTTGTCAATTCTTCTTTCCAGAAGGATGAGCAGGTTTTCACCGGTGATGCCTTCCATTTTTTTAGCTTTGTCGTAATAGCTGCGGAACTGTTTTTCCAGCAGGCCATAAATAAATTTTGCTTTTTGTTTTTCGGTTAACTGAATGCCATATTCACTCTTTTTTCTGTTAGTGCGTTTAGCCTGACGGTGAGATTCCTTGCTAATGCCCAGAAATGCCGGAGTTAAGCCCAAAGATCTGCATCTTTTCAGGACAGGCGTTCTATCAATTGCCATCTATGCTACACCTCCAATTATACTCTTCTGCGTTTCGGCGGGCGGCAACCATTGTGCGGAATCGGGGTTACGTCCCTAATGGAGTTAACCTCAAGACCAGCAGCCTGAAGTGCGCGGATTGCGGCTTCACGGCCGGCGCCGGGGCCTTTTACATAAACTTCAACCTGTTTCAGGCCATGTTCCATAGCTGCTTTGGTTGCTTCTTCAGCAGCCATCTGTGCAGCGAACGGAGTGCTTTTGCGGCTGCCGCGGAAACCGAGGCCGCCTGCGGATGCCCAGCTCAGAACATTACCTTCGGTATCAGCGATAGTAACGATAGTATTATTGAAAGTCGAACGGATATGAGCTACACCGTTGATGATATTTTTGCTAACTTTTTTCTTGTTGCGAACAACTTTTTTACCAGCCACTCGTTTATCCCTCCTTCACTGATTATTTCTTCTTGCCGGCAATAGTACGTTTAGGACCTTTGCGGGTACGTGCATTGTTTTTGGTGTTCTGACCGCGTACAGGCAGACCCATACGGTGTCTGCGGCCACGGTAACTGCCAATTTCAATTAAACGTTTAATATTGAGGGATTCCTCTCTGCGGAGGTCACCTTCTACTTTATAATCAGCGTCAAGAGTTTCACGGATTTTAGCAACTTCTTCTTCGGTGAGATCGCGGACGCGGGTATCAGGGTTGATACCGGTTTTCGCGAGGATTTCTCTCGACAAAGTAAGTCCGATGCCATAAATATAAGGTAAAGCGTATTCAATACGTTTATCTCTCGGTAAATCGACACCTGCAATACGTGCCATTAAAGCGCACCTCCTTCTTATCCTTGTTTTTGTTTATGTTTCGGGTTTTCACAGATTACCATAACATGGCCTTTACGTTTGATGACTTTGCATTTTTCACATATTGGCTTTACAGACGGTCTGACTTTCATTTTTTAACCTCCTCTTGCCTGTCTTGCTTATTTAAAACGGTAAGTAATTCTTCCACGGTTCAGATCATACGGAGTAAGTTCCACTGTAACCCTGTCGCCAGG
Organism: Phascolarctobacterium sp.; assembly: GCA_019417125.1. Classification (GTDB taxonomy): domain Bacteria; phylum Bacillota; class Negativicutes; order Acidaminococcales; family Acidaminococcaceae; genus Fusicatenibacter_A. The sequence goes on from DXVZ01000167.1 coordinate 7,858, forward strand.
CAAAATTTTGATGAAGTTCATACGTATCTTACCGGATATGTGTGCCAGAATAACATGGCCGTTTTCCAATTTTACCTGGAACATGGCATTGGGCAAAGATTCCAAGATTGTGCCTTCAACCTCAATTACATCTTGTTTGGACACGCTCAATACCTCCTTGCTCAGTTGCCAGAGAGACTATCTTTAACGTCGGCGTATACCTTGTCAATCGGCTGCATGCCGTTGATTTCGTGGTACAGGCCTTGTTTTTTGTAGTACTCTATTAAAGGCTCGGTCTGGGAATGATATGCTTCCAGACGGTTTTTAATTGTTTCTTCTTTGTCGTCGTCACGTTGATAAAGCGTCCCGCCGCATTTATCACACATACCTTCCACTTTGCTGGGGTTGAACGCTACATGGTAAGTAGCGCCGCAGGATTTGCAGATGCGTCTGCCGGTTACCCTGCCAACAAGCTCAGCATCGGGAACTACGATATTGATTACGCCTGTCATCTTTATGCCCAGGTCTTTCATGATGCCGTCAAGCGCAACTGCCTGTTCTTCGGTTCTCGGGAAGCCGTCGAGGATAAAACCGTTTGCGCATTCCGGTTTGGATAACCCTTCGCGGACAATGCCGATTGTTACAACGTCAGGAACAAGCTGTCCGGCATCCATGTATCTTTTAGCTTCTTTGCCGAGTTCCGTGCCTTGCTTTACAGCTGCGCGGAACATATCCCCGGTGGAAATGTGGGGAATTTTAAATTCGGCAATTAATTTTTCTGCTTGAGTGCCTTTGCCAGCACCCGGAGGTCCCATTAAAATAATATGCATTTCCTGATTCCTCCTATTTCATAAAACCTTGATAGTGGCGCATCAGCACGAGCGATTCAATCTGCTTCATGGTATCAAGCGCTACACCAACAACGATTAAGAGAGCGGTACCGCCGAAATAAACACCTTCGATGCCGGTCATCCAGCCGATAACGTTAGGCATCAGCGCAATCAGCGAAAGGAAAATTGCACCGGCAAGAGTGATTCTGGTCATAATTTTGTCCAGATAATCGCTGGTCGGTTTGCCGGGGCGCAGTCCGGGAATAAAACCGCCGTATTTTTTGAGGTTGTCCGCCACATCATTTATATTGATGCTTACAGCAGTATAGAAATATGTGAAGAACAAAATCATTAATACATACAAAGTCGTCTGCAAGGGGGAACCCCATGCAAACCAGCCTGCTACCGTTTTAATCCACGCAACATCCACAAACTGCCCAATGGTTACCGGGAACATGAGAATGGAAGAAGCGAAGATGATAGGAATAACGCCTGCCTGGTTGACTTTCAGCGGAATATAGCTGGAATGGCCGCCGTACATTTTACGGCCAACAACACGTTTAGCATACTGTACCGGTACTTTGCGGATACCCTGCGTAATTGCAATTACAAATACGATCATGGCAACTGCAATAACCGCAAATAAAAGTACATTTAAAGCATTAATTGTTCCGGCCTGCAAATACTGGTAGATTACATGGAGCCCGTCAGGAATCCTGGAAACGATACCTGCGAAGATTATCAGCGAGATGCCGTTGCCGACGCCTTTAGCCGTAATCTGCTCGCCAATCCACATTAAAAATACAGTGCCGGCAGTTAAGGTAATAGCAATTAAAAGAATTGAGAAAATGCCCGGGTCGTTAATTGCCATCCTTAAACCATAAGCCATACCCAATGCCTGGATAAAGCCGAGGACAACCGTACCGTATCTGGTAACTTTGGTTATCTTCTTCTGTCCTTCCACTCCTTCCTTGCTCCACTGCTCAAGCGTAGGAACAACAACTTTTAAAAGCTGAAGAATAATGGAAGCATTGATGTATGGGGTAATACTCATCGCAAAAACAGAAAATTTGCTCAAGGCACCGCCAGAGAACATATCGAGCAGGCCCAGCAAGTTGCCGGAATTAAAAAGCTGCTCAATCATGCTTGCGTTAACGCCAGGAACAGGGATATGTGTTCCAGCCCTAAAAACGACGAACATGGCGAGAGTAAAAAGGATTTTCCGCCTGAGTTCTGTTACTTGAGAAAGATTTGCGAGGGCTGATAACACTTTAAATCACCTCTACTTTGCCGCCGGCTGCAATAATTTTTTCTTCAGCAGATTTGCTGAAGCCCATAGCCTGAACGGTAAGTTTTTTTGTAAGCTCACCGTTGCCGAGAATACGGATGCCGTCACGAATGTTTTTAACCAGGCCGCATTCAATCAGCATTACAGGTTCAACTACTGTGCCGTCTTCAAAGCGGTTAAGGCTGCCAACGTTGATTTCAACATAATCGGAGCCGAATCTATTGTAGAAACCGCGTTTCGGGAAACGCAGATACAAAGGTCTTTGACCACCTTCAAAGCCAGGGCGTTTTACACCGCCAGAGCGGGATTTCTGTCCTTTTTGGCCTTTGCCGGATGTTTTACCAAGACCGGAACCCAAACCACGGCCAACGCGTACATGCTTGGTTTTGGAACCCGGTGCAGGTGATAATTCATGCAAATTCATCTTTTGCACCTCCTCCATTAAGCTTCAACAATTTCAACCTTCACAAGGTGTCTTACTTTGTGAAGCATACCGCGGATTGCCGGGGTATCGTCTTTTATTGCAGTAGAATTAATTTTTCCTAAGCCCAAAGCTTTAACGGTCATGCGCTGGTCTTGCGGGTAACCGATAAGGCTGCGGGTCAGCGTAACTTTAAGTTGTTGCATCGAGCTTCCTCCTTAGCCAAAAATTTCTTGCACGGTTTTGCCGCGTAATGCAGCAACCGTTTCAGCACTCTTTAAGGAACGAAGACCTTCAATGGTTGCACGAACTACGTTATTCGGGTTGTTGGAACCCTGGCATTTGGTAAGGATATCACGCACGCCTGCAAGTTCGAGTACGGCACGTACAGGGCCGCCGGCGATAACGCCGGTACCTTCTGCAGCCGGTTTTAAAAATACGCGGCCTGCGCCAAACGTACCAATGCATTCATGCGGAATGGTTGTACCAACCAGAGCAACGTTAATCATATTCTTTTTAGCGTCTTCTACACCCTTGCGAATAGCTTCGGGAACTTCTGCCGCTTTGCCAAGGCCCATGCCAACATGGCCGTTTTCGTCACCTACCACAACAAGTGCAGAGAAGGAGAAACGGCGTCCGCCTTTAACAACCTTTGCAACACGGTTGATGAACACGACTTTCTCTTTCAAGTCGCTTTCTTCATTTCTGAAATTAGCCACTATTATTCCTCCTTCTTTTAGAATTGCAGTCCAGCTTCACGGGCTGCATCTGCAAGAGCTGCTACACGGCCGGTGTAAAGATAACCACCGCGGTCAAATACAACTTCTTTAATACCTTTTTCCAAAGCTCTTTCGGCAATGGCTTTGCCAATTTCGCGGGCAGCTTCTACGTTGCCGCCGTTATTGGCTTTTCTATCTTTTTCAACAGTGCTGGCGGAAACAAGGGTTTCACCAGTTTCGTCGTTAATAACCTGAGCGTAAATATTTGCCAGGGAACGGTATACGTTCAGACGCGGTCTTTCAGCAGTGCCGAAAATGTACTGACGGGCACGCAGATGGCGTTTCTGGCGTTTCGCGTTTTTATCAACTCTGTTAAGCAAGAGTTTCACTCCCTTCCTTTAGAAATTACTTCTTGCCTTTAGCGCCTGCTTTACCAATCTTACGACGGATACGTTCACCTTCGTAATGGATGCCTTTGCCTTTATACGGTTCAGGCGGACGCAAAGTGCGGATTTCTGCAGCAACTGCGCCGACTTTTTCTTTATCGGCACCGCTTACTACGATTTTGTTCGGAGCCGGAACTTCGAAAGTAATACCAGCAGGCGGCTCTTTAACTACAGGATGGGAAAAACCGAGGGTAAAGTTAATGTTGTTACCCTGTTTAGCTGCACGGTAACCTACGCCGGTAATTTCCAAAGATTTGGAAAAGCCCTGGGTTACGCCTACAACCATATTGTTAATAAGAGTACGGGACAGACCGTGCATGGAGCGATGTTCTTTGTCGTCGCTCGGACGTTCAACGGTAATAACGCCGTCCTCCATGGTAAGTTTCATATCTTTATTGATTTGGCGGGAAAGTTCGCCTTTAGGGCCCTTAACGGTAACTAAGTTATTTTCGATGGTAACAGTTACGCCAGCGGGCACGGTAATTGGATGCTTACCAATTCTAGACACTTATGAGCACCTCCTATCTTTCAGTATTACCAGACGTATGCAAGCACTTCGCCGCCGAGGCCGGCTTTGCGTGCTGCTTTATCAGTCATAAGGCCTTGGGAAGTAGAGATTACTGCAATGCCAAGACCTCCGAGAACTCTGGGCAGTTGGTCTTTTTGAGAGTAAACTCTCAGACCAGGTTTGGAAATACGTTTAATGCCGGAAATAACTTTCTCTTTGTTGGCACCATATTTCAGGCTGACGCGGATAACGTTCTGTTTATTATCAGCAATTACTTCAAAATCTTTTATAAAACCTTCGTTCTTTAAAATCTCAGCGATAGCAACTTTGATTTTAGAGCACGGGATTTCAACTTTATCATGATGAACCGAATTTGCGTTACGAATACGGGTAAGCATATCGGCAATCGGGTCAGTCATTACCATACTTTAATACCCTCCTTCCTAAAATGCTGTGTTACCAGCTTGCTTTGGTAACTCCCGGAATAGCGCCCTGATAGCTGTATTCACGGAAGCAGATACGGCAGATGCCAAATTTACGCATATAACCATGGGGTCTGCCGCAAATTTTGCAGCGGTTGTAACGGCGTACTTTAAATTTCGGCTCTTTATTCCACTTTTCAATCAAGGCTTTCTTAGCCAAAGTATTCCCTCCTAACTTATGCGCTGAACGGCATTCCGAGGATTCTCAGCAATTCTCTTGCTTCCTCATCAGTCTTAGCGGTCGTAACAATGATGATATCCATTCCGCGTACTTTATCAATCTTATCGTAGTCAATTTCCGGGAAAATCAATTGTTCTTTCAAGCCAAGTGCATAGTTGCCGCGGCCATCAAATGCAGTCGGGCTAACACCGCGGAAGTCACGTACACGAGGCAGTGCGATGTTCATCAGTTTGTCGAGGAAGTAGTACATGCGGTCGCCGCGAAGGGTAACTTTTGCGCCGATAGGCATGCCCTGGCGCAGTTTAAAAGCAGCAATGGATTTTTTAGCTTTGGTAATAACCGGTTTCTGGCCGGAGATTACGGTCAAGTCTGCTACCGCAGATTCCAGAGCTTTGCTGTTGCCAACGGCTTCGCCAACGCCCATATTGATGACAACTTTCTCGATTTTAGGAATTTCCATAACGTTTTTATAGTTAAATTTGTCCATCAGGCCTTTAACGGCTTCAGACAAATATTTTTCTTGCAATCTTGTTTTTGCCATTCAAACATTTCCTCCTTTCCCGGATTATTTATCTATTACTTCGCCACATTTTTTGCAGGCTCTTACGAAGCTGCCGGAAACTTCAACTTTTTTAATACGGGTCGGTTTCTGGCAGTGCGGGCAAACGAGCATAACTTTTGCGGAAGCCATCGGAGCTTCTTTAACGATAATGCCGCCCTGCGGGTTGCTCTGAGTCGGTTTAGTGTGACGTTTTACTTTATTAATGCCTTCAACGACAACTTTGGATTTTTTCGGCATAGCCAGGATAATTTTGCCTTCCTTGCCTTTGTCCTTACCGGACAGTACCAAAACTTTGTCGCCTTTTTTGACGTGCATTTTAGCTGCTGTCATTTCAGGTACACCTCCTTATGTGCGGTCATCAAATTTCTTACAGCACTTCAGGTGCCAGAGAAATGATTTTCATAAAGTCTTTTTCACGGAGTTCGCGGGCAACAGGCCCGAAGATGCGGGTTCCGCGCGGAGTTTTGTCGTCTTTGATTACTACTGCCGCATTTTCGTCAAAACGGATATAAGAACCATCCGGACGGCGGACACCCTTAGCTGAACGAACAACAACTGCCTTTACAACGTCACCTTTTTTTACAACGCCACCGGGTGATGCATCTTTTACAGCACACACGATTACGTCGCCAATATTAGCATATTTACGGTAGGAACCGCCCAATACGCGGATGCACATAACTTTCTTAGCGCCGGTGTTGTCGCCGACATTAAGAATAGTCTGTTGTTGGATCATGGTTTTACCTCCCTTGCCAATTAGTTAAATCGGCAGATTTCAATTATTTTGCACGCTCTAAAATTTCAATAACACGCCAGCATTTATCTTTGGAAAGCGGGCGGGTCTGCATAATTTGGACGGTATCGCCAATATGCGCTTCGTTATTTTCATCATGAGCCTTGAATTTGATAGTATGTTTTACGCCTTTACCGTAAACCGGATGTTTAACAAAACGTTCAATGGCAACTACGACAGTTTTCTGCATTTTGTCGCTTACAACTTTACCGATACGGGTAACACGTGCGTTTCTTTCTTCGGTCACGACTTGTTTCCTCCTTATTTCATACTTTCAAACACACTCAGGCGTTTAACTCACGCTGGCGCTGAATGGTTTTAATACGGGCAATGGACTTTTTAATTTCGTGAATTTTCATCGGGTTTTCACATTGTCCGGTTGCCATTTGAAAACGCAGGTTGAAGAGTTCTTTTTTTAAACCTGCCAGCTTATTGTCTAATTCAGCAGCAGACATTTCACGGATTTCTGCGGTTTTCATTAAGCTTCACCACCCTTTTCCTGTGCGGCAGCTTCAGCTTCTTGCTGTGCGCGGGTCACAAATTTAGTCTTAATCGGCAGTTTGTGGCTAGCAAGACGCATAGCTTCTTTAGCAACTTCTTCAGATACGCCGTTCATTTCAAACATTACACGGCCGGGTTTAACAACTGCTACCCAGTATTCCGGGGAACCTTTACCACTACCCATACGGGTTTCAGCCGGTTTTGCGGTAATCGGTTTATCAGGGAAAATCTGAATCCATACCTGGCCGCCACGTTTGATATAACGGGTCATAGCAATACGGGCTGCTTCAATCTGGCGGTTGGTGATCCAAGCTGGTTCAAGTGCAACCAGGCCGTAATCGCCATGGGCAATTTTATTGCCGCGCATTGCACGGCCGGTCATACGGCCTCTGTGCTGTTTACGATGTTTAACTCTCTTCGGTAATAACATTAACTTATGCCTCCTTCGCCGGAGCAGCTTTTGCTACTTCTTTACTTTCAGGAAGGACTTCGCCTTTATAAATCCATACTTTTACGCCGATACGGCCGTAAGTAGTATGTGCTTCTGCGGTTCCATAATCGATGTCAGCACGCAGAGTGTGCAGAGGAATGCTTCCTTCACGATAGCTTTCGCTGCGGGCAATTTCAGCACCGCCAAGACGGCCGCTAACCTGTACTTTAATACCTTTCGCACCCATACGCATTGTACGGCCTACGCACTGTTTCATAGCGCGGCGGAAAGCGATACGGCGTTCGAGCTGAGAAGCGATGTTTTCTGCAACAAGGGTTGCGTCCATATCCGGGGTTTTAACCTCAACGATATTGATGTCGATTACGCTGTCAGTCATTTTCTTCAAATCGTTTTTAAGCAATTCGATGTTGCTGCCCTGACGGCCAATAACCATACCGGGTTTAGCGGTGTGGATGGAGATGCGTGCTCTGTTGGAAGCACGTTCGATTTCTACTTTAGAAATACCGGACAAGAACAGTTTATCTTTAATAAATTCACGGATTTTAATATCTTCCAATAAGTATTTTTCATAGTCTCTGTCGGCATACCATTTGGAATCCCAACCTTTAATGATGCCTACGCGCAGACCATGCGGATTAACTTTTTGACCCACTATTGTTTCCCTCCTTCTTCGGGATATTATTTTTCTTTAACTGCTACGGTTACGTGGCTGGAGCGTTTCAAAATTTTAAACGCTTGTCCGCGGGAACGCGGATGAATTCTCTTCATGGTAGGACCCTGATCCACAAAGCAGGTGGATACTACGAGTTCGTCTACATTCATGTCGAAGTTATGCTCTGCGTTAGCTACTGCGCTACGCAGTACCTTCTCGATTACCTCAGACCCAACTTTAGGGGTATGTTTGAGGATCGCGAATGCTTCACCCACGGATTTGCCGCGGATAAGGTTAATCACGATGCGCAGTTTGCGCGGCGCGATACGAACATATTTTGCAACAGCTTTTGCTTCCATGCTATCTGCCCCCTTTCCCCTTATTTTAAAGCCGTACTTTTATCGGCATGACCTTTGTAAGTACGGGTGGGAGCAAATTCTCCCAATTTATGGCCAACCATATCTTCGGTAATGAATACAGGCACATGTTTACGGCCGTCATGAACGGCAATAGTATGTCCTAAAAATTCCGGAAGAATAGTGGAGCTGCGAGACCAGGTCTTTACAACTTTTTTATCGTTAGAAGCGTTCATGGCTTCAATCTTCTTCAGAAGACTTTCATGCACATAAGGTCCTTTTTTGATTGATCTGGACACTATTTGGGCCTCCTTTCTTTAACCTGCTAATTATTTCGTTCTGCGTTTTACAATCAGCTTGCTGGAAGCTTTTTTCTGCTTGCGGGTACGGGTACCGAAAGCACATTTGCCCCAAGGAGTAACAGGGCGTTTGCGGCCGACAGGAGAATGGCCTTCGCCACCGCCATGCGGATGGTCGTTCGGGTTCATTACTACGCCGCGGTTTGCAGGACGGATGCCGAGCCAACGGTTACGGCCGGCTTTACCAATAGTGATGTTTTCAAAGTCGATATTGCCAACCTGGCCGATAGTAGCGCGGCAGTTGATGTGAACTTTGCGGATTTCGCCGGAAGGAAGGCGGAGCAGTGCATAGTCGCCTTCTTTTGCCATCAGCTGAGCGGAGGAACCAGCGCTGCGTGCCAGCTGGCCGCCTTTGCCGATTTTAAGTTCAACATTGTGCACAGTGGTGCCAAGCGGAATATTTTTCAGCGGCAGGCAGTTGCCGATTTTGATATCAGCTTCAGCGCCGCTTTCAATCATGTCGCCTACTTTCAAATCAAGCGGTGCGATGATGTAGCGTTTTTCGCCGTCAACATAGTTTACAAGAGCTATGCGAGCATTGCGGTTAGGATCGTATTCGATAGTAGCAACGCGGGCAGGAATACCGTCTTTAGTGCGTTTGAAATCGATAACACGATACAGTCTTTTAACGCCGCCGCCTTTATGGCGAACGGTCATTTTGCCGGTGTTGTTGCGTCCAGCATGTTTCTGAAGTTTCTCAACAAGAGGACGGTACGGCTTATCTGTCGTAATCTCTTCGAAGGTAGACACTGTAATGAAGCGTCTCGAAGGAGAATACGGATTAAAGCTTTTAATAGCCATTTAATTTTACCTCCTTATTACGTTAAATTACATTCCTTCGAAAATTTGAATCGTATTGCCTTCAGCCAGCTTCACGATAGCTTTCTTATAATCGGAACGTTTGCCAACGTATCTGCCCATGCGTTTAGTTTTGCCAAGTACGCGCACGGTGTTTACTTTTTCAACTTTTACGTTAAAAATTTTCTCTACCGCTTGTCTGATTTCAGTTTTATTAGCAGTAAGAGGCACTTTAAAGGTATATTTGTTGTCCTGCATCATCATGGAAGTTTTTTCAGTGATTACAGGGCGGATTAACAAATCGCGAGGATTGGTTGCCATTATGCGAGCACCTCCTCAATTCTGGCAATAGCGTCTTTAGCCAGGAATACTTTATTGTTGTTGAGCAAATCAAAGCAGTTCAGGCAGCCGTTGGAAAGCGCGGTTACTTTCGGCATGTTGCGGGAAGAAAGCTCTACGTTTTCGTTCTCGCCGTTAGTAATGATGAGCGCTTTTTTGTCGGCAGCATCGAATGCTGCAAGCATTGCTACAACGTTTTTGGTTTTCGGTGCATCAAATGCAAGGCCGTCAACCACAACCATTTCACCGGCAGCAACTTTTGCGCTCAGTGCGCAGCGGATTGCCAGGCGGCGAGCCTTACGAGGCATTTTTTTGTCATAGCTGCGGGGCTGCGGGCCAAATACGGTGCCGCCGCCTACCCACAGAGGAGAACGGGTAGAACCGCTGCGTGCACGACCGGTGCCTTTTTGTTTCCAAGGCTTACGTCCGCCGCCGCGAACCAAGCCGCGGGTTTTAGTAGCAGCAGTGCCCTGGCGCTGATTAGCGTGCTGCATAACAACTGCTTGGTGTACTACAGCTTCGTTAAATTCTACGCCAAACACATCTTCATTTAATTCTATTTCTTCACCGGTAGGTTGACCGGAGATATTATATACTGATAACTTCGGCATTAGAAGCATCCTCCTTTCTTTCGCTTATGTTCTTATTTCTTATTGGGTTTTACGGTTTCTTTAACTACAACGAAAGAACCGGCAGCTCCCGGAATGGAACCTTTAACCAGAATAAGATTGCGTTCAGCGTCAACTTTAGCAACAGTCAGGCGTTGAACGGTTACTTGAGCATTACCCATACGTCCAGGCAGTTTTTTGCCTTTAATTACACGACCGCCAGGACCGGAGTACATGGGACCCATGGAGCCAGGTTCACGATGGGATTTAGAACCGTGTTTCATAGGGCCACGAGCGAAATTGTGGCGTTTAATAGTACCTGCAAAACCTTTACCGCGGGAAATACCAGTTGCGTCAACCAGTTCGCCGGCAGCAAAAATGTCGCAGGAAATTTTATCGCCTACTGCAAATTCAGAAGGAGCAGACAAACGTAATTCTTTGACAAATTTTACAGGTGCAACGCCTGCTTTGTCAAAATGGCCCTTCATCGGTTTCGTGGTATGTTTTTCTTTTACTTCGCCGAAGCCAAGCTGTACAGCGTTATAGCCGTCTTTTTCTTCGGTTTTGTTTTGAATGACAACGCAGGGACCGGCTTCAATTACAGTAACCGGAATCAATCTGCCGTCAGCTTCAAAAATCTGAGTCATACCGATTTTTTTACCTAAGATTCCTTTAGCCATTCTCGCACCTCCTCCTTACAGTTTAATCTCGATATCCACGCCGGCAGGAAGATCAAGACGCATCAAAGAATCAACGGTCTTCGCAGTCGGTTCCAGAATGTCTACAAGGCGTTTGTGAGTACGCATTTCAAACTGCTCACGGGAATCCTTGTTAACATGAGGGGAACGCAGAATCGTATAGATATTTTTTTCGGTAGGAAGCGGAATCGGGCCGGAAACCTGAGCACCGGTACGTTTCGCAGTTTCCACGATTTTGGCAGCACTCTGGTCAAGTGCTTTGTGGTCATACGCTTTAAGGCGTATTCTGATTTTCTGTGATTTCGACATTAAAACATTTCCTCCTAATCGCCCAGTTTCTAAGAACGGACATACTCCGTGAAAATCTCCCTGTCTAAACAGGCAAGCAACCTCTCACATCATCGCAGGGCCATACAAACAAACATAACAATATGAGGGGCATATTTTAGCCCCTCATAACGGGATCTAATTATTAATTGGGATCCTTATAAAATTATTTTTCTTCGATAGCAGTAACAACACCAGCGCCAACGGTACGGCCGCCTTCGCGGATTGCAAAACGCAGGC
>DXVZ01000168.1 GCA_019417125.1 Phascolarctobacterium sp.
AGAAGAACTTGTTAGATTATATTTTCATACATCCCCCAAGATTTGACAAAGAACCAATTTTTCTTGCACTGTTTAAGTATAAACTTACAGACTGACACGATACGCTCCTATGAATACAAACTCAAACTTTTTGGCGAGTATCTGAGCAAAAATAGCGTAACAAGTCTGCAAGGTATAACCGCTGATAATATCCGTGGTTTTCTAACTGAACAGTCGGCACGCATTGGTAAATTATCGGTAAGGCATTACTATTCGGTATTAAACATTTTCTTTAATTTCCTTGTCGGTGAACGCTTGCTTAGTAATAGTCCAATGCTTTCGGTAAGCTCTCCAAAAGTACCAAAGCTGAAACTACGCACCTTTACCAACAATGAAACGAAACTGCTCTTAAATTACTTCAATAAGGATACTTTCGTTGGTTTTCGTAACTACGCTATTATGAGTACGCTTTTTGCTTCCGGCTTGCGTATAAGTGAATTATGTAACCTGCATTGCACGGATATATTTTTTGAAACTGGCTTGCTAAACATTATCGGCAAAGGCGACAAGCAGCGCCACGTGCCTATATCGCCCGTATTAAAAAAGCTATTGCTGGCTTATTTTAAGCGGCGCAACGAATATATAAGAGAAAACGGCTTGTCACAAAGCAGGTACTTTTTTATAACTCGCACGGCTACGCAAATTCACCGTGACAGTGTAACAAAGATGTTTTTTCAAGTTAAGAAAAGTTACAATATCGACGGCAAGCGCTTTTCTGCCCATACTTTCCGGCATACTTTTGCAAAGGCGTTTATACTTAACGGCGGCGACTTGTTTAGCTTGCAAAAAATACTTGGTCATAGCAAGATAGAGGACACAAAAAAATATATCGACTTGAACGAAACAGAAGTAAAAATTCAGAACGATAAATTTAATCCGCTTGATAATTCACGCTGGCAATATTATTAATTTAAAAGGAGTGCATAAACTATGGAAAAAGCAAAACTTACAACACAACAAATATTATCCGGCAAATACAACAAGTACACTGTGCGAATTGGCAACGATAAATATTATACTGAAACAACGGTGCTTGACTACAAAGCCGCATTGCATTTCCTGCGCAGCTTTAAAAACGCTTTCGGCGAGCCACAATTCGCTATGATTAGCACTAATCCAAAATACAAGGGTGAACACGAAAAACCGGCTGTAGAACGGTTTATTATAAAGTAAGGGGGGTGTGAGCAATGACTGCGAGTAATGAACGGTACACGGTAATTATACTACAAGGTGAAAAGGGCTTTACGCCGCTTGGAACGTATGACCTGCAAGGCGTGTATAGGTGCATAGAAACGTTTAAAGAAAAATACGGCACGCCAACACGCATTGAAATTCAACTCGATAAAGAATAATTTTACCACGGTTAATAAGGTTTTACCGCTCTGTAATTAGCAGGGCGGTTTTTTTATTGCTCCGGCTGGTCATAACTTGCCTTTTTGTGCCTGTGCAAATTCGAGTATGTCTTTTGCTTCTTCCGGCGTTGTATGGTGCAAATTAAAGTAAGGTGTTTCTGCTTGCTGTAAGAATAAAGTATTGACTTTAGGTATAGCCCACATATCCATAGCGGCGTTGCACGTAAAGGGGTTGAGCTGGCGCAGGTATTTATATTTATCTGCTTGCCGTTTGTACTCTGCAAACTCTGCCGGGTTTGTTATTTTGCTTTTAACTGGCACATATATATCCATACTGTAATTTAAGATTGCTTTAATATCGCCAACAGTATAAATACTTGCTTTTTTTGCTCGTGCGCTCTTTCGTGGGTTATAGTTTAGGCTGTTTACGTTAGCTTCTACCACGGCAAAGTCAATTAAGGGCTTGCTGATAATATAAGCAATAACAAAGGGGTTTTGCTCTAACTCGTCAAAAGTCTGCACTTCGTCCACTATCTCTGGGCAATCCTCATCGGTTGCAAATATAATAACTCCTCTTGCTTTGTAGTCCGTGCCGGTTGCGTAATAATATTCGCCAAAACGCTTAAAAAGTACTGAAACAAGGTTGACCGGGTAGTATTCTGGGTTTACGCTGATATTACCGTGTACCGGCGTAATTATGAAACATTGCTTAATTTGTATGTCTTTAGCGTCAAAAATAACTATTTCCGGCTCATCAGCCCTGCCGTCGTATCTCCATATAACGCCTTTGTAACCACGGTAAATATTATCTGCCATACCGTGAATTTTTTTGCATATACAGTACGAGCGGTACTTGTCGATAAACTCGCCAATAGTATTATTTTTACGCACTTCAATATAGAACGAATGGAAAATACCGTCAGTACATATACTATGTACAGCCGCTTTCACGCTCTCCGGTGCGGATTGTATTGGCATTGACAAGTCTAATAATTCCGCCTTGTCGGGTACTTCGCATACATACAGATAGCTGGTTATATTCTGGGTTACGTCTTGCAAAAAAGCCAATGAGGGTTTGTTGTACGTGTAATATTTAAGCCTATACTGTAATGCCGTATACATATCTTCTGAAAAATAGTGACCGTGTACCGGGTTAAAAATCCTTGCATTGCCTATCTTGTCATTTTCAAACTTGCCGAAATAATGCGGTGAACCGTGGAATACTATCAATCGTAAAAACTCCTTTGCTGTTTATATTAGCGTCTGAATTGCTGGGTGGTCTCCTCAAAATTGAGGAGTCCTTGTATATTGTTTGTGGACTCATTCTCTTGGTGTTGTACTCTACAATTTTCATCGGAATTTACTGTTCAGCGATAATTTGCGTTTGTATTCAGTCAAATTACACTACTTTTCTGATGAAACGTCTGTGTGTAATACCACAAGAATTTGTATACATTCGCAAGTATTTTAAGTTACATTACCACAAAAATTAAAACTGCCACGCAAATTACACGTTTCGGGCAGCTAAAAACAGCCCGTTTTATTTCCAACGTAAAATTACCGTGTCCGAAAAGCCGCTCTGTGCCTGCGTTTCCGGGTTTGCCTGTTTTCTTAAATGCAGCGAAAAAGTCAAGTAAAACGGCAAGGCATATATTTATATACCCTCGAAAATTACTTGACTTTTTTAGCCTGTTTTAAGCGCTTATTTTGCACATTTTTACGCTGGTTTTGCGGCTGTGACTGCACATTTTATCAGCTTGGCATTTTCACCGCCAAAATTGACCTGTAAGGCGCATTAGCGGCGGCGTGTATATGTTTACTTGCCTTGTGGTACAAAAGCCACGTATCAGCCAAACTCTTTGACCCACAAGCAGCTTGTGTCTATATCATCGGCTGTTATCGGTAAGCCGTACCCGGTAACGTCTGCCGCTATCTGGCGCAGCTCATTGGTATATATTACCGCTTTACCGTCGCAAATATCGTATACGCCCTGCTTGCTGTTTATACCGCATATAACCGCAATGTTGTATAGGTATAATACTCTCTCGCCGTTTACGTGGAGTTTGAGCAATTCACGCAAGGTATACTTACGGTTTGCTCCTGCTCCTGCTTCTTTAGCTTTGGTCTGTTTTATCATACCCTGCACCTGCTTAATCAATCGCAATAACTTGAAACTTCTCTGCTGGTCTTTCCGGCAATATGGTTTTCCCGGTCAGCTTGTATATCGTGACTGTTTCCGTCGTCGTACCGTCTGGCAAGCTCTGTTTGTATTCTGCTTCTGCTATATATCCTGCTTCGACAAGTAACTTCATATAGCGTTTAACCTTGATGAGCGTATAACCCATAGTTTTAAATTCCTTGGCTATATCATCAATGGTTAAGTACTTACCACGTAATTTAAGATAGCTTTCATTTTCCTTGGCATACGATACAAGCGATAATAAGAAGTCCTCGTGTTCAAGGTTAAGTTTGCTTGTTTCTGCTTCGTTTATAAGCCTGCGCGACGTTTGGAAACGCTCCTGTGGTAGTAACTTAACGTATACTTCGTGACCTATTCTTCCAGCCCATTTGTATGGCAGGTAAAGGACACGTGGCAATCCCTTGTCGATAATTAGCTTAATGTCATTGTATGTACTCATTTTCATTGGTACGCACCGCCTTTCAATTAATCGGTTAAAATTTAATGTCTGCTACAAATAAGCCGTATACCTTGGCAAGCTCTGCTTTTATTTCCGGGTAAATTACCGCCTTGCCTTGCTCGATGTTGTAATACTGCTGGCGTGATACGCCTAAACGCTCTGCAAGGTATCTTGCCGGGTATCGGTTTTCTTTGCGTAACTGGTATAAAGTTTTCTGCACTTGCTTTCACCTCTTTTACTTGTGGTATATATAAAAGCTGGCGTGTGTACGATTGGACGCACTACGCCGCCAACGAAAAAACAAAGGGTGTGTCACAAATTGCACTCCTTTGCTTACACCTGCATAGTGTCAACAAACTGTAAACCAATAGGCATAAAAAAAAGCCTGTAAGCCGAAACTTACAGACGGTACGTTAAATAGCTTGTCGCTATGCGTGGCTATTGTGTTGTATTGCT
This sequence comes from Phascolarctobacterium sp., assembly GCA_019417125.1. Classification (GTDB taxonomy): domain Bacteria; phylum Bacillota; class Negativicutes; order Acidaminococcales; family Acidaminococcaceae; genus Fusicatenibacter_A. Next base: position 4,487 of record DXVZ01000168.1, read on the forward strand.
TGCTATTTGCTTATGGTGCTTTTTTCTTTTACTTGCTGTATCGTTTATACTCCTACTTATCCCCATACAAGCATATTGCCGTAACTTGCTTTAGCGTGTGCCGTTTCGCTTCGCTACAGGCACGGAACAAGGTAAAGAGCTAACAAAAGAAAAAAGGAAAAAAAAGAAAAGTGCAACATGTGCGCGCTTATTACTTGTAATGCGTTACTTGCTATTATTTGTTTAACCCCTCTATATATTAGGGACAAATCGAGCTTTTGCGGAATAATTTCACAAATATTTCACAATTACCTTGTTTACTCTCTTGAATTATCTCTCCATATATTACTGGAATTTCCGTTCTTTGGGGACACTTATGATGTCACTTTGATGTCAATATCAACTTACGAGTTACAATAACTGCTGGTGACAGCGAATTGCACGCTCAATTATCACGGTTACTTGGCTTGCTCAATAGCTCCAGCGTGTAAATGTCGCAATGCACGTTGCCAGTTTTAAAATATTTCCGCTTCGCCTTGACGCCCTATGTTTAACATAGGTCGTGTTTTTGCTTTTGCTTGCTACGGTTTAATATGCCCGGCTGTATCTGAAATACCGTTTCGGTACTCTGGCTACGTGTTATTATAGCTTGCTTTTAGTAAGCCTACGCTAACGAAAATTGTAATACGGCTGTATAATAGCGTGTTTTCGTAACGGCGAGTATATTTGTATAAGTTATAATTTATTTGTATCATTTAATATAATTGGTATACTCTGACCGTGTAAAACCGCTTGAATACTGGCTTTGTGGCTTTTACGGCTGAAATATTTATAACAAAGCGTGTTTCGCCCAATGCCAACAAGTACGGAAAATGCACTAAAAACGCTCAAACTCCGCTTGTGGTCTGGCTTTGCTGGCTTAACACGGTCTTAACAAAGGTGTTACACTTTGCGAGTAAGAACAGCCGAAAACAGCGTCTTGTGGCGTATAAGTATAGGGGTTTATATAGGCGTTGCTTTGCGTGGCGTGTCTTGTATTGGCGGCGGCGTGTCTTGAGTGCTGGCTATATGGTAGTATACGGCAATTATACACGGTCATACAGAATTATTTACGGCTGGCGTGTTGACAACGCAAACACAATATATTACACTAATAGCAGGAATACAAACTAATAACTCGCAATAATGTAACAATTTACAACAAAGTAAGAATTTACATAAGATAGATTATCGGACGTTATATTTTATATATATGTGTGTTTATACAATAAATTGTATATTTATTCTGATAGTATATACATACGGTACATATATACTAATAAAATGCTATTGCAATGGCTTGTTATTATGTCAGCATTTACCGTCAGCGGTAATAGTGAATAAATGTTCGCAATATAATAATTATACACGATAATATAATAAATTGCTGTGTACTGTACGTATACAACGTGGCGGCTACTATGTTAGGGTACTGCTTGGCTGTGGTACTCTTGGCGTGGTAGCCTTTTATATTGCCGTGATGTTTCATTATGGCTTTGCTTGCCTTGCATGCTTGCAAGTACAGCAAGGAACAGTGGTAGGGGTAAGTTTATTTTAACCAAAGGGCGGCTTGCTATCTGTAAAAGCGGATATAGGTTTTACGCCCGTCTGTGTATAAAAATACTGTTTCGGACGGCTTAATTGGTAAAAAATTTATTTACTGGGCTTGACAATTCATATTAGAATTTATATAGTATAGGTAATTCCTCATATCAGTAATATGTGAATTTTACGTGAACTTTTCTGCTTCTGTTTCGTTCACGTTGCGAGGGAGTTTTACAATTCCACATAAACAGCGGAATATACCGTTTATGGTGCATTTTTTCACAAGCTGTTCACATTCCGTCTATTTCTTTGTCACAATTATCGGGTATAATAAAACCATAGCAAGTGAGAACTTGCTAAAACCCTTCCCATCAAATTCATCATAAACAGCTTTCCTAGAGAGCAGCACTTGCATTAATCCCCTGCAAGTGCTGTTTCTCTTTTACGGCGTAAATTCATCAGGCAAGCCTCCGCAAGCAGTGTTTTTCATCCCGCCCTGCGGCGGCTTTTTTTATTTGGGCTAGCAGCAGCGCATATAAGGGCATTTAATAAAGAATAAGTGAGATGTTTTTAAAATATGCCCGATTTGTTAAAAGTTGTTCGGTTTTGCCGCTATTTGCGGTTTTGACAACCGGGGCGCATTTTAGTTATTATTGCAATGTAACCGGTTTAATATTTTTTAGGAGTGTGTTTATGACTGGACAATTAAAAATGGCGCTGTTTTTGGGCGCTTTATCTGCCATACCGCCGCTGAGCATCGACGGCTACATTTCTGCGTTTCCGCTTATTGGCAGGGATTTTAACGCTTCGGGCGCCGAGGTACAGCTTAGCCTTACGGCGATGCTTTTGGGGCTTGCCTGCGGCCAGTTTTTTATTGGCCCTTTAAGCGATATTTACGGGCGCAAAAAGCCGCTGATTTTTTCGCTGGCGGCGTTTATTTTGGCTTCTGTGTGGTGCGCAGTTACCAACGATATTTTTCATTTTGTGCTGCTGCGCTTTGTGCAGGGGCTGGCGGGCAGCGGCGGCGTGGTTATCTCGCGCGCTATTGCCTACGATAACTACAAAGGGCACATGCTGACGCAGTTTGTGGCGCTGTTAATGGTTATAACCAATATTGCGCCGATTATGGCGCCTGTTATCGGCGGGCAGATTATCGCTTTGTTCAGCTGGCACACCATTTTTTTATTTTTGGCGCTGTGCGGCGTGCTATTAAGCATCTGCACGCTGTTTACACGTGAATCGCTGCCGGTGGAGCTGCGCCAGCAAAGCAGTTACCGCAGCATTTTAAATTCGTTCGCGGTGCTGTTTAAAAACCCGCCGTACCTGGCGTGCCTGGCGGTGCACTGTTTGGTAATGGGAGGGCTGTTTTCGTACATATCGGCGTCGCCGTTTATTTTGCAGGTTTTGTACGGCTTTACGCCGGTGCAGTTTAGCCTGATGTTTGCTTTTAACGGCTTTGGCATGATTGTTGCCGCTAAAACCGCCGCCGCTTTTGTTATGCGCTTTGACGAGCGCACGCAGCTGAAAGCGGTTGTAGGCGTTTACACCGTCTGCGGCGCGGTGCTGGCAGCTGCTTCCGCGCTGAATGTGCTGGCGCTGTCGCTTATTATGCTGGCGTTTTTTGTGCTTACCGCCTGCATCAGCATTTGCGAATGCAACAGCTTTTCGCTCGCCATGCAGCAGATTAAATCCGGCGCGGGCAGCGCGGCAGGGTTACTCGGCATTGCGGCGTTTCTGTTCGGTTCGGTAATGCCGCCGTTAATGAGCCTTGGCGGCGATATTTCTGTGTACCCGCTGGCAGTAATTACTTTTGTTACCGGCGTTATCGCGCTATTGGCGTTTAGGTGGATTCCGCGCGCCGATTAATTTTTTCTGGCGTGCGGTTACAGAAACATAACCGTAATAAAATAAAGCTCCCGTAGTGGTTGGGCAGTTTGTTGTACTGCCGCCCTGCGGGAGCTTTTTATTTAACGATACGTATTTTCATTTTATTGATGCACGTTTTATTGTACAACTTGTTTTATGCTGATTTGTGCCAGCGTGCCTTTATCTGCCAAGGCGCTGCTTAAAATCTTCGTAACTAAACTCTTTAATAAGTTCAATTGAGCCGTTTTCTTTAAGAACGTAAATAGCAGGCAGCGGCATGCCGTTAAAGGTGTTGTTTTTGCAAGTGGTGTAAATCGCCATATCGCCAAACAACAGCAGGCTGCCCTCCTGCGGCGGCACGTCAAAACTGTAATCGCCCACAACGTCGCCCGCCAGGCAGGTTTGGCTGCCCAAACGCACGTTATGCGCTTTTACGCCTGTGTCATCCGCACCGTACAGCGGCGGACGGTAGGGCATTTCCAACACGTCCGGCATGTGGCAGGCGGCGCTGGTGTCCAAAATGGCAATCTGTGTTGAAGCGTTTTGCACTACGTCCAGCACATGTGCAGCAAGGTAGCCGGCGTTTAAAGCGCAGGCTTCGCCGGGTTCCAGGTACACCGTAACGCCCCACTCCTGCTGCGCTTTTTGTATGCAGCGTTCAAGGCGCTCAATATCGTAACCGGGGCGGGTAATGTGGTGCCCGCCGCCAAAGTTAAGCCACTGCATTTTGGGCAGCACATCGCCAAAGCGCTGCGCCACGGCGTTAAGCGTTACTTCTAAAGCATCGGCGTCCTGCTCGCACAGGGTGTGGAAGTGCAGCCCGTCCAAAAGGCCAATCAGCTGCGGCGTCATCTGCGCGTCCCACTGGGCGCGGGTGGTGCCCATGCGGCTGCCGGGCGCGCAGGGGTCGTAAATAGCGTGCCCTTCCTGCGTGCTGCATTCCGGGTTAATGCGCAGCCCCACGCTTTTGCCTGCTTTTTTGGCAAGGGCGCCAAACTTTGCCAGCTGCCGCGGCGAATTAAACACGATATGCCCGGCATAGTTTAAAAGCTCCGCAAATTCTTCCTCGCGGTAGGCGGCGCAGAACACATGCACCTCGCCGCCCGGCATTTTTTCCGCACCAAGGCGTGCTTCGTACAAACCGCTGGCTTCCGTTCCGGCAAGGTACGGCGCCAGCACGGGGTACAAATCATAATTGCTGAAAGCTTTCTGCGCCAGCAAAATTTTGCAGCCAGTGCGCTGTGCCACGCCCGCCAGCACTTCGCCGTTGCGGCGCAGCTGCGCTTCGTCCAAAATATAGCACGGCGTTTTTAAGCCGCCAAATACCTCCTGCGGCAGCTTGCCGCCCAGCCCTGCAAACTGCGGGCGCGTATCAACTTTCGCCGCGTCCATCAGTCTACCAGCACCGGGTTACGGTTTTCGCTGCGCGGCAGGCCGTATTTATCCAGCGCGTCCAAAAACGGGTCCGGGTCAAATTCTTCCACCGTGTAAACGCCGGGCTTGTTCCATTTACCGGTCAGCAGCATCAGCGCGCCGCACATTGCCGGTACGCCGGTGGTGTAGCTTACCGCCTGGCTGCCAACTTCGCGGTAACATTCTTCGTGGTCGCACACGTTGTAAATGTAATAGGTTTTATCTTTGCCGTCCTTTTTGCCGGTAAAAATGCAGCCGATGTTGGTTTTGCCTTTAGTGCGCGGGCCAAGGCTTGCCGGGTCGGGCAGCAGTGCTTTTAAAAACTTAATCGGCACAATCTGGTGCCCTTCAAATTCCACCGGCGTAGTGCTGAGCATACCCACGTTTTCCAGGCAGCGCATATGGTCAAGGTAACTTTGCCCGAAAGTCATAAAAAAGCGGATGCGTTTAACTTCGGGAATATTCAGCGCCAGGCTTTCAATTTCTTCGTGGTGCAAAAGGTACATATCCTTATGCCCTACTTTGTCAAAATCGTATTCGCGCTTAATGCTCATAGCGGGTATTTCCACCCATTTGCCGTTTTCCCAGTAGCTGCCGGGGGCAGATACTTCGCGCAGGTTTACTTCGGGGTTAAAGTTGGTTGCAAACGGGTAACCGTGGTCGCCGCCGTTGCAGTCTAAAATATCGATGGTGTGGATAGTGTCGAACTCGTGCTTTTTAGCATAGGCACAATAAGCCTGCGTTACGCCGGGGTCGAAGCCGCAGCCCAGCAGCGCGGTTAAGCCTGCTTCTTCAAATTTTTTGCGGTATGCCCATTGCCAGCTGTAATCAAAGTAAGCGCTGAAACCTGCTTCTTTGCAGCGTTTTTCATATACGGCGCGCCATTCGGGGTCGTCGGTGTTTTCCGGTTCGTAGTTAGCGGTATCCATATAGTTTACGCCGCAGGCAAGGCAAGCGTCCATCACGGTTAAATCCTGGTACGGCAGGGCAATGTTCATTACAAGGTCGGGTTTGTAAGCGTTAATCAGGCCAATAACCTGCTGCACATCGTCGGCATCCACCTGCGCGGTAGTAATTTTAGTGTTAGTTTTGCCTGCAAGCTCCGCCGCTAATTTATCGCATTTGCTTTTGGTGCGGCTGGCAATGCACAACTCCTCAAAAACCTCGCTTACCTGGCAGCATTTGTGTACGGCAACGCTGGCAACGCCGCCGCAGCCGATAACAAGAACTCTACTCATTTTTTCAACATCTCCTTTGCGTTTTTTATATTTGCGTTTTATTAGATTTACTTATTTATGTAAGGCTAAAAGCAGCTCGCGCAGCACTTTGCACGCCGTTGCCGTCGATACTCCGCTCGCGTCCAGCATCGGCGCCAACTCGTTAACGTCCGCGCCGGCAATGTTAGCGCGGCACACGCAGCGGATGGCGTTTAAAAGCTGCATAAAACTTACCCCGCCCGCTTCCGGCGTGCCCGTACCGGCAAATGCCGAAGGGTCAAGGCAGTCCAAATCTATCGTAAAATACACCGGCACGTTTTGGGCGCGCAGCTTTTCCACCGCCGCCTCCAATCCGTCAAAATCAAATTTATGCAGTTCGGTGTGTTCTTGGGCAAACAAAAACTCATCGCGTTCGCCGCTGCGGATGCAGAACTGGTAAATCCTCCCGTCGCCCACCAGCTCGTGGCAGCGGCGGATGACGCAGGCATGGCTTAGTTTTGCGCCCAGGTAATCGTCGCGCAAATCGGTGTGCGCGTCAAAATGGATGATGTGCAGGTTAGGGTATTTTTTTACCAGCGCCCGCACAGCGCCCAGCGTTACCAGGTGCTCGCCGCCAAGCAGCAGCGGCAGCTTGCCGTCCGCCAAAATCTCTGCCGCGCGCGCCTCAATATCCGCCAGCGCCGCTTCCGCGCTGCCAAAGCACAACTCCATATCGCCGCTGTCAAACACGGCGCAGTCCGCCAAATCCTTATCCTGGTAAGGGCTGTAAGTTTCCAGCCCAAAACTTTCGTGGCGCATCGCCGCTGGGCCAAAACGCGCACCGGGGCGGAAACTCGTTGTAGAATCGAACGGCGCGCCGTACAACACTATTTTGGCGTTTTCGTAATCACTATCGCAGCCGATAAAGGTTTCCACGTTCGGTTTCATCGTCAGTCCTCAACCTCCTCCAGCATTTCTTCCAAAAAGGCAGGCAGGTAAAACGCACCTTTATGCAGCCGCGTGGTGTAATAGCGGGTGTGCATGTTCAGCGCGTTCCACGCTTCGCTGTCCAAATCGTCCAGCGGATGGTATTTTTTGCTGGCAAAGCCAAACAGCCAGTAGCCGGCAGCATAAGTTGGTATGTGCGCCTGGTACACCCTGCTGATGGGGAAGGTGTTAACAATGCGCTTATGGCTGCGCTGCATTGCCGCCGCGTCCTCTGCGTAAAACGGGCTGCCCTGCTGGTTTACCATAATGCCGTCCTTGCGCAGCGCGTTGTAGCAGCTGCCGTAAAACTCGCGCGTAAACAGCCCTTCCGAAGGCCCGAACGGGTCGGTGGAGTCCACGATAATCAAATCATATTCTTCTTCGCAGCGGCGTATAAACTTCAGCGCGTTGCTGAAGTAAATATGCACGCGGCGGTCGTCCATACGGCAGGCGTTGCCCGGCAGATAGGTGCGGCAGGCTTCCACCACCTGCGGGTCCATCTCTACCAAATCAATGCGCTCCACGCGGTCATAGCGCGTCAATTCGCGCACCACGCCGCCGTCGCCCGCGCCGATAACCAAAATATCCTTAATCCCCTTATGCACCGCCATCGGCACATGGGTAATCATCTCGTCGTAAATAAATTCGTCACGCTCCGTCAGCATTACGTTGCCGTCCAGCGTCAGCACGCGCCCAAATTCCGGCGTTTCAAAAATGTCAATGCGCTGATATTCGCTCTGTTTGGAATACAAGTGCCGGTTAACCCTGATGCTGTGCTGCACGTCCGGAGTGTGGAACTCGCTAAACCACATTTCCATCTTGCCGCCTCCTCTCATGCCAGTACGTTAATATGTTCAAGGTCGGGGTCCTCCGAGCCAGTCATGCTGCACCCCTTCTCTTTCGCGTAGCGGATATGCTCTAAAATTTCCGGCGTAATGCGCTCGCCCGGCGCTAAAATTGGTATGCCCGGCGGATAGCACATTACAAACTCGCTGCACACGCGCCCTTCGCTTTCTGGCAGCGGCAGGCTGATTTTCGGCGCGTAAAACGCCTCCTGCGGGCTGGTTACAACGTCCGGCTCGATGTATTCCTGGTTTAAAAGGCCTTTGCCGTCCTTTTGGTAGCGGCGGCGGATTTCCGCCAGCGCGCTCACCAGGCGCTCTACTTCCTGCGGGCGGTCGCCCATGGAGATATACGCCAGAATGTTGCCGATGTCGCCGAACTCAATCTGGATATCATACTCGTCGCGTAAAATATCGTACACCTCAATGCCCGCCAGCCCGATATCAAGCGTATGCACGCTGAGTTTGGTAATGTCAAAATCAAAAACGGAATTGCCGTTCATCAGCTCGCGCCCAAAGGCGTAGTAACCACCGACGGCGTTAATCTCGCGCCGAGCGTATTCCGCCATTGCCGCCACCTGCCCAAAAACCTCGTGCCCGCGCAAAGCCAGGTTGCGGCGGCTGATATCCAGGCTGGACATTAACAAATAGCTGCCCGACGTCGTCTGCGTAAGGTTAATAATCTGCCGCACATAGCCTGCGTGCACGTTCGGCCCCGTTAAAAGCAGGCTGGACTGCGTAAGGCTGCCGCCGCTTTTGTGCATGGATACGGAAGCCATATCCGCACCGGCTTCCATCGCCGCTACCGGCAGCCCGCCGCCAAAATAAAAGTGCGTGCCGTGCGCCTCGTCCGCCAGGCACAGCATACCCGCATCGTGCGCCATTTTTACAATCGCGCGCAAGTCGCTGCAAATGCCGTAATACGTGGGGTTGTTAACCAAAACGGCAACGGCGTTGGGGTGCGCCGCTATCGCCTTTGCCACCTGCTCGCGCTGCATGCCCAGCGAAATGCCCAGCCGCTCGTCAACTTCCGGGTTAACGTACACCGGCACCGCGCCGCACAGCACCAGCGCGTTAATAACGCTTTTATGCACGTTGCGCGGTAAAATAATCTCGTCGCCGCGCTTGCACGCCGTCAGCACCATGCTCTGCACGGAACTCGTCGTGCCGCCCACCATCAAAAACGCATGCGCCGCGCCGAAAGCGTCCGCCGCCAGTTCTTCCGCCTCGCGGATTACCGAAACCGGGTGGCACAAATTGTCCAGCGGTTTCATGCTGTTAACGTCAACGCCGACGCACGCCTGCCCCAAAAACGCCGTCAGTTCCGGGTTGCCGCGCCCGCGTTTGTGCCCCGGCACATCAAAAGGCACTACCCTCATACGCCTAAAATTTTCCAGCGCTTCGTAAATCGGCGCGCAGCTCTGGTCCAAGCGGGTACGTTTAAACATCATTTTCCTCCACCTCCCGCAGGCTACACAAAAACAAAAAACGCAAGCCGTGCGTAATGCACAACTTGCGTTAAAGCCGCATTCGCCGCTATGCGCTAAACACGCCGCAAGGGGAATACTGCCCCACAGGCGGGATTTGCCCACAACGGATACAACTATGGCGGGACGGATTGAACAAGTCTATATAGCAATCATTACTTTTACTACTCGTATTGACCGTTTCACAAGTTTGCGCACTGGCGCATTTCAGTTAAGGAGTAACCAACTTATAAAATTTGAGCTTTTAACTCAATCAATAGGACTGCAAAGCAGTCAACCGGCAGTGGACCCGGCTGTCCGTATGGCCTTAACTCCCTGCGGAGTGGTCCGAAATAATTGCTTTGAAAAGACTTTCAAGGCATCCTCTCAAATTGTTAAAATTGTAACATGCTTAAATTTTATCTGTCAAGCTTTTTTCAGCGGTATTTTTGAATCGGGCGCAAAATTTCCGTGTGCAGCCCGTCCGCATCCTTCAGCATTACGTTAACCGCCCACACAGCGTGCCCGGCGTCATCCTTAACACGCGCCGCCTGCAAAAAAGGCCCGTCCTTAAAACGCAAAAGCCCCTCCAGCTCCAAAAGCAGCGCCAAATCCAGGCGCTTCCACGCCGTTATGTGCCGCTCGTCCAGGTACACCGTTGCCATAATCAGCTCATCCATGCACCAGCACTCCAGGCGGTAAGGCCTGCCGTCGCTGAACGTTCCCTTGGCAAAGCCAATGTCCAGCACGCCCTCATCATTCGGCTCGCGCGCCGATATAATATAATTACTGCGGTTTGGTTCGATAAATTCCATTGTTCACGCTCCGTTACTTATATTGGCTGAGGATTTTTTTGCAGTACTTTTTAAACTCCTTGCGGCGGTACGAAGGCTCACTTAATTTTACGCCGCTGCCCCACTTTATAAGCTGCACATAAAAATCCTCGTTAATTACAGCCAGCGCTTTAATAACAGCGCCGCTGCTTTTGGCTTTTACAATCTGCGCCTGCGCGCCGAAGTAATTAAGCACGGCATCTTGTAAATCCGCGCTGCATTTCAGTTCGATGGTTTCGGCAGCGCCATCATCTTTACCGCCGCCGGCACTGGCTGCTTCGCCGCCTTCGGCAGCTGCGGCTTTTTCTTCTTCCGCAGCAGCTTTTTCTTCTGCCGCGCCAGCTTCCTGCTGCGCTGCTGGCGTAGCTTCCTGCGTAAGCAGTTCGGCTGCCTGCGCTGCTTCCGGCGTTTCATCCGCACCGCGGGCAAGCGCTTCCATTACGGCTGCCGCCTCGTACCTGCTTAAAAAGCCGCACAACCCCTGCATAATAACATCAGCGTCCGGTTCGCCCGCCGCTTGCAGCGCCCTGCCTATTTTAAGCACAGCGTCAGCGTCCGGCACGCGCCCCACCAGCTTGTAGCTGTTAGAACGCCCGCGCACCGTGGCAATATCCATGCCGGTGCCGCGCAGCACCTCCATATCGTCATACAGGCTTTTGCGCTCGGCGGCAATGCCCAGCTCCGCCAGTTTTTCCGCCAGCCCGGCAATGGTAATGCCGTGTTCAGCGTCGGTTTCTGCCGTTAAAATTTTTTGCAAATATAATAATTTAGCTTTTTGGTTGCTTTGTTTGGCCATTTTTAACACCTGCCAATGCAATGTAATTATTATTTACTTATTTAGCTATCTTTTTAATATTACCTGCCTGCGGCGGCAAAATTTTACATTAAACACTGTTTAATTTTGCCAGCTTTAAATTACAAAGGCAAGCCAGTTTTTTTATTTGCTGCTGCCAAAAACGTCTGTAAAAAAGCAGCTACAATTTACATTGATACGGTTTAATTAATGTTAGTTGTAATTATTTTAAATAGATTCAAATATATTTTGTATACGATATATACAAA
>DXVZ01000169.1 GCA_019417125.1 Phascolarctobacterium sp.
TTCTGCTGGTATTCTGTTAAAACACTTCTATCCGTAAACAGCGGCTGCATAACAAGCTGCGGTACGCTCATCTCCGGAAACGCCAGCCCAAAAGGCGCGCTGCCGCGCGTAATCTGCGTGTAAATTTCGCCGTTTACCATACCTGTGGCTTTAATTAAAGCTTCGTGGAATTCCACAAGTTCTTCTACCATATATACTGCCGGAATTTTTAAGCGCGTTACGGAAGTAAACAAGTTTTCCATGTGCGGAATCATGCCAAACACCTTGCCGTTATATACCGGCACAATTTCAAATACGCCGTCGCCAAACTGATGGCCGCGGTCGCTGTATTCTATTAAGCCCTCCTGGCGGTCAATAATATCGCCGTTAATTAAAATTAAATCCGTATTCATTTTCTGCCTCCGTCGTTTTACAAATTTTGCAAACAGTATGCCTTGTTAAAAAACATTAAGTCATTGTATAATAATATAAGCGGCATTTTTCTGCCGTCAATAGATATTCAATCTATTTTATTATACATCATTTCTTTTTATTTGTCGCTTATCTTATTTTACAAAGTAAGGAGGAACTTTTAGATGGCGCATTTACCACCAATAGTTTCCGACCTCGCTATGATTTTGCTGGTAGCTGGTATTACTACCATACTTTTTAAAAAGCTGAATCAGCCGCTTGTTCTCGGATACATCGTTGCCGGTTTTATCACTGGGCCGCATTTTTCGTTTTTTCCTACTGTGACGGATTTTAACAATATCAACGTCTGGTCAGAAATCGGTATTATCTTTTTAATGTTCTCCCTTGGTTTGGAGTTCAGTTTCAACAAATTAAAACAGGTTGGCAACACCGCCTTTATCGCCACCATTGTGGAAATAGCAGGTTTGCTCTCGCTAGGCTACGCAGCTGGTACGCTGATGGGCTGGAGCCACATGAACAGCCTGTTTTTGGGCGGCATGCTTTCCATGTCGTCAACCACTATCATCATTAAAGCTTTTGACGACTTAAAAATGAAGGGCAAACGCTTTACCGAAATGGTTTTCGGTATCTTAATCGTCGAAGACATTGCCGGCATTATTATGATGGTGCTGCTTTCCACGCTTGCCGCATCGGCAGGTATTTCCGGCACGGAGCTTTTAGGCAGCATTATGCGCCTGCTGTTCTTTTTGGTGCTGTGGTTTGTACTGGGCATTTACCTGGTGCCTACCTTTTATAAACGCTCGCTGAAACTGATGAACAACGAAACGATGCTTGTTACTTCCATCGGCTTATGCCTGGGCATGGTTGTGCTGGCAACGCATCTTGGCTTCTCGGCGGCGCTCGGCGCGTTTATTATGGGCTCGCTGATTGCCGAAGCGCCCAATTCCGAAAAAATCGAGCATTTATTTACGCCGGTTAAGGATATTTTCGGCGCGGTATTTTTCGTATCCGTAGGTATGCTGGTTGACCCGGCGCTGCTGCTGCAATACTGGCTGCCGATACTCATTTTGGTTTTTGTAACCATTATCGGTAAGCTTATTTTCTCCGCCAGCGGCGTACTGCTTTCCGGCCAGAGCCTGCACACTTCTATTTTGTGCGGCTTCAGCCTGGCGCAGATTGGCGAATTTTCGTTCATCATCGCTTCGCTCGGCATGAGCCTCGGCGTTATCAGCGACTTTATCTATCCGATAATCGTTGCCGTATCCGTGGTAACAACCTTTACCACGCCGTTCTGCATTATGGCGTCTGAACATGCTTACCAGTTTATCCGCCGCATTTTGCCCACGCGCTTTAACGATTGGCTTGACCGCTACACCGAAAAAAACGTGGCTGCGGCAAATTCCGACACTAACTGGAGCAATTTTTTGCGGGAATATTTTACCCGTATGCTGATTTTTACAACCATTTTAACAGCAACGGCGCTGTTTGCGGATTACTATTTAAGCGCATACCTGCGCGACAACTTACAGCTGCCGTATTCCGAAATTATCACCGCCGTGCTGACCTTTGCCATTATGGCGCCGTTTCTGCGCGCGGTACTGGTTAACCGCACCAGCCACCCTGAATTGTTTTCGGTACTGTGGTTTCAAAAACGCAGCAACCACATTCCGCTGACGGTGCTGGTACTGTTAAAAATCATCGTCGCCGCTGGTTTTATCTTCTTCATCTTTGCCAATATTTTAGGGCTGGCAGATTTCGTCGCCGTTGCCGCAACGTTGATAACGGCGTACTTTATCTCCTCCTCCGACTGGCTGATGGGCGAATACCTGCGCATGGAATCGCGCTTTTTGGTAAACCTTAACGAGCGCCACATGCTTAAACACCGCGAAGCCTTAAAAGAAGCCGGGGAACTGCACCCCTACGGCTGGTTTGACGAAGATTTGCAGCTTGCCCATTATAAAGTTGAAGACGATTCCGTCACCATCGGGCAGAACCTGTTAAACCTTGCCCTGCGCGAATCTTACGGCTGCAATGTTTTGCAGGCGGCGACGCCCAAACAGATTTACGATATGCCGGGCGCAAATTTCGTTATCCGCAGCGGCACGACGCTTTTAATTATCGGCACAAAAGAACATTTTAAACTTTTAAACGCCGCTATTGACCGCCAGAAGCTGGGCCTTAAAATGTTGGATTTGCCGGTAAGCATGCGCCAGTTTATGCTGCTTAATGAAGAAGAAGGGCGCCAGGAAACAGCGTTTTTACCCTGCGCCATCACTATCGACAGCCATTCGCCGCTCTTGGGCAAATCCATTAAATCAACCAATATCCGCAACAAATGGCACTGCCTTGTTATCGGGTTGGAGCGCGGCAGCTACACCATAGTAAATCCCAATATTTCGCTGGTATTTGAAAAAGGCGACCTGCTGTGGGTACTTGGTAAGCAGAAGATGATTAACCAGCTTGTCCGCGAAGAAATTTTGTAAAAGCCTTATACAAAACAAAAACTGCACTTCCCGCTCCGTTTTATACGGTGGAAAGTGCAGTTCTTTTATTTATACAGCCTTAATTATCCCAAAAAGCTGCTGATAAAATAATAAATCAGCCCAACGCCGGCGATGATGACAAACAGCGGCATAAAGAAAACAAACAGCGCTATTAAAACGCAGATTACCAGCAAAATACCCAGCAGACCGCCGCCGCACCCAAAATTTTTAACGTAAATTTTAGGGCCGCTGCGTTCTGTGCCGCGGTATTCTTCGCGCCGGTATTCATAAGTTTGCCTGTATTCAGGCGTTCTTTCTCCATTACCGGCAGCAGTGTTTTCTTCGTAACCGCTTTCATCAATGGTTACGCCTTCAAACTCATCACGCTCGCGCGGATTAAGCACCGTTGCTTCCTGTTTAAATACGTAATGGCAATATGGGCATTCTTCCGTACCTTTCGGCACTTCCCTGCCGCAAAAATTACATTTCATAAATTTCTCCTTCACATATAAGCGCTCATCAGCATTGCCAAAAGCCCTTCTTCGTTGCTGTAACGCGGGTCGTGCTCCTCAGCATTCAGCACGTCGCAAACAGCTGCGGCAGCCTCGCGCATTAAGGGCAATTCAGTACCGCAAAACTTTGCTATGCGCTCGTCGAAAAACGTATAAGCAGCGTTCAATTTAATAAAGGCGTAAATAATGCCAGCCGCCCATACCTGTCCGCTGTAAGCTTTAATATCCGCACCTGCCGCCTGCAAATCGCACCACATCTGCGTCGCCAGGCGCACATCGGCAACGGAAAAATAATTTTTCAGCATAATATTTTTTATAAGCCCAGCCACTGCAGAATCTTCGCTGTACGGTGCGGCGGCAAATTCTGTATGCTCGGTGTAGTTGTTAAAGTTGCGGTGCTGAATGCCTGCGGCGTACAAAAACGACATATTGCGCAGCACCATCGGGTATGCACTGCTGAACCACTGCCAGCCGGGCTCTTTTTGCTGCACGCTTACCCATTTATAAGCGCGCGTCAGCGTATCGCGCAAAAACAACGCGTTTACGGGGTCAATTTTATAGCCGCGCACATTATCCGTCAGCATGTTGCCATTGTAAAACAAATGGCCGATAAACAGCATATTGCTGGTGTCAAAATCTTCGCTCAGCGGCAGATTCAGCTGATAAGCTTCACCCGTCATAAAATCGCGGCAGTAGTACGCTCCCTCATCGCCGTAGCCTTCAACCGTAAACAGCACCAGCCGCGCCGATATAAACTCACGCAAAATATCGCTGTTGCGTTTGGCAAACTCCGCATCATAAGCGCTGCTGTCCTTATCACACACAGTATGGTAAAAATATTCCAGCGGATGCATATCGCGCAGCATCAAACGGTAGTCCAGCAAAAAATAATCCCAAAAGGAATTAAAGGCTTCTTCCCTGCTTTTGGCAGATTCGTTAACAGCATTGCCGAAAATGCCGTGATACAGCACCGACGCACGTTCCAAATCGACGCCGAAACGGCTGTCGCTGAAAAATTCGTGCATGGCGGCGTAAATTTCCTGCATGCGCTCGCTGACGTTTAAAAATATTTTATTGGCTGCATCAGGCACGGTAAAACGGGTGCGCTCCTTATGCGCTTCAGTAAAACTGCCGTCAGGGTTCACAATATTCATTCTGCCGCCTGCCAGCAATTTTTCCGCGGCCTCAAGCGGAGCACCGGCATAAGAAATTACGTTCCGCTTTTGCAGATAAGCGTATAATCTGCCGCAAGTTTCCAAAAAATATTTTGTGTGCTCATAATCGGCATCAAATTCCGATACGTTGCGCCCACACCAGGCGACGCAGTCTACAAAGTCGTCAGCGCTCATATCGCCAAGCAAAAGCTCGGTGTTGCCAAGGTAAAGGCACAGCATCGTCAGCTGGTCCCAAATATCGTATAATTCTTCCGGCGTTTTGCCCTGCCAAGCCTCTATGCGCAAAAAACCTTCGGCGTATTCGCGACGGAGCAGAAAATTCCAGCCCGGGTCATGCCCGTAAAAATCTTCTACTAAATCGTAAACATTATCCATACTTTATAAAATACCTCTTTTTGTAATAGCTTATTATATCATATTCAAACAAACGGCAACAATGCCCTTTATAAAAAAGAACGGCTTTACAGCCGCTCTCTGTAAAATATGTTTTATTCCTCACCGATAACCAGCACTTCGGGGTGAAGTTCGACACCGGCTTTTTCCATAATTACGCGGCGCACATCGGCAATAAGCTGCAAAACGTCTGCCGCCGTGGCATTGCCGCAGTTTACTACAAACCCGGCGTGCTTTTTGGATACCTGAGCCCCGCCGACAGTGTAGCCTTTCAGCCCTGCCTGCTCAATCAGCGTGCCCGCGAAATAACCAGGCGGGCGCTTAAACATACTGCCTGCGCTCGGCATTTCCAGCGGCTGCTTGCTGATGCGCCTGCTGCTGAAATCATCCATCATGGCTTTAATGGCGTTTTTATCGCCGGGCTGCATATTAAGGCACACTTCAGTAATAATGTAGCCGCTTTCCTGCAAACTGGTTTTACGGTAGCCAAACTGTAAATCGTCTGCGCTAAGCGCAAACTCGCTGCCGCCCATATCCATTACGCGCACTCTTTCCACAACGCCCTTCATTTCGCCATTGTAAGCGCCGGCGTTCATATATACGGCGCCGCCGATGCTGCCTGGAATACCGACAGCAAATTCCATACCGCTTAAGCCGCATTCCCACGCCTTGCGCGATGCCAGAGCCAGCGAATAGCCGGAACCGAAGAACAAGCGTCTGCCGTCCTGGCGGAAGCTTTTAAGCGCATTGCCCAGCTGTATTACCAGCCCGCGGACGCCCTTATCGCGCACCAGCACGTTAGATCCATTGCCCAGCACCGTTACCGGCACTTCTTCCGCGCGCGCCGCCGTTAAGGCAAAAGCAAGGTCGTGCGTGCTCTGCGGCTGCACCAGCACATCCGCCGGTCCGCCGATTTTAAACGAAGTATGCCTGCTCATCGGCTCACAGCAGTAAACCCTGCCGGGCATTTTTGCTTTTAAGGTTTCTGCCAAATGATTAACGGAATTATTCACCGACAGCTTCCTTTACAACGTCATTAATGGTTTTGGTAATATCGGCCATCATCATCTGAAAACGCATAAAAGCGTGCAGATATTCCATAGCGGTTGGGTTAAGGCTTAACAGGGAAGAAAGTTTTTGCAGCTTTTCTTCTTTTTCCTTGTCAACTTCCTGTTTTTGGTATTTGGCAAGCTCAATTTCAGAACTTAATTTAATAAAATCGTTGGCAAGTTCTTCTGCCTGCGCGTCTTTTTTAAGGACGGTTCTTGCTTCCTGTAATTTTTTAAATTCGTGGCTTTCTTTTAAAGCCTTTGCCAATTCATTGGCGCAATCATAAACGTTCATTATATTTCACCTCAAAGTTAATTATGTTTTTTCGTAACTATTATAACACATTTACCAATACTGTAAATGCCTGTTACTGCGGTTTTACATTCAAATGTGCAAAAGCCTTAACATCGCCGTAATCAAAATGCCACCATTCCATATCGCTGGCAGTAAAACCTGCCGTCTGCATGGCGCGGCGCAGCAAATCGCGGCGGTAACGCTCAAGTTCCGTGCCGCCTGCATAAGCCGCATACTGGCGGATGGAAGGTTCATCAAAACCGCTAATCATTTCCACGGTTTCGCCAGTTGCCAGGCTGTACAGGCTAACGTCGATGCTGCGCCCGGTGTTGTGGCTGAAACCAACCTCAGGCGCTGGCAGCATGCTTTTTTTATCCAGCGGCAGCGCGTCATAAGCCAGTTTGGAAACCGACCAGGGACGATATGCCTCCCACACTAAAATACCATAGCCGTATGGCTGCAAATACTGCTGTGCCGCTGCTAAAGCCTGTGCTGCTTCGCCGTATAAAAACGCTTTTTGACTATCCGTCAGCGGCTGTCCAAAGCAGTTGTCTGCCTGGGCGTAGCGCAAATCAAGCTTAATGCCGGGCACTGCCTGTGCCAAATCCACAAGCTGCGCCTGCTGCCCATTGCCAAGCTGTGCAGGCATTACCGCCGCATCGGCAGCTGTTTTCAGCTCCTGCCAGTCGCCGCTGACGGCAAAACGGAACGGCCTGCCGTCCTCGCCGGCAAAAAAACGGCGGCTGTAACGGTTGCCGCCAACACTGCAGGTAATGCCGTAACCGTCGCGGCTGCGTTCAATGCGCACGGCAGCGTCCATGTGGTTGAGCGGCCCGCTTTCGTTAATGGTGTAAGAATCAAAATGTTCTTTAAAAAGCGGATAGATATTGCTGCCAGCAAAAGTATAATCTTTTTGCCCAAAGCGGTAAACAAGCTCTACCCCGCCCTTGTTTTCGCGCAGCAAAAACTGCTCGCCGTTACCGTAATACATTCCCAAAATATATTTTAAATCCTTCGGGCAGTCTTTAGGCTCAAAGGCTGGCACGGCAAAAACGCTTCCTGCTCCCAAAAAGCACAGACATAACAGCAGGCTTAAAAATTTCTTCATAGTTTCATCAACTCCGACCTTACGTCTTTTAAAACATTCATATATTCGTTGGCTTTGTCAATTTGGCTTAAATCAATATCGCAGTAAATAATTTCTTCTTCTTCGCCGCCCACGGCAAGTACTTTGCCAAACGGGTCAACTACCACGGAATGCCCATAAAATTTTTGGTCGTGAAACTTACCGGCACAGTTTACGCCGACGATAAAAGTGTGGTTCTCCAGCGCGCGGGCGCGTGTAAACAGCTCCCAAATGCCGCCGCGGATTTTTGGCCATTCGGCAGGCACAAAAATAATTTTCGCGCCCTGCAAAGCCATGTGGCGGTATAATTCCGGGAAGCGCAAATCATAGCAGATTGTCGAAGCGCAGGTAACTCCTTCCAGCTCGTAAGTGTTAAAATCGCTGCCCGGCTGAAAGAAACGCTGTTCGTTAAACATGCTGAACAAATGCAGCTTGCTGTAACAAAAAACGATTTCGCCTTTTTTATCAATAATCACCGTAGTATTATACACATTGCCGTCGCCCTTGCGCAAGGGTATTGAACCCGCCACAACGGCGCAGCTGTTTTGTGCGGCAATGCGGCGCACTTCTTCAATTACCGGTCCGTTCAGATATTCCGCGTCTTTGCTTAAATGCCCCAGCGAATAACCCGTCGTCCAAATTTCGGGCAGCACGGCGATATCTGCCTGCGGCGCTGCCTGCTGCAATAATTTGCAGGCTTTTTTTACATTGCCTTCTTTATTTTTCTCCAACACTTCCATCTGTACAAGCGCTACTTTCAAAACTGTCCCTCCAATCATTCCGCTATAACTTTTTCTTTCGGAAAAGTAATTTCAAACCTTGTGCCCTCGCCAAGTTTGCTGAACACCTGCACTTTGGCGCCATGCATACGGATAATTTCCCTGGCAATGGCAAGCCCCAGCCCAGTGCCTGGCACATTGCGCGAATGCGATTTATCAACCTTGTAAAAGCGTTCCCAAATAAATGGTAAATCTTCTTCCGGTATACCCGGGCCCTGGTCGGATATCGTCATTTTAACGCTGCCGTCATCCTGCAATTCGGTTACAAATGCTACAGTGCCGTTTTCCGGCGTGTATTTCAAGGCGTTGTCGCCAATAATCAGCACCAGCTGCACCATTTGGTCGCCCTGGCCCATAATCTGTATTTTTTCATCAACATGCACCAGCAGCTTAACATTTCTTTCAACAGCGTTCACCATCAGCTTTTCCGCCACGTTGCGCACTATCGCGCCCAGCGGCAGCGGCTGCATTTTAGCTGGGGCAAGTTCATCAGCCGCCTGCATACGGCTGATGTCCAAAAGTTCGCGTATCATGCGCTCCAGGCGCATGGTTTCTTCGTTTATCAACAAGCGGTAACGCTGAATCATATCCTTATCGGTAACTGTGCCGTCGCTGATAGCCTCGTTGTAGCCGCGGATGATTGTCAGCGGCGTACGCAGCTCATGCGATACGTTGGCGACAAAATCGCGGCGTATTTTTTCAGCGCGTTCCGTTTTCGCTACAAACGCACTTAAATCGTTGCCAAGCGCGTTAAGCGCCTTGCCCAGCTGCGCTACCTCATCCTGCCCGCGCACGGCAACCTTGCGCGTATAATCGCCTGCGGCAATCGCCATAGCGCTGTCTTTCATGGAAACCAACGGTTTAATAATGGTTCTGGCAAGGCTGCGCACCATAAACATGCTTAAAATAAGCGCCAAAATTGCTACAATAGAAGTATAAATGTAAATATCGCGCAAAAAGCTATCAAAACCGCTTAACGGCTGTGCCAGCAAAATAGCGCCGCGCACCTGCCCCTGTTTACCGTAAGGCACGCCTACAAGCATAACCTGCTCTTTGTAATACGGGTGGTATATTTGCGACTGGACTGATTTACCGCTGTACACATCCTTTAAAATACTTATAACCTTAGCGTCAAGCTTGCCGCTTTTTATTTCCTTGGTAATTTCAGCGGTCGAACCTGCCTGCATTGTTAAATCCTTAATGCCGGGGCGGGTGCCGTCCAGTTTGTAACCAGTGTTGATATTGGACGCCGCCAAAAGCTCAAACTTTTCATCAAACAGCCATATTCTGGCGCCGACAAGACTGTCGACAGCAAACACATAGCGGTTCAGCGTTTCCCGGCTGCTGTCGTATTCCATAAAATATTCTACTGTCGCGGCCATCTCATTGCCTTTTTCTTCCAGCTCCTGCTCCTTACTCTTAAAAAAATAATCGGCGATAAGATAGGAGATACCTGCCGTAACGCCGACTACTATAACCATAATCAGAGCCATGAAGCTATACATCAGCCTTGTACTCAGAGACTTATTCATTTTTTGTCTTTAACCTCAAATTTATAGCCTACACCCCAAATGGTCGTAATATCCCAGTCCGAATCGGCAGGAATATTAAGTTTTTGCCTAATACGTTTAATATGAGTATCAACCGTGCGCGTATCGCCGTAATACGAATAGCCCCAAATTGTTTCCAAAAGCTGATTGCGCGAAAACGCCTTGCCTGGGTTGGACGCCAGGCACCACAAAAGTTCCATTTCTTTTGCGGTAAAAGTCATTTTTTTGCCGAAAGCAATAACCTGGTATTTTTCCATATCAATGCTCAGTCCGCGGTATTCAATATGTGAACGTCCGCCGTTTTCTTCTTTTTTAACAGACGTGCTTCTGCGCAGAACGGCCTTAACCCTGGCAATAACCTCGCGGTTATTAAACGGTTTGGTAATATAGTCGTCCGCACCGATTTCCAGCCCCAAAATGCGGTCATCGTCATCGTCCTTTGCCGTCAGCATAATAATAGGTATATCGCTCATTTTGCGGACCTGCTTGCAAACTTCCAGCCCGTCCAGCACCGGCATCATAATATCCAAAATAATAATATCCGGTTTATCCGATTGTACTTTTAAAATAGCTTCCGCGCCGTCGGCGGCCTCTATTACATCAAAGCCTTCTTTTTCGCAGTAAATTTTTAGTATTTCCCTAATCGGCGCTTCGTCATCAGCAATCAAAACTTTTTGTTTATCCATCTTTACCACCGCCATTACTGTTATTAGCAATATTATACAATAAAACCCGGCGTTTGGGGCGTTTTATTAATATGCTTTCACAAAAATATTACAAAAAAGGAATATAACCGGCAAAAAAATAAACTACCAACAAAGCAGTGCTTCATTGATAGTTTATTAATGCTGTTAAATAACGCGGCATGCACCGTAATAACGTGCGCCCCAATAACCAGTAAATGCGGAAGAAACCGTTACACCAGTACTGGAACCCGCATGGATGAACTGTCCGTTGCCAAGGTAAATACCGCAATGTGACGGACCGGGCTCATAAGTGCTGAAGAAGATCAAATCGCCAGGGCGCAGCTGGCTGGCACTAATCTGGCGCCCGCTGTACATCTGCACATCAGCAGTACGCGGAAGGCTGATGCCAGCACGCGCAAAAGCATATTGGGTAAAACCGGAGCAGTCAAAACCATAAACGCTGGTTCCGCCAAAAACATACGGTGTGCCAATTACGCCGTATGCCGCACGGATAACATTTCTTACCGTCGCGCTCCTGCCGGAACGGTTGGGCGGCATTGGTTTCTGCATCAAAGCGGTATAGGTAGCTTCGCCGATTATTCCGTCAACTTCTAACTGTTGATCCGCCTGGAAGCGTTTGACAGCGGCTTCCGTTTCAGAACCGAAATCACCGTCAAGCTG
Organism: Phascolarctobacterium sp.; assembly: GCA_019417125.1. Taxonomy (GTDB): domain Bacteria; phylum Bacillota; class Negativicutes; order Acidaminococcales; family Acidaminococcaceae; genus Fusicatenibacter_A. The sequence goes on from DXVZ01000169.1 coordinate 11,141, forward strand.
TTTAATCTGATACTTCAATTCAACCAAGCGTTTTTGAATAGCCAAGACTTCTGGGCCGTTATCCCCGTATTCAAACGAGGCTAAGGCTGTCGCCATATTTGCTACACAGAACACACAAGTCAATACCAAACAAAGGAACCTCTTTTTTATCACCCACATCACTTCCTTGTGCCTTTTATAAACAAGTAAATTATAACACAAAATGGCTTTTTTGTAAACAAGAACTACCGTTTGCCAATGTGTCTGCCCACAATATACAGTGGTCTTTGCTTTACTTCTTCAAAAATACGGCCTATATATTCGCCTAAAATGCCGATGCCCACAAGCTGGATGCCGCCTAAAAAAAGTACGCTCGCCGTCATTGTCGCCCAACCTGGCACTGCGTCATCTGCAACATATTTTACATAAAGTACGTGCAGAATTACCAAAAAACTCATTAAACCGAACACAATACCTATATAAAACGCCCAGCGCAGCGGTAAATTTGAAAAAGAAGTTATTCCGTCCAGCGCAAAATGCAGCATCTTGTGCAAATTAAATTTGGAATGGCCGGCAAAACGCGGCGGGGCAGTAAATTCAAAAGTTGCCACTTTAAAGCCCAGCGTATTAACCAGCCCGCGAATAAAACGCGCGCGCTCGCGGTAACGTCTGAACGCCTCCACTGCAACTTTGTCCATCAGGCGGAAATCACTGCCGCCGGGTGTAATTTCAACTTTAGACATGGAATTGATGATTTTATAATATACTTTAGAAGTAATGTTTTTAAAAAATGAAGCGTCTTCCGTTGCCGTGCGTACCGTCTGCACAATTTGGTAACCGTCTTCCCACAGCTTTAAAAGTTCAGGAATAAGTTCGGGCGGATGCTGCAAATCGCCGTCCATGGTAATAACGGCATCGCCGTCTGCGTTATCCAGCCCGCAGGTCAGCGCCAGCTGATGCCCATAATTGCGCGACAAAAAGTACGCCTGCACATGGGTGTCCTGCTCCGCCATTTCCGCCATAATCATATGGCTTTTATCGCTCGAACCGTCATCTATAAAAATCAGCTCGTAATCGTAAGGCAACCCTGCCATAACGGCAGCAAGCCTTTTATGAAACTCCTGCAAATTATCTTCTTCATTATAAACAGGTACAACAAACGATATCAATTTCACGCTCAAGACACAACCTTTTATCTAAATTACTTTATTA
>DXVZ01000017.1 GCA_019417125.1 Phascolarctobacterium sp.
TTACACTTTTATCAGTTTGTCAAGCGCTTTTTTCATCTTTTTTCACAAAGTTTTTTGAAAAACTTTGTGAAAAAGCACTTAACGTTATTAACTTCAAGCCGCTTGTTTTAAACAGCTTAGTTATAATAGCATCTTTGCGTGCGTCTGTCAACTGCTTTTATATACTTTTTTCAAAAATTAGCTTTAATTTTCAAAACCACTAAGTTTCACTGCCCTGCTGCCGCAATTTTCATATATAAATAAGTAATATGCTTTGCCGTCTGCGCTGGTTACCGGGTCAAAATTAAAATACTCCAACGCATATTTTTTCTTTATTTCGCGCCAGGTAGCAAAGTTATAATTTGGCAAATAGCGCCGCACTTTTTCCGCGTCACGCCAAAATGCCATAGTTGCTTCATTCAATTCTTCCGTATGCCAGGTTAAAAATTCTGGCTTCCAGCTGGGTTGGTACAACAAAATATCAAAGCGCAGCAATTCGCAGATTTTTGCAAAGTTATCTGCGCAACATTCACCGGCAAACTGCCACAGCAGCTTGCTTACGCCGCGCACATTGTGCCCCAAAGGATATTCTCCGCGTTCCTGCCACCATTTGGCAAATTTGCTGTAAAAGGCAAACGCACTGCCTTCCACCTCCGCCAAATATTGCAGCGTATGTTTAAAACGCCCCGTGTTATAAGTATGTTCAAATACATCCTCCAACACCTTCAAAAAGCTCATTTCGCCGTATGGCATATACTTTGTTGAAAGTATCTCGTAAGGCGGCTCATCCATATAAACCAGTTCATGTTCTGCTTGCTGTTTTTCCATTTCGGTGCCTGGCAGCACTTTTAAAAACCCCAGTTGCAACATATCCGGCTGCAAACCATAAACGTCATTAAAAGATTTTGCAAATTCCTGCAAGCCTTCATACGGCAGCCCGGCAATTAAATCAAGGTGTAAATGGATATTTCCATAACTCAGCAGCTTTTTTACATTAGCGGTAAGCTTCTGCCAGTTATCATGGCGGTTAATCGCTGTCAGTGTCGGCTCGTTTGTCGTCTGCACACCAATTTCAAATTGGAAGCGCCCTTTAGGCACTGTTTTTAAAAATTTCAGCACTTCTTCCGTCAGCAAATCAGCCTTAATTTCAAAATGAAACGTAGCTTTAGTATCGGCTTCAGCTATATGCTGCATAATTGGCAAATAGTAATTTTCGTCTAAATTGTAAGTGCGGTCCACAAATTTTATCAGCGGCACTTTTGCGGCAATCATCCTGTCCAAATCGGCATAAACTTTTGGCAGGCTTCTTCTGCGCACATTACGCGATATACCTGACAAGCAGTACGAACAATTAAACGGGCACCCGCGGCTGCATTCATAGTAAACTATTTTTTTTGCAGATACAACTTCGTCCAAATCCGGATAAGCAAACTCCAGTACATCCAAATTTTCGACTACCGCAATACCGCCGTTGACAATAACTTTGTTATTGTTTTTATAGGAAACGTGCTGGGGCAGCGTCGTTTCATCACGCAAGGCGTTGATTAAATTTACAAAAACTTCTTCGCCCTCGCCCATAACGATGTAATCAATCTGATGGCATTCGTCAAAAATTCTGCCCGGGTCAATAGCAACCTCCGGCCCGCCCGCCACAATTTTCAGCTTTGGCATAACCTTACGTAAAAGCCTGATAAGACTGTAAACGTAATTTTTGTTCCAAATATGTACGGAAAGGCCCACCACGTCCGGCTGCTGTGCAGTTATTTCCGCCAGTACGGATAACAACGGCGTCTGCACCGTATCTTCGATAAGCTGCATTTCAATGCCGTGCGCAGCCGCATAAGCACGGATGCTGCGCAGCCCCAGCGCCGTGTGGATGTATTTACTGCCGATTGCCGTTAAAATTATTTTCATGTTTACCGCCTCTAACTTTAATTTACCGTCTTGTGCTATAATAATAGAGTATTGAGATTTTTGCAAGGAGTGATTTGAAATATGACGCAAAATGTTCCCACGCACGGCAGCAATGTTGCCAGAAAAGATATAAACGAAATTTACAAATGGAAAATTGACGATTTATACACCAGTAAAGAAAGCTGGCAGAACGCCGCGCAAAATTTAAAAGTACGCTTAAACGATTTCAAAAATTTACAGGGGCAGCTTGGCGACGCCGCAGAATTACTGGAAGCTCTGCAGCAGCAGTCCAAACTTTCCGAGGAAATCTCTAAAATTTATGCTTATGCGCGTTTGCAGCTGGACGCAGACAACACCGACCAGGCTTTGCAGGCAATGGCGGGCGAAGCCGAAGGCCTGCTGTCGGATTTTAACAACGCCGTATCCTTTGTAGAGCCGGAAATTATTGCCCAGCCGCATGATTTTATTAAAAGCTGCTTAGCAAACCCTGCTTTTGCCGAATTTAAGTTTTACCTTGCCAACCTGCTGCGCCTTGCGCCACATGTACTTTCCACCGAACAGGAAGCGCTGCTCTCGCAGGCCGGCCTTGCCATGTCCGCACCGGCTGCTATTTTCCGCAGTCTCGTCAGCGCCGATATGGAGTTCCCACCCATTACCGACGGCGAGGGCAAACCCGCCACCGTCAGCGAAGGCAATTACCTGCTGAACATGACCAGCCCCGACCGCACGCTGCGCCAAAACTCGTTCCGTACGCTGATGGGTACCTATCACAACTACCGCAACACGCTTGCCAACACCTTAACCGGTCAGTGCCGCGTCAGCCATTTTTACGCCACGGCGCATAAATATACCGATACTTTAACCGCCAGCCTTGCGGAGGATAACATCCCTACGGAGCTTTACCACAATTTAATCACCACTGTACACGAAAATTTACAGCCGCTGCACGAATACATGACGCTGAAAAAAGCCGCCTTAAAGCTTGATGAACTGCACCCATATGACATTTACATGCCGCTTTCCGCAGCAGGCGAAAGCTTTGCCTGCACTTTTGAAGAAGCCTGCGCGCGTGTAACTGAAGCGCTGGCACCGTTGGGCGAAGATTACGTTGCCACCTTGAAACAGGCATTTAAAAACCGTTGGATTGACATTTATGAAAACAAGGGCAAACGCAGCGGCGCATATTCCTGGGGCGTTTACGGCGTGCACCCCTACGTACTTTTAAATTACCAGCCGCGCTACAACAGCATCTCCACCATTGCGCACGAAATGGGCCACGCCATGCACAGCTACCTTGCCAACCAGGCTCAAACCTATGCCAACAGCGATTACTCAATTTTCTGCGCCGAAGTTGCCAGCACCACCAACGAAATTTTACTTTTGGAACACACACTTGCCCACGCCACTAATGAGCAGAAAATTTACCTTATCAACCAATTTTTGGAGGCTGTACGTACCACCGTTTACCGCCAGGTGCAGTTTGCCGAATTTGAACTTTATATCCACGGTGAAATTAACGCCGGGCGCAGCCTGCAAGCCGAAAGCCTTGAAAACTACTGGCTGGAAAGCAACAAAACCTATTATGGCCCGGCGCTTATTGCCGATAAGGAACTGGCCAGTGAATGGTCGCGTATTCCGCATTTTTATACGCCGTTTTATGTTTACAAATACGCCACCGGTTACAGCGCTGCCACAGCCTTTGCCGAAACAATACTCAGCGGCAAAGAAAATGCCGTTGAAAAATACCTTAACTTCTTAAAAGCTGGCGGCAGCGATTATTCGCTGAATATTTTGAAAAACGCCGGCGTAGATTTAACCACACCGCAGCCGGTTGCCGTAACCCTGCAAAAATTTGCACAAAAGGTGCAGGAACTAAAAGCACTTTTAAAATTATAACCAACATACAGCAAAAGAGACGGTTCGTAATGAACCGTCTCTTTTTTATTTAAAACGTAAATTATAATTTTTGTTTTAATTCTTCAATTTTCGCTTTTTGTGCCATGATAATTTCATCACCGCGTACAAACTGCTTGTCATTTTCCGTAAACGCAGGTCCGCCATAAGAAGTACGTGCTGCCACGCAGTTTTCTGGTTTTAAAGCATCCAGCAAATCTGCTTCAAACAAATCGCTGAACTTTTTGTATTCGTCAAGCGAAATCTCCGGCAGGAACTTACCTTCGGTAATAGCGTAAGCAACGCATTTGCCTACAACCTCGTGCGCCATGCGGAAAGGCAGGCCTTTACGTACCAGGTAATCCGCCAAATCGGTAGCGTTGGAAAAATCCTTGCTTACCGCTTCACGCATCTTATCCACGTTAACGGTCATTGTTTTAACCATATCGCTGTAAACTGCCAGCGTAAACTTCAGCGTGTCTATAGCGTCGAAGAAGCCTTCCTTATCCTCCTGCAAATCCTTGTTATAAGTTAAAGGCAAACCCTTGCAGGTGGTAAGCATCGCCATTAAGTGCCCGTAAACACGTCCGGTTTTGCCGCGCACAAGTTCGGAAATATCCGGATTTTTCTTCTGCGGCATCATAGAAGAACCGGTTGCAAAAGCGTCATCCAATTCAATAAAGCCAAACTCCGTGCTGCTCCACAGGCAAAACTCCTCGCTCAAGCGGCTCATGTGCATCATCAGCGTCGATGCAAAACTCAAAAATTCCAGGATATAGTCCCTGTCGCTTACCGCGTCCATGCTGTTGGCATAAACGCTGCCAAAATTAAGCTGTTCTGCCACAAAAAAGCGGTCAATCGGGAAAGTCGTACCCGCAATGGCGCCTGCTCCAAGCGGCATAATGTCCGCACCTTCCCACACGCCCAAAAGGCGGCGGAAATCGCGCTGTAACATATTAAAATATGCCAGCAGGTGGTGCGCAAAGGTAATCGGCTGCGCACGCTGCAAATGCGTATAGCCTGGCATCAGCGTTTTATCGTGCTTTTTGGCAACGCTTAACAGTGCTTCTTCAAACTGCACCAGTAATTCGGCAATTTCTACTACTTCGCGTTTCATGTACATGTGCATATCAAGCGCAACCTGGTCATTGCGGCTGCGAGCCGTATGCAGTCTTGCACCGGCAGCACCGATGCGTTCCGTCAAGCGTGCTTCCACGTTCATGTGGATGTCTTCCAGCGCCACGTCAAATTCAAAATTACCGGCTTCAATATCTTTTAAAATATCCTTTAACCCGGCAACAATTTTTTCTGCATCTTCTTTTGGAATGATTCCGCATTTAGCCAGCATCGTAGCATGAGCAATACTGCCGCGAATGTCCTCATGATACAAGCGTTTATCAAACTCAATGGACGCATTGAATGCGTCCACGAGTTCATTAGTATTTTTGCTGAATCTTCCGCCCCACAGCTTAGCCATTATTTAAGTTTGCCCTGTTTCATCAAAGCACGAACGGTCAGCGGCAGTCCGAACAGTGTGATGAAGCCGGTAGCATCAGCCTGATTATAAACTTCGTCAGCGCCGAAAGTTACATATTCCTTGCTGTACAGGGAATATGGGGATTTGGTGCCAGCGCTCATAATGTTGCCTTTGTAAAGTTTCAGGCGTACAGTACCGGTAACGGTTTTCTGGGTTTCGTCAACAAAGGCTGCCAGTGCTTCGCGCAGCGGGCTGAACCACATGCCGTCGTAAACCAGTTCCGCATATTTAATGGCAACCATTTCTTTATAGTGCATGGTAGCGCGGTCCAGGCACAGGCGCTCCAATTCTTTGTGTGCGTAAACAATAATTGCGCCGCCTGGGTTTTCATACACGCCGCGGGATTTCATGCCGACAAGACGGTTTTCAACCATATCGCAAATGCCTACGCCGTTGCGGATGCCAATTTCGTTTAATTTTTCAAGCAGTGCTGCCGGGGAAAGTTTTTCACCATTAACAGCAACCGGTACTCCAGCTTCAAATTCCAACTCTACATATTCGTCTTTGTCCGGAGCTTTTTCAGGCGTGCTGGTAACAATAAACAGTTCGTCTTTCGGCGCGTTCCAGGGGTCTTCCAGGTCAGAGCCTTCATGGCTTAAATGCCACATGTTGCGGTCCATGGAATAATCATGGTCTTTGGTTACAGGCACCGGAATGTTATGCGCTGCTGCAAAGTCGATAGCGTCCTCGCGGGAACGGATGTTCCATTCGCGCCAGGGCACAATAACAGCCAGCTGCGGAGCAAGAGCTTTAACGCCCAATTCAAAACGGACCTGGTCGTTGCCTTTGCCGGTAGCGCCGTGGGCAACAGCGTCAGCGCCTTCTTTTAAAGCAATTTCAACTAATTTTTTCGCAATCAGCGGCCGCGCGAAAGAGGTACCGAGCAGATATTTCTGTTCGTAAATAGCGCCTGCTTTAACAACCGGCCATACATAGTCGGAAACAAATTCTTCTTTTAAGTCAAGGATATAGCATTTGCTGGCGCCGGATTTTAAAGCTTTGTCATGGACGATGTTCAGTTCATCGCCCTGGCCAAGGTCAGCGGTGCAGGCAATAACTTCACAATTATTGTAGTTTTCTTTCAGCCAGGGGATGATAACGGAAGTATCAAGGCCGCCGGAATAAGCTAGAACCACTTTTTTAATTTTGCTTTTGTCAATTTTCATTAAAGTACAGCCTCCTAACAGGATTTCGTTTTATAAAAATAACACAAGTAAGATTATACCACAATCTTTTATAAATATACAACAAATTTTAAATAATATCGTCGGTCATCAAAAGCGCCATAATGGCTTTCTGTACATGCAGACGGTTTTCTGCCTGGTCAAATACTTTGGACTGAGGCCCTTCCAGCACTTCCTCGGTAATTTCTTCGCCGCGGTGTGCAGGCAGGCAATGCAGCACCATCGCGTCCGGGCGTGCCACGCTCAGCAGTTCTTTGTTAATCTGGTAATCGCCCAGCGCCTCCTGGCGGATGCTTTGTTCAGCCTCCTGGCCCATGCTTGCCCACACGTCGGTGTAAAGCACGTCTGCTCCCTTGGCAGCGCGGAACAAATCTTCGTCTACTTCAATGGTGCAGCCGGTGTGAGAAGCATCCTCCTGCGCGTTTTTAACAATCTGCGGGTCTGGCTGGTAACCTTTCGGCGATGCACAGACCATGTTCATGCCTACTTTGGCGCAGGCATACATTAATGAATGCGCCATATTGTTGCCGTCGCCAACGTAAACCAGTTTGCGCCCCTTCAGCACTTCTTTATATTCCATAATGGTAAACATATCGGTCAGCGCCTGGCAGGGGTGCAGCAAATCCGTCAGCCCGTTAATTACCGGCACGGTTGCGTATTTGGCAAGTTCTATAACGGAATCATGCGAAAAAGTACGAATCATAATGCCGTCAACAAAACGGGAAAGCACCCTCGCCGTATCGCGTACCGGTTCGCCGCGCCCAATCTGCGAAGCGGAATCGTTTAAATAAATCGGGTGTCCGCCCAGCTGGTAAAAGCCTGTTTCAAACGAAACCCTTGTTCTTGTAGAGGCTTTAGAAAAAATCATCGCCAAAGTTTTGCCTTCCAAATATCTGTGCGGTTCGCCTCTTTTTTGTTTGCGTTTTAATTTTTTAGCCACATCCAAAATAGTCGCAACTTCGCCGACCGTTAAATCATGGATGGAAATCAAATCTTTATTTCTTAAACCCATTTTCTACCCTCACCAACTGATCAAAATTCTGCCAGCGCAGCGTCAAGAGCTGCCACAACCGTGTCTATTTCCGCTTCCGTTACGATAAGCGGCGGCACAAGGCGGATTACGTTGCCTGCTGTGCAGTTGACTATAACATGGTCTTTCAGGCAGTGTTCAACAATTGCACCGCCAGCCTTACAAAGTTCCATACCCAAAATCAGGCCGCGCCCGCGTACTTCCGTAACTTTTTCGGGGTATTTTGCCTTAAGCTCCTGCAATTTTGCCATAAAGTATTTGCCTTTTTCGGCAGCAGCTTCTACAAGGCCTTCTTCTTTAATAGCGGTCAGTGCAGCTTCAATGGCAGCACATGCCAGCGCGTTGCCGCCAAAGGTGCCGCCATGGTCGCCAGGCTTAAACACATGCGCCAGCTTTTCGTCAACGCAGAAGCCACCGGTTGGGAACCCGCCGCCTATGCCTTTGGCAAAAGTCAGCACGTCAGGTTTAATGCCGGTGTGCATATAAGCAAACCACTGCCCCGTCCTGCCTACGCCGGACTGGATTTCGTCAAATACCAAAAGCGCGTCGTATTTATCGCACAAAGCACGCGCGCCCTGCAAATATTCATCGCTCGGAACATGTACGCCGCCCTCACCCTGTATAGGCTCCAGCATTATGCAGCAAACGTCTTCGTCCATGGCTTCTTTTAAAGCTTCAAGGTCGCCGTAAGGCACATAATCAAAACCGGCCGGCAGCGGTTCGTAACCCTGCTGGTATTTGGGCTGCCCGGTTGCGGTTACGGTCATCATCGTGCGTCCGTGGAAAGAATGCACCGCCGTAATAATGCGGTACTTGCCTTCAGATTTACTGTGACCGTACTTACGTGCCAGCTTAATTGCGCCTTCGTTGGCTTCCGCGCCGCTGTTAGCTAAAAATACACGGTCAAAACCGGTTGCTTCGCTGATAAGTTTAACGGCGCGTGCCTGCACGTCCGTATAAAATACATTGGAGCAGTGCATAATTTTGCCAGCCTGTTCGCTGATCGCCTTAACCAGCGCCGGATGCGCATAACCCAGGGAATTTACGGCAATGCCTGACAAAAAGTCCAGGTATCCCTCGCCGTCAGCGTCGTAAACCATACAGCCCTTACCGTGCGTCAGCGCCAGCGGGTAGCGCCCAAAAACGGGAAGGTAATATTTATCTGTCTGTTCTCTTATTTCTTTATTATTCACTGTTTTGCCCCCTCAAAAAGAATTATAAAGTTTTAACAACCTCAGTGCCTACGCCCTCATCGCTGAACACTTCCATCAAAATGCTGTGTTCGGCGCGGCCATCAATAATCTGTGCTTTTTTAGCGCCGCCGCTAAGCGCGGTGATGCAGGCTTTAACTTTCGGAATCATGCCGCCGTCGATATTGCCTTTAATGATGAGCTCCTGTGCTTTTTCAAAGGTCATGGTAGAAAGGAAAGTGCTTTCGTCGCGGTAATCAGCATAAATGCCTTTAACGTCGGTCAGTACCAAAAGTTTTTCGGCTTTCAGCGCGCCCGCAATTTCACCGGCAACGCTATCGGCGTTAATGTTGTAAGTTTCGCCGGTTGTGCCAACGCCGGTCGGTGCAATAACGGGAATAAAATCGTTGTCCAAAAGTACATTTAAAAGTTCGGTGTTAATGTGTTCAACAGTGCCTACATAGCCGATATCGACAAGGTTTACTTCGCCGTTTTCGTAAACGTCAGCAAGGTGTTTTCTTGCCTGTATAAGGTTAGCGTCCTTGCCGTTAAGGCCTACTGCCCTGCCGCCAAGGCGGTTCAAACGTCCTACCAAGTCGGTATTGATTTTGCCGACCAGCGCCATTTCGGTAATGCCTACGGATTCTTCATCAGTTACGCGCAAGCCGCCGACAAACTGGGTCTTTTTCCCTGCTTTTACCATTTGCGCGGTAATTTCCGGGCCGCCGCCGTGAACTACAATCGGGCGCAGGCCGGCGCATTTCAAAAAGATGATATCCTGCAATACTTTATTTTTAATATCTTCGTTCAGCATAGCGTTGCCGCCATATTTTACAACAACGGTTTTGCCTTTAAAATCGCGCAGATAAGGAAGCGCTTCCACCAAAATTTTAATCTCTTCGTTACGTAACATTGATTATTCCTCCTGTATTCCGGCAAAAGCCGTTAATAAAATAGTATTGCAATATCAGGTGTGGTATTCACCATTTATTTTAACATATTCATAGCTGAAATCGCAGGTCCACACGGTTGCTTCTTCGCTGCCCGCGCCAAGGTCGATTTTCATGCTGATGTCGTGCTGTTCCATAATGTCTTTTAAATTTTCCAGCGGCACATTACAGTTCATGCCGTTTTCCACCAGGCGCACACCGCCGATTTCAAGGTTAACCTTGTCCGGCTCCATCTGCGCGCCGCTGTAGCCTGCCGCGCACACGATACGCCCCCAGTTGGGGTCTTTGCCGAAAAACGCCGTTTTAACCAGCGGGGATTTAGCAATCGCCATCGCCGCTGTTTTGGCTTCCGCCCAGGTTGCTGCGCCGGTTACGTTAACCTCCAAAAACTTAGTTGCGCCTTCGCCGTCGCGGGCAATCATTTTTGCTAAATCCTGAGCACACGCCAGTAAGGCTTCAAAAAACGCCGGGTAATCTGGGTGCTCCTCGCTGACGATAATTTCGTTTTCAGCAAGGCCGTTAGCAAGCACAATCATACTATCGTTGGTACTAGTGTCGCCGTCAACAACCACCATATTAAACGACTTATCCGCCGCAGCTTTAACAGCGCGCTTTAAAACATCCGGCGAAATAGCAGCGTCGGTAGTTAAAAATGTCAGCATCGTAGCCATGTTCGGGTGAATCATGCCAGCGCCCTTGGCGATACCGGCAATTTTAGCTGTTTTACCGCCAATTTCAAATTCATAAGCCGCGTGCTTAATAAAAGTATCAGTCGTTTGGATTGCCATAGCGCAGCTTTCGCCGCCTGTTTCATCCATGGCGTCAACAGCATCGGCAATGCCCTGTGCCAGCTTATCCATCGGCATAAAATGCCCGATAACGCCGGTGCTGCACACATAAACAGCATCGTTATCAATACCAAAAAGTTCTGCCGCCTGCGCCTGCATTGCTTCCGCATCCTTCAAACCCTGTTCGCCAGTGCAGGCGTTGGCGCAGCCGCTGTTGACAACTATTGCCTGCGCATAAGGCTTTGCCGCTACTTTACGGCTTACCAAAACAGGAGCCGCGCACATTTTATTTTGTGTAAACACTGCGCCGGTTGCCGCCGGTACGGTACTGTAAATAACAGCTACATCGTGATTGCCGCTGGCTTTAATACCAGCTTTAACTCCCGCTGCCAAAAAGCCCTGCGGCGTTGTAACCCAACCGTCTATCTTCTTCATTAACATTCCCCCTTAAGGATATACAGGCAGCTGGCGCAAACCCGCAGTTTCATCCAAACCAAACATAACATTCATATTCTGCACCGCCTGCCCGGCTGCGCCTTTCACAAGGTTGTCCAACGCGCTCATCACAATCACCCTGCCGGTGCGTACGTCTGTCTGCCAGCCGATATCAACATAGTTGGATGCACGGATATTTTTAATTTCCGGGCACGCGCCCTTACCCAATAGGCGAATAAAAAACTCGCCGCCGTACATCTCCGCAAAAGCGTTTTCTATCTCGTCGTCCGTCACGCCAGGTTTAAGCATAGCGTAACAGGTTGCCAAAATGCCGCGGTCCACCGGCAGCAGGTGCGGCGTAAACTGAATAACCACATCTTCACCGGCAAACTCCGAATAAATCTGCTCAATCTCCGGCGTATGGCGATGGCTTGCTACGCCGTAAGCGTGAAAGTTTTCGTTAACCGAGCAATACAGGCTGCCAAGCTTAAGCCCGCGCCCAGCACCCGTCGTTCCGGATTTTGCGTCAACAACAATGCCTTTAGTTTCAATCAGCCCGTGCTTTAACAGCGGCACCAGCGCCAAAATGCTGCAAGTAGTATAGCAGCCTGGGTTTGCCACCAGTTCCGCACCGGCAACATCCTTGCGGTACAACTCCGTTAAACCGTAAATAGCTTTTGCTTCCGGGTCAGCATGCGGCACCTTGTACCATTTTTCAAACACTTTCACATCCCTAAAGCGGTAATCACCGCCAAGGTCTATAATCTTCACGCCGCTGCCGCGCAGCTGTTTGCCAATCTTCATGGCGTGCCCGTGCGGAAGCGCAATAAATATCACATCACTGCCCTCTGCAATTTTTTGCAGGTCATTCATCGAAACGAGCTTTTTATCAATGCGTCCGCGCAGATGCGGGTACATTGCCGCTATATTTTCACCTGTACTGCTTTCGGATGTAATATAAGCCAGCTCCGCCTGCGGATGCCCGTCTAAAAGCCTTAAAAGCTCTGCCCCGGCAAAACCGGTAGCGCCGATAACACTTGCCTTCATACCGAACCTCCTTTTGAATTTATGATTTTATAATTATACATCTTTTTTTGTATAATTAATCAATAGCTTTTTTATTATTTTTTACCGCAGCGCCGTCTTTTTGCCAAAAAGAAAACACTGCGCCATTATTATGTATATTGTACTACTTTAGTATCCCTTTTTCAAAATTTTTTCGTTAAAATAAAAATAAAATTTAATTTTTACAGACGCGCAATTTTTGGTACAATATTATATAAGGAAACAGGAGAGATTATTATGCGAAATACAATTCTCAAACTTGTGATTATTCTTGCCGCCGTTACCGGGCTGTTTATGTATTACCCCAACATTGCCGGTTACGAAACTGACACACAGCCGGTGCAGCAAACAGAAACAACACAGGCGCCTAAACCTGACCAAGCAGATAAAGAATACCAAGAAAGCGAAAGCACGCTGATGACGCTTTTGCCGTATCTGCCGGAGCGCAGCACCTGGCCCGACCCGCTGCAAAAAATGTTTATGCTGTTTACCATTGAAAACACCGTAAAGGAACAAACGGCAGGCATGCAATGGACTGCGCTGCCGGAAATACCAACCGCCATGCAGCAGGCGCTTGTTGCCATCGAAGATCACGACTTTTACCGCCATGGAGCAATAGCGCTGGACGGTATTTTACGTGCCGCTTTTGTAAACATTACTGCCGGTGAAATTGTGCAGGGCGGCAGCACGCTGACGCAGCAGCTTGCCAAAAATATGTTTTTAAGCCAGGAACAGACTATGAGCCGCAAGGTTTATGAAATAATGTTTGCACTGATGCTGGAAGATAAGTTCAGCAAGGATCAGATTTTAGAGATGTATTTTAACACCACTTATTTCGGCAACAGCGCAACGGGCATTACCGCTGCCGCTCGCACTTACTTTGGCAAAGCGCCCGCCGATATGGATCTTGCCGAATGTGCCATTATCGCCTCGCTGCCGTATGCGCCTTCCGCCCTTAACCCCTATGAGAACCCAGAAGGGTGCAAAAAACGCCAGCACCTTGTACTCGATACAATGGTTAAGCGTGGCTTTATCGGTGAAACTGTCGCTAACGCCGCCAAAGAAAAAGCCGTTTATTTAGCGGACGGTACGGAGTTATAGTAGCCTTAACCATTCGCAGTGAATATAGTTGGCTAACGTAAATGCGCTTGCGTAATAAAAAGATAGACGGTGTGCCGGTATGAAGCGAAGATCAAAATCGCGACGGCTAAATAATTGTTGCAGCCCCCATGCGCCGGACTGCACTGACGGTCAAGCGAACACAAATAGGAGCGACATTTTTGACAAGCTGAACAGAAATACCCCGTCTATCTTTTTGTTTGCACCACCATAACAAAAACAGGCTTCGTACCATAAAGGTACGAAGCCTGTTTTTTATCGCTTTATTGTTCGCTGAACTGGTCTTTGCCGACGCCGCAGAGCGGGCAAACCCAATCTTCCGGTACATCTTCCCATGCAGTGCCTGCTGCAACGCCGTTATCCGGGTCACCTACTTCGGGGTCATAAATGTAACCGCAAATATTGCATACCCATTTTGCCATAAAATCCATCTCCTTTTATCATTAATTATATTTTCAAGCCGTTACTGCTTATGTGTTCATTAT
>DXVZ01000170.1 GCA_019417125.1 Phascolarctobacterium sp.
GTTTTATTATACCACACCGTGCCGCTCTTGTGCAGTATTTTGGTAAGCTGCCGCTGATAAAAAGTATAAAAGTTTAATAAAACACTACAGCGGCTTACGCCGGATAATTAAGCTGATCTATTTACGTTTTGTATTGACAAAAATTTCATAATTATAGTATTATAACTTTACCGATAATGCAAAGTTTCGCGCATTGTCGTTTATTTTTTTAAGGGAGATGTTTATATGCGTAAATTTCACTTTGGCAGTGCGCGCAAGCTGGCAGGCAAAATTGCCGCTGCCTTCTGCGGCATATCCGTGCTGGCATCCGCCTGCGCCCTGCCGTTAGCCAATGCAGCCGCTTACCCGCCGCTGCGCAATACTTCTACCGGTATGGCTGTTTCTACCAGCGACCTTGCCGACGAAGTAGGCATGAAAATTTTAGAACAAGGCGGCAACGCCGTTGACGCTGCGGTAGCAATGGGCTATGCGCTTGCCGTAACCAACCCCAAAGCAGGCAACATCGGCGGCGGCGGTTTTGCTATCATCCACATGGCAGACGGCACCGACGCAGCGCTGGACTTCCGCGAAAAAGCGCCACTTGCCGCAACGCGCGATATGTATCTTGACGGAAACGGCGACGTTATCCCCGACCTGAGCTACGTCGGCTACAAAGCCGTAGGCGTGCCCGGCACCGTAGCAGGCATGAGCGCCATGCTGGATAAATACGGCACCATGCCGCTGAAGGACCTGGTTATGCCTGCCGTAGAGCTTGCCGAAAAAGGCTTTATCATTAACCACCACGAAGAAATGACAATGCTGGAAGCCAACCCTGTATTCAACCAGTTTGCAGGCAGCCGCAAATACTTTTTAAAGCCCGACGGCTCCCGCTATGTTGAAGGCGACCTGTTTGTACAGAAAACCCTTGGCAAAACCCTGCGCACAATCGCAAGCGAAGGCCCGGATGCTTTTTATAAAGGCAAAATTGCCGATTTAATTGCCGCAGACATGGCTAAAAATGGCGGCCTCATCACTAAAGAAGATTTGGCAAAATACACTGCCGTTTGGCGTGAGCCCGTTAAAGGCACCTACCGCGGCTACGATATTATCTCCATGTGCCCGCCCAGCTCCGGCGGCATCCATGTCATCCAAATCCTTAACGTTATGGAAAACGCCGACGTTAAAGCCATGGGCGCAGGCTCTGCCGATAAAATCCACCTGATGGCGGAAGCAATGCGTTACGCCTACGCCGACCGCAGCGAATACCTGGGCGACCCCGATTTTGTTGACGTACCGGCAGATAAACTTTTAAGCAAAGAATACGCCGCTGCAATTTACAAAAAAATCCTGCCGGATAAGGCAACCCCCAGCAGCGAAGTTAAACCTGGCATGCTGTTTGGCGAACCCACCCACACCACACACTATTCCGTTGTGGATAAGGACGGCAACGCGGTTTCCGTAACCTACACGCTTAACAACTACTACGGCTGCGGCGCCGCTGTTGACGGCGCAGGCTTTTTACTGAATGACCAAATGGACGACTTTGCCATTAAACCTGGCGTAGCCAACTCCTTTGGCCTTACCGGTAACGACGCTAACTCCATCGCCCCTGAAAAACGTCCGCTCAGCTCCATGACGCCCACCATCGTCACCAAAGACGGCAAGCTGTTTATGGTAGTGGGCAGCCCCGGCGGCTCGCGCATCATCACCACCGTTACACAAATTATCTCCAACGTCATCGACCACGGCATGAACATCAGTGAAGCAATAAGCTACCCGCGCATACACATGCAGTGGCTGCCCGATGAACTGAGGATTGAACAATTTGGACTTTCGCCCGATACCGAAGCCAAACTGAAAAACATGGGCTACAATCTGTCCGTGCAGGAATATATGGGCGACGCCAACTGCATTATGGTCGATAACGAGCACCATATCTTCTACGGCGCGCACGACCCCAGAAGCCAAATTGATTACAGCGCAATTTAATTAAGTTCGGCGCATAAGTTTTAAACAACTTAATAACGCTAAAACATCAGTAATGTACAAAACCCCATTTGCCAAAAAGCAAATGGGGTTTGTTTTTTGCTGCCTTATTCAAATGACGTTAAAAAGTTTCGCATGCAGTCTTCAACGCCGCGTTTAACGGCTTTGGCGCGGCTCGGTTCGCCGATTTTCCAAAAGTTGATGGAGCTGGACGAACCGATGCTCTCGACATTTTGGTTAAACAAAAAGCGTTCTTCGTTCACGTCCACACATTTCAGTTTCATCGTTACCACAGCGCTGTAAGTTTGCGAACCGACGATAACCATAAAGCCGGTTTCCTTTTCGCGCACCGGCAGCAGACTGATAAACAGTACCCTGTCCGCACCGCAGGCTTTGCCGACAGCCACAAGTTCATCCAGCGCTGGCACTTCGCCATTTTCAAACGGGTTTGCCACAAGTGCCTTTTGCACGGCATTGTTGCCGATAATCTGCGTTACGCTTTTCTTTTTGCCGGGGTATTTGGTTTCCAGCGCTTCTTTAACGGCGTTCACCGCCATTTCGCGGCTGCGCCCTTCAAGGCCCGATACATCGACATACGGCAGCACCGCCACCTTGTACGGCAAAGTACATTCCGTAATCTCGGCATCGGTATTGCTGAAATGTGTTTCGCCCGTATCGGCAACGCCCATATCAATAGCGTCAATGCTGCTTATATCCTTTTCCGCCGCAAATGAAGCACCTGCAAAGCACAACATTATTACCATTACCATTAAAAATCTGCATAGACTTTTCATAACCTCACCGCCTATAATTAAATCGTTTTATTGATAATCTTTTCCAACATTATATCAAGTTTTTCCCGCAGTTTTGTTTCTAAATTGTCAATTTTAGGGTTCAAATATTTAAACAACGGCTTTTCGATAAGATTCTTTCTTATTAAATCAACTACACAACCAAAAGTAAAAACTAAAACAGTTGTTATAATTGCATGCAAAAACAAAAATTCAGAATGATAATATTTTGATTGCTGTACTACATCCAACCATAAATATGAACGTAATAAATCATTATCGTGTATTAAATATACTGCAAATGTTGTAGATGCAATAACACTAATAATCTTACTGTACTTAATTCTTACTGATTTGAAATATAAGAATACTCCTACTGAAAGTAAGAAAGGAAATACTCCCCACGCAGCCGCGCCAAAATACAGCCATCTCTGAGCAAAATATAAATAATGAACACTCAAAATATCTACGATTAACGTACAACTCAGAAAGCTAATAAAAGTAAATCCAATAAATTTCTTGATATTAGGGAAGTCTTTTTTCTCACAAAATAGTCTGAAATATGCTCCAACACCGTATAAATAACAAAAGAGA
>DXVZ01000171.1 GCA_019417125.1 Phascolarctobacterium sp.
GTTATCTACTAATTTATTTACTATATTTTTATAAAAAGTATATTTTTCGTATGTATAATCTCGAATATCTAAAATGTATTTATTTTTAAATTGCTTTAATAAAATTTTATTGATTAATACACCTGGAAAAGTTGTTAATATAATTAAATGCGTATATTGTTCTTTTTTTATAATTTTTTCAACAACATATTTGTACTTTAACATCGGTATAATTTTGCCTGTTTTATTCCCACCCGGCAGGCATTTTATATGCAGCGTATATTCGTTGTTTATTTTTTCTGTGTTTGCATTTGTAAATCTATCCCAAAATACACATTCATAGTCAACTTTTTCATTTTTTATAATATCTTCATAATATTTTAAATAAGGCATATTATTTCTGCCAGAAAAAGCTATTATACCTATTTTCATTATTATTTATCCTTATTTTTATCCCAAAATATATTTTGCCAGTTCCATACCGATACAATGCGGCCAGTATAAACGCGACATACCATGATTACGGTAAATATCGTACTTTATGCTTGCCCTGTACCACACTTCTTTTAAACTTTTTTTAGTGCTCATACCGCCAAAAGAAAAGTTTGATATTACTTTATCAATGGTCACTATTTTTTTGCCTGCACAATGTGCCGTTGTAATAAAGTTAAAATCATCATACATGTTTCGGCACACATAAGGAAACTCTGTTAATACTTTTTTGGTTGCAAACATTGCCGGATGGCACCAGCCTGTCGTTGTCCAAAACCTGCCTATTTTAGCGTGCTTTATCATATCGCCGGTTGGCTTTTTTATTTTTATGCTTCCCCAAGCTGCGTCATATTTTTCTTTTTGATATAAATCTGCCATTGTTTTTACGGCATCGGGTTCATACCAGTCATCGGCATTAATTGAGCCGATAATTACACCGTTTGCTGCTGCAACACCTTTGTTAAGAGCGTCATACATACCGTTATCTTTTTCTGAAATTATTTTTAAGCTTCTGCCGGGTTTAGCAAACTCAAGCAAATAGCTTCGCGCTATTTGGGCTGTGTTATCGCTTGAAGCACCGTCAATAATTATGTATTCTATATTTGGATATGTTTGGTGCAAAACTGCTTCTATGGTTCTGGCAATGGTTGCTTCGCTGTTATATGCCACCGTTACCACTGTAACTAACATCACTGTGTTATTTACTCTCCTTTACCCCTTCGGTGCTTTCTTTGGTTATCAGCACTTTTAATGTTTGCAGCATTAGCGTTAGGTCATACATTACGCTTACGTTTTGAATGTAGATTAAGTCATACACCAGCTTATCGTAGGCAGTTGTATTGTATTTGCCTGCTATCTGCGCAAGCCCTGTTATGCCTGGTTTTACGTTGTGCCGGTAGGCATATTCCGGCTTTTCTTTAATGAATTGTTCTACAAAGAACGGACGCTCCGGCCTTGGCCCTACGATGCTCATTTCGCCTTTTAGTACGTTTATTAGCTGCGGCAGTTCATCAAGCCTTGTTGCCCGCATAAAGTGCCCAAATTTTGTGATGCGCGGGTCGTTTTCCCCTGCTAATACAG
>DXVZ01000172.1:0-14275 GCA_019417125.1 Phascolarctobacterium sp.
AGCCGAACTTGAAACGGCTTTTCTTCGTTGGGAAGAATTAGAGGAAAAGAAAAAGGAATTTTATAATTATAAAATAGAGTTTTATCTTTTGGTAAAAAATGTCGAAGAAGATTACCAAAAATTTTTAAAAAATGGTAAGCAGGAGCGGTTTATAGTTTCAGAAGCAACTATTAAACGTGACAAGCAGCGTGTTGATCAATATGACAGAGAATTGGTTGCGATGCAGGCAGCTTATAATACATGTTACAGCGAAAATTCGTTTAATGTCGGTACCGGCTGGATTAAGGATTATGTTAAACGCCGCGATAAGATAAAAATTGATGATTATGAAGAAATAAGCCAAAAATTGGCAGAACAGATGCAAGTTTATGAAAACATTTTTAAAAATGAGATTATACTTACGATTTTAAAGAACTGCCAGAATGCGCGTAACGAGCTGCATAAAATAAATGCCAAACTGAATAAATTAAATTTTTCTGCGAAATATAAATTTGACGTTCAATATGTTAAAGACGGATCGGACTATGACAAAATACTTGAATATGCGGAATTTTTAAACGAACGTCAGGAGAATGGCGCATACGATAACCGTCAATTAAGTTTTGGCATTATGGTTGATGTGGATGATCAGCGCGGCGAAGAATTAAAACTCGAAATACGCAAAATTATTGCTAAAATTATTGACAGCAAGAATTCTGATTTAATTAATGATTTTGCTGATTACCGTAATTATATGACCTATGAGTTGATTATTAATAATGATAATTTAACTAATGCCAAGCTATCACGGCAGATAGGTTTTAATTCCGGTGCGGAAGTGCAGATACCGTATATGTTAATTTTAATATCGGCATTGCTGATAATTTATGATCAATACGTTAGTTCGATACGTATAGTGTTTATTGACGAGCCGTTTGTAAAAATGGATCCTGCTAATATTAAATTAATGCTGAGATTTATGAAAGAATTAAATTTACAGGTAGTATTTTGTTCACCTGATAAAATAGAATCAATTGGTGAGGAATGCGATGTAATTTTACCTGTGCTACGTACAGGACGTGATAGTATGCAAATGGGTATAGTAAAGTTTCATCAGGAGAATTAAATGAATGAATTAGAACAGAAGCTCCTGGTTTTGTTGTATGAAAAATACAAAAACAGCAAAAAGGAAACCGGCAGCAATATTATTACAAGACGAACTAAAATCAGCCCTAATGTTTTATATAAGGATTACAATGCCAATACTGCTGATATTGATAAAATAGAAGCGGTTGATAACGCTGCAATGGAGTGCGGTAAATTGGGCTTTGTTACTGTTGAAAGGGAGCGCAATGGCAAAGAAATAAAAAATATCTATTTGATTGACGGAATGATAAACGAAGTAGAAAATTATCTTCAAAGTAAATGTGGTTACGAAACCAAAGACGTAAAACGTAATTTTATAATAAATTTGCTTAATAAATATGACAATAAAACTCCCGTTGCTAGCACAGAATGTGAGAAATTACGTAAAATGCTGGATGTAAATAAATATCCGTTAAGATACAAGCAGAAGGAAGATTTGTTAAAAGCATTGGTTTTTATAGAAAATAATAGGCAAGATTTGTTTTTGCGCGAGGCTTCTTTACGCATTTTTGGAGATTCTAAATATTTGGAAGAAACTGTGCTGAAACAGGTATGTAAAGCTTTGCGAGATTATTTAAACCGTCCATGTGCGGAAGATGAAGTAGACGAAGAAATTTTAGAAGAATATGGCATTGTTACAGATAAACAAAAAATTTGCCTTAAAGGTAATATAGTTTTAAAATTTGACGGCAGATTATTTGATATAAACGTATTAAAAGGTGGGCTTGGAATCTTTAATGATGATATTAGCCGTATTGAACAAATTTGCGTTAATGCAGACAAATTTATGACCATAGAAAATTATACTTCTTGGTGCAGATTTGATAGTAGGGATACGGCAACTTTATATTTGGGCGGTTATACAAACCGCTATCAGCGCGATTTGCTGAAAAAGATTGATTTAGACAATCCGAATCTAAAATTTTTGCATTTTGGCGATATTGATGCAGGTGGATTTTACATATATAATGATTTATGTCGTAAAACAGGCATTAACTTTTCAGCGTATAAAATGTCTGTTCAAGAATTAACAGATGAACGTTATAGAGCTTCTTTACGTAAGTTGAGCGTTAGTGATAAAACAAGGCTGACATCGTTGAAAGATGATGCCGTATTTAAAGAAGCAGTAAAATATATGTTGAATAACGATGTAAAATTGGAACAAGAAATTATTAGTTTTTATGAAACTAATAATTAATATTTATTGTATTTAAGTTTACAACGAGGCTTATTATGTATAAAATTCTTTTTATTTGTCTTGGCAATATCTGCCGGTCGCCGATGGCAGAGTTTTTATTGAAAGATATGGTCGCTAAACGAGGCTTAACTGACCAGTTTTATATTGCATCGGCGGCTACTAGTACCTATGAAATCGGCAATCCGGTACATCGCGGCACGAGGGAAAAATTAGCACAGTATGGTATCAGTGTTGCCGGTAAAACTGCTGTACAGATGATTAAGGATGATTATAATAAATATGACTATTTAATTGGCATGGATAGTGCTAATATTCGTGATATTCGGCGCATTGTTGGGTATGACAGTGAGCATAAAATTTATAAGTTGCTGCAATTTGCAGGCAGTGAGCGTAATATCGCCGACCCTTGGTATACCGGTAATTTTGATGTTACCTATGACGATATTTATGAGGGCTGTACTGCTTTGCTGGAGTTTTTATTAAAAAATAAAACTGGTGGTTAAGCGCTGTCTTGTAGAATACGATTTGATTCAAAAAGGAAAGACCTTAAATATCAGTTTCTAAAATCGCTATAGTAAATGCTTTAATTATATACAATCAGTCCTGCTTTGACAGGGCTTTTTTATTGTGATTTTCGCGTGTAATGGTATAATGGTAATGTTGAAAGAAGGTGTTTTGATTGAAAATTATAGATGCGCATATGCATTATTATAATATTGACGGATTTAAACAGGTGGCGGCTAATGCAGGTTACGAAAATACTGCCGCTTGCTGGCAGCATATTTGCGAGGAAAATAATATTGTTTTCAGCGTCGCTATGGGCAATACGGAAGATGTTCCCTGCCGTTTTGGCGGTATTTCGCCGCGGCTGATTGATTTAAACGCGCCGTTCAATGACGATGTTTACAACCAGCCTGATAATATTGGCTACTGCCTGGGCGTAAAAAGTGAGCTTATTACGCCGGAAAATGCTGAAAAAACTGCGCTGGAATTTGAGTATTATGCTAAAAAGCCGCAGTGTTTGGGTATTAAAATTTACCCTGGTTACAGGCCTGTTTACGTTTACGATAAACGCCACTGGCCTTTGTTTGAACTGGCGCGCGCTTATGATATCCCGGTCGCTGTGCATACCGGCGATACTGCTTCGAGCGATGCTCGTTTGCGTTATGCCCACCCGCTGACTGTCGATGAAGCTGCGGCGGATTTCCCTGATGTTAAGTTTGTCATCTGCCACTGCGGCAACCCATGGTTTGCCGATGCAACCGAAGTTGCTGCCAAGAACCCTAATGTTTATATAGATTTATCCGGCTTATTGGAAGGGATACCTGGCCCTGATTTTTATGATAAACAGAAGGCATACTTTGATTATCTGGCGATGTGGCTTAATTACATGGGGCGCTGGGATAAGCTGATGTACGGCAGCGATTGGCCATTGGTAAATATTAAGGATTATATTGCAATTTTAAGCCGTGTTGTGCCGGAAGAACACCACGAGGCATTTTTTTACAGCAATGCTTTAAATGTTTACAGCCGTATTAAAAATTTACTGCACGATTGTTAACGCATTAAAAAACTTTGGTTGACGGAAATGCCTGCTGATAATATAATTATGAAGTAAATAAAATTTGTTTGAGGTTGCAATGCAGAACTTAATTGAAATAAAAAATTTAAAACATATTTATACGGATACCGATGGCAACGAGGTGCAGGCACTGAACGGCGTCAGCCTGACGGTTGCGCAAGGCGAGTTTGTGGCAATAATCGGCGCCAACGGCAGCGGCAAATCTACGCTGGCGCGCCATTTAAACGCTTTGCTTTTGCCGAGCAGTGGAAAATGTATTGTTGCTGGTATGGATACTGCCGACGATAACAATTTGTGGAATATCCGCCAGCATGTCGGTATGGTTTTTCAAAATCCTGATAACCAGATTGTTGCGGCGATTGTGGAAGAGGATGTGGCTTTTGGGCCGGAAAACATCGGCGTGCCGCCGGCAGAAATCCGCACCAGGGTGGATAATGCGCTGGCAGCAGTTGGCATGACGGAATACGCCAAGCACGCACCGCATTTGCTGAGCGGCGGGCAGAAGCAGCGTGTTGCCATTGCCGGTGTACTGGCGCTGGAGCCAGACTGCATTGTGCTGGACGAACCAACAGCGATGCTGGACCCGCGTGGGCGAGCTGAAATCGTCCGTACTGTAAAAAAGCTGAACCGCGAAAAGAAGATTACCGTTGTTTACATTACGCACTATATGGAAGAAGCCATGCAGGCAGACCGCGTAATTGCCATGGAGCATGGCAAAATTAAGCTGGAGGGTACGCCGAAAGAGGTTTTTGCCCATGTAAAAGAACTGCACGCTATGGGCTTGGAAACACCGCTGGCTGCGCAGGCAGCTTATGATTTGCGCCAAAAAGGAATGAAATTACCTGCCGGTATTATCTCTAACGAGGAACTGACGGAGGAATTATGCCGATAACTTTAAAAAACGTTTCATTTACATATATGAAAGGCACGCCTTTTGAAAAAACGGCTTTGCACGATATCAGCCTGCAAATAGAAAAGGGAGAATTTGTTGCCGTTATCGGGCATACTGGCAGCGGCAAATCAACGCTGGTGCAGCATTTAAGCGGGCTTTTGCATCCGTATAAGGGCACGGTTTGCGTAGATGGCGTAAATTTAAACGCTAAAACTGGGCAGGCAAAAAAAGCGCGCAACTCCGTCGGTATGGTTTTTCAATACCCGGAACATCAGATTTTTGCTGAAACGGTTTACGAGGATATTGCCTTTGGCCCGCGCAATAAGGGCTTAATGCCCGATGAAGTTGACCGCGCTGTAAAAGACGCCATGGCTTTTGCCGGGCTTGATTTTGCGGTTTTCGCCAAGCGCTCTCCGTTCCGTCTTTCGGGCGGGCAGATGCGCCGCGTAGCTATTGCCGGTGTGGTGGCGATGGAACCGGACTATTTGATTTTGGACGAGCCCTCGGCTGGGCTGGACCCGCGTGCGCGTGACAGCATTTTTAACGAGGTAATGGCGCTGTACCACAAACGCGGCATTGCGGTGATTTTAGTAACGCATAATATGGAAGAAGCCGCGCGTTACGCCACGCGCCTTTTAGTAGTTGCGGACGGGCGCATTATTTTGGACGGCAAACCGCACGAGATTTTTACCGGGCACAAAGAGGAACTGTTAAAGGTTTCCATGGACGTGCCGCCGGTGTACAAACTGGCAGAGAACCTGCGCGAACACGGGCTGAATGTGCAGAGTACGCCGGAACTTGCCGGGCTGGAAAAACAGATACTTAAATTAAGGGGGCAAAAACATGCTGACTGATATTACGTTAGGGCAGTTTTACCCCGGTAATTCTGTTATACACAAACTGGACCCACGCGCTAAAATACTGGCGACGCTGCTTTTTATAGCAGCCATCTTTTTTGCGGACAGTATGCTTTCTTACAGCGTGCTGGCGTTATTTGTTGCGGCAGTTATTCTGCTTTCGCGTCTGCCGGTGCTGATGGTGCTGCGCAGCGTAAAGCCGCTGTGGATTATTATTTTGCTGACGCTGTTTATCCACGCCTTTACCGGCGAAGGCAAGGACGTGCTGTATCAATACGGCTTTTTGCGCCTTACTGCGGAAGGCATAATTATGGGTATAAAAATGTCGCTGCGCCTGGTGTTTTTGCTGCTGATTTCGTCGATATTGACTTTTACCACGTCGCCCATTGTACTGACAGACGGCATTGAAGCGCTGCTGCGTCCGTTTAAGTGCATCGGCGTGCCAGCGCACGAACTGGCAATGATGATGACGATAGCCCTGCGTTTTATACCGACGCTGATTGAAGAAACAGACCGCATCATTAAAGCGCAGACGGCGCGCGGAGCGGATTTTGACAGCGGTAATTTATTGCAGCGTGCCAAAAATATGCTGCCGATACTGATACCGCTGTTTATCAGCGCGTTCCGCCGTGCCGATGAACTTGCCATTGCTATGGAAGCACGCTGCTACCGCGGTGGTGAAGGGCGCACGCGCATGCACGAATTGGTGTATGAAGCGAAGGATTTTATTGCCCTGGCAATAGTGTTAATTTTAATTGCCGTGCTGGCGGTTATGCGCTGGGGGCTTGGATTATGAGAACGATGAAGCTTACTGTTGCCTACGACGGCAGCGGTTACCATGGTTTTCAGCGCCAGCCGCGCTATTTAACTGTGCAGCAGGTAATAGAAGAAGCTCTGAGCCGCATTACCGGTGAAAGCATTACCATTGCAGGCAGCGGCAGGACTGACAGCGGCGTGCACGCTAAAGGGCAGGTAGTTTCTTTTAAAACAGCATGCCCGATACCGGCAGCCAACGTAAAAAAAGCCATGAACAGCATTTTGCCGCCTGATATAACGGTACTCGCTTCGGAAGAAGCGGCAGATGATTTTCACGCCCGTTACAGCGCCAGGTGGAAACGTTATTGTTACCGTATTGTGCTTAACGGCGATTATGACCCTTTTGTTCGCAGCTATGCCTGGCAGATGCAGAATGCAGTGTTGGATGTGGCAAAAATGAATCAGGCGGCAGCCCGGCTTTTGGGCACGCATGATTTTTCGTTCTTCCGTTCCAGCGGCAGCGTGCAGACATCGCCGGTTAAAACTATTTATAAAGCGGAGTGGCGCGAAACTGCGCCGGGCAATTTGCTGTTTACCATTGAAGGCGACGGCTTTTTGTACCGCATGGTGCGCAACATAGTATGGAATTTAACGGAAGTCGGGCTTGGGAGAAAGACCGCAGAACGCTTTAAAGAAGAACTTGACGCTGGCGAACGGCATTTTAAAATTTCTCCTGCGCCGCCGCAGGGACTGTACCTTGATTATGTTGGTTATGATGAATATTTACGCTGAAAAATGTTAAATTTGCTTGACAAACAATTAGCAGATGTATAAAATATATATACGTGATTTTGTGACATATCTTATTAGCCCCAAGATAAGTTAACAAGTCGCACTGAACAGGAAATAATTTAGGAGGGACATAAGGATGAAATCTTTTATGGCTAACCCGTCCAACATCGAACGCAAATGGTACGTTGTTGACGCAGCTGATAAAACTCTCGGCCGTCTTGCCGCAGAAGTAGCAAAAATCCTTCGTGGAAAACACAAACCGACTTTCACTCCGCATATGGATACCGGAGATCATGTAATCGTAATCAATGCAGATAAAGTAGTTCTGACCGGCAAAAAACTCGTTCAGAAAACTTATTTCCGTCACAGCGGTTATCTTGGCGGCGCAAGCTTTACTACCGCAGGCGAAATGCTCGCTAAAAACCCTGTAAGAATGGTTGAACTTGCTGTTAAAGGTATGATTCCGCATAACCGTCTGGGCAGCAGAATCTTCACCAAACTGCATGTATATGCAGGTGCTGAACATCCGCATGCAGCACAGAAACCAGAAGTTCTTGAAATTAACGTAAGATAATAACCGGAGGAGGAAACGTAAATGGCAGTAGTTACTTATAATGCGACCGGCCGTCGCAAATCTTCAGTTGCACGCGTTCGCCTGGTTCCGGGTGAAGGTAAAATTGTTATTAACCAGCGTGAGCTTGGTGATTACTTTGGTTTAAAAACTTTGGAATTAATCGTAAACCAGCCGCTTGAACTCACCGAAACCAAAGGCAAATACGATGTTCTCGTAAATGTTATCGGCGGTGGCGTATCCGGACAGGCAGGTGCAATCCGTCACGGCATTGCCCGCGCACTCTTAAAAGTTGACGAAGAATTTCGTCCGGCTCTTAAAAAAGCAGGTTACCTTACTCGTGACCCGCGTGAAAAAGAACGCCGTAAATATGGCTTGAAGAAAGCCCGTAAAGCAAGCCAGTTCAGCAAACGCTGATACTTGGATATTACTACAAAACTATATCCCCAAAAGCCTTATGGCTTTTGGGGATTTTTGCATTTTTGGGTGCAGGGTTCACACAACCTTTGCTTTTAGCAGGCAGGAGTGCGGGGGAAAAAGTCGAAATAAATTACGAAAAGGAAATAAACTTGGCTTGGAGGTACGACGATGAAAAATTATGCCGCAGAAGACGAAGTATTATATCATGTTGGCTTATCGCGCCAAATGCTGCAAGGTGCGGAATACGCGCTGCTGCCAGGCGACCCAGGCAGGGTTGAGGCACTGGCAAAGGCAATCGGACCGGCAGAATATTTAGCGGCGCACCGCGAATATACCAGCTGGCTGGCAGAGGTGGAGGATAAAAAGGTTTTGGTTTGTTCCACTGGTATGGGCGGGCCTTCCGTCGCTATTGGGCTGGAAGAACTGGCGCGGCTTGGCGTAAAAAACTTTATACGCGTCGGTACAACCGGTGCGATACAGGAAAAAATAAATTTAGGCGACGTTATCATAAATAATGCCGCCGTGCGTTTGGAAGGCACATCTACGCATTACGCGCCAATTAATTTTCCGGCGGCAGCCTCACTTAAACTTACTAACGCATTAAATGACGCTGCGGAAGCGTTAAATATACCGCACCACGTCGGTATTTCCGTATCTTCGGATACGTTTTGGCCAGGGCAGGAACGTTACGACAGCTTTACTGGCTATGTATGCAATGCCCTGCGCGGTACGCTTAAGGAATGGCAGGCGCTTGGCGCGCTGAATTACGAGATGGAAACGGCAGCTTTGTTTGTAGTGGCGCAGGCTTTTGGGCTTAACGCGGCTTCTATCTGCGGTGTTATTGCTAAACGCACGCAAAGTGAAAGCATTGCACCGCCAGAGGTTTACGCACAGGCGTCGGAACGTTTTGGCGCTGTTGTTAAACAGGCGCTGCATACACTGCTGAAGGGGGAATGATTATGGCAAGGGCAATAATTTTGCTGCTTGATTCTTTTGGCATCGGCCACGCGGCAGACGCAGAAAGATTTGGCGATAAAGGCGCAGATACGCTGGGGCACATTTGCGAGTGGATGGCGGCAAAGCGCAAAAATAAAGATGGCAGCCCTAAATTTTTGTATTTGCCGAACATGGCAAAGCTGGGGCTGGAAAAGGCAAGTGAACTTAGCCGCGGAGCAAAACTGGCGCACAGCATCAGCGGCGGCGCGGAAGTAACAGGCGCTTACACTTACGCGCAGGAGGTAAGCCGCGGTAAGGATACTTTAAGCGGGCACTGGGAAATGATGGGCGTGCCTGTTGATTTTGAGTGGGGGTATTTTCCCGATAAGCCGCAGTGCTTTCCGCCGGAATTGGTGGAGGCAATTATTAAAGAAGGCAAATTGCCAGGCGTGCTGGGCGAAAAACATGCCAGCGGCACGGAGATTATAAAAGAGCTGGGCGAGGAGCATATGCGCAGCGGCAAGCCGATACTTTACACCAGCGCCGACAGCGTTTTGCAGATTGCCGCGCACGAAGAAGCCTTTGGTTTGGAGCGCTTGTACGATTTGTGCAAAATTTGTTATGAACTGGTTAAGCCATACCGCATTGCCCGCATTATCGCCAGGCCGTTTGTAGGCACATGCCAGGCTGATTTTGTACGTACCGGCAACCGGCACGATTACGCAGTGCCCGCGCCGCAGCCGACGCTGCTGGATAAACTGACGCAGGCAGGCGGCAATGTATACGCCGTCGGTAAAATTGCCGATATTTTTGCGCACCGCGGAATAACGAAGCACTATCCTGCTGCCGGGCTGGAAAATATTTTTAACGCCAGCAAGCAGGCAGTTGCTGATGCGCCCGATAATACACTGGTGTTCAGTAATTTTGTCGATTTGGATTCTTCTTACGGGCACAGACGTGACGCGCTGGGCTACGGCGAAGCGCTGGAATATTTTGACGCGCGCCTGCCAGAGATTTTGGCGCAGCTGCAAAAGGACGATTTACTGCTGGTTACGGCAGACCACGGCTGCGACCCGACGTGGCAAGGCAGCGACCACACGCGCGAGCACATACCGGTGTTGTTTTACGGCAGCGGCATAAAAGCGCAGCAGCTGCCGCCGATGCCGTCGTTTTCATGTATTGGGCAGACCATAGCCGCTCACTTGGGCGTGCCGCCGCTGGCACACGGTACTGCCGTTAATTTAAAATAATGAGGGGTGAAAGCAATGAAAAAGTTTAATCTGTTTTTAGTACTGGCGTTAATTTGTTTCACCGTAGTTGGTACAGCACCGAAAGCCTTTGCGGCGTTTGCCGAGCAGCCCGCCGCACTGGTGGTATTTGACCGCAGCGGCAACGTAACGCAGAACGTATACCGCAACTGGCGCGAGCCTGTAAGATGGGCGTATCATTTCCCGGATTTTAAGCTGGTAGAGCCTGATACTGCCAAAGTTGTTGCGGTAGAAAAAATTTTTACCGGCAAGGGCAAAGCAAAGGTTGACGCCGCCGTTATGCAAAGCATTGCCGAAGAAGCGCAGCTGGAGGCGTTGGTGCTGGTAATGGTGGATAACCTTGATTCCCGTATGGTTAACAGGTTCTTCGGCTTCCGCAGCGATTTTGACGATACTTACATTGAAACTATTGCCGATGCGGATATTTATGTTTACCGGCATGATGGCAACCGTTTCTCCAAAAAGTCAGTTTTTGAGCGCGATATAGAGCCTATGGGCAACGAGAAAGACCCTGTCGATATTATGAAATGGGCAATCTGCAAACAGGTGAACCTGATGGAAGGACGCCCAATTATAGAATGACTATACCAAATATTGCGGTTATAAAAATAACGAACTACAATATTTTGTAGAAAAGCCTTTACAAATAATTATTATTGCTATATAATTAGGTCATGAAACAAGTTAAGGAGTGAGTTTTATGACATACGAAATGGACGGTATTAAAGTTAACTGCGCAGAAGGCATCTCCAAAGAAGAAGCGGCAATTTATTTAAAAGACCAGTTGCAGGTAAGGCCGCATGAAACGCTGCTTTCGCTGGATTTAAGCCTCAGCGGCGAAAATGTAGTAGTAAAGCCGCACTATGATACCATTGTCAGAGTACGCAGAATTACGGGCTATCTCAGCACCCTGCCGCGCTTTAACGATGCCAAAAAAGCAGAAGTTGCCGACCGCGTATGCCATCTGCATTGATATAAACGCATTGCCTTCAGGCCCTACGGGTTTGAAGGCTTTTTTATTTTGCACGCTTATTGTATAATATTTGTAAAAAACAAAAGGAGCAGTTTATGCGCAATTACACAAAAATATATATCACCCCTAAAGGGGAACGCGCCGCCAAAGGCGGGCACCCGTGGGTTTATGCAGACGAAATTACCAATATTGAAGGGACTTACGCCAACGGCGACCTGGTGGACGTTGTAACAGGCAAGGGCAAATATATTGGCACTGGTTTTATTAACGATAATTCTAAAATCCGCGTGCGGATAATTTCAACTAACACCAACGATAAATTTGATGCGGCGTTTTGGCAGCGCCGTTTGCAGTATGCCATAGATTACCGCCGTACTGTAATGCCTGGCAGCGATTTTAAATGCTGCCGCCTGATTTTTGGCGAAGCGGATATGTTCCCTGGGCTGACGGTGGACCGTTTTAACGATGTTTTAGTTACGCAGACGCTCTCGCTGGGTATTGAGCAGCGCAAGGAAATGCTGTTTGGCTTGCTGCTGGAAATTTTGCGCGGACAAGGTGAAAACATCCGCGGCATTTATGAGCGCAACGACGTTAAAATACGTGAACTGGAAGGCATGACGGAAAATAAAGGCTGGTTTAAGCCTGAAACCGTCGCCGATAAAACAACTGTAACGGAAATTTGTGAAAACGGCATTAAGTACAGCGTTGATGTGGAAAACGGGCAGAAAACAGGTTTCTTTCTTGACCAAAAGTACAACCGCCAGGCGGTGGCTCGTATTGCCGAAGGCAAGCATGTGCTGGACTGCTTTACCCATACCGGTGCTTTTGCGCTGAACGCTGCGGCGGGCGGCGCGGCTTCTGTAACGGCGGTGGATATTTCTGCCGAAGCCGTGCGCATGACCGGCATTAACGCTGAAAAGAACGGTTTTAAGGAGATTGTAAAACCGCTGGAAGCTAATGTTTTTGATTTGCTGACGGAACTGGCGGAGCAAAAATCGCACGCTTATGATTTTATCATTCTGGATCCGCCGGCATTTACTAAATCGGGCAGCACGGTTAAAAACGCCATCCGCGGCTATAAAGAGATTAACCTTAAAGCCATGAAGCTGCTGCCTCGCGGGGGCTACCTTGCTACCTGCTCGTGTTCGCACTTTATGAAGGAAGAATACTTTGTGCAGATGTTAAAGGACGCCGCTAAAGACGCCAGCGTCAGCCTGCGTCAGATTGAAGCGCGCCAGCAAGCGCCGGACCACCCGGTTTTGTGGAACGTGCCGGAAACCTACTATTTAAAATTTTATATTTTCCAGGTTGTATAAGAGGGGAGAAATATGGAAGAAAAATTACGTAAATTAATGTTGGCAATGATTGCCTACAACAATGGCGACGCCAAACGCATCCAGCATTTTATCAAAGTTCACGCTTTGGCAAAGCTCATTGGCGAAGAAGAAAAACTGGACGAAAAAACGCTGTATATTTTGGAAGTTGCGGCGCTGACGCACGATATCGGCATCCGCAACAGCGAAAAGAAATACGGAACCTGCACCGGCAAGCAGCAGGAGCTTGAAGGCCCGCCCGAAGCAGAAAAACTGCTGCAAAGCCTTGGCTTTGGCGCTGACGTTACGGAACGTGTGTGCTGGCTGATTGCGCACCACCATACTTATAATAATATAGACAGTGCTGATTACCAGATTTTGGTAGAAGCCGACTTTTTGGTAAATCTGTACGAAGATAATGTAAGCTTTGAAGCCGTTAAAACGGCGTACAGCCGCATTTTTAAAACGGTAGCAGGCAAAAATATTTGCCGTATAATGTACGGTTTTGCAGAGTAAAAAGACATACTGTTAAGTTTTTTACGTTTTGAAACAACTGTAGTTAAATATCATGGTTAAATTTATTGTAATACTGTACAAATTAAACCATATAGTGTATCATATTAGTAATTATAATTTTAGGGAGGCTTTTATAAATGACTAAAGCTGAAAAATTCGACGCTTTTCTGACAGAAAATAAAATTACCTGTTTTGCAAAGGAAGAAGTAAAAAATGACCTGCACACCATGGTTTACCGTGCGCACATGGAAGTAAGCGGACAGATGCTGCCGACGATGGTAGTTGCCGATGACAGCATTTACACCATGATTCAGGTGCGCGTTGCCGCTGCCGTTGTTAACGAAGGCAACAAAAAGGCTGTGCTGGAACATATTAATGCCCTTAACGGCAAATACAAAGTGTTTAAATATTATGTAAGCGATAACGGCGATATCTGCCTGGACAGCTGCCTTACCGATACTGATGACAGCTTTGACCCGCGCCTGGTACATACCGTTATCGATGTAATTTTAAGGCACTTAACGGAAGAATATCCTAACCTGATGAGCCTTGTGTGGGCAAAATAAGCGTTTTTTAACAGGAGTTGGTTAATATATGGATCCTCTTGGGTCTGTGCTTGAATGTATTATTGTTTTAGTCCTTATTTTATTAAACGGTTTATTGTCAATGCTCGAAATGGCGGTTGTGTCATCACGTAAAAGCCGCCTTGAGCAGTTGGCGGAAGAAGGCAGCAAAAGCGCCGCCTACATTGGCAAACTGGCAGAAGAACCGACTGTATTCCTTTCTACTGTACAGATAGGCATTACGCTTGTCGGCATAGGCACGGGCGTATACAGCGGCGCCATGCTGGCGGCGCCGCTGGAAGTGCTGCTGCGCAAGATACCTTTTATGGTGCCTTACGCCGCGTTTGTGTCGTATTCCGTCGTAGTTGTGCTGGTAACTTACTTAAGCCTGGTTCTGGGCGAATTGCTGCCTAAAAAACTGGCGCTTAACAACCCGGAAAAAATGGCAATGTTTTTTGCCGGTTTCATTAAAACCTTAATCGTCATTTTCCGCCCGCTTACCATCTTTTTAAG
>DXVZ01000172.1:14285-19194 GCA_019417125.1 Phascolarctobacterium sp.
ATCTACCACGGTACTGCTGCGCGTTATCGGCGTTAAGCCGAATGAAGAACCGCCCGTAACCGAAGAAGAAGTGCGTGTTTTAATTGAGCAGGGGCGCGAACACGGCGTTTTTGACGACCGCGAGCAGATGATGATTGAAAATGTTTTTGCCCTTGACGATTTGCGCGTCAGCGAGATTATGACGCCGCGCACTAAAATTGAGTGGCTGGATTTAAACGACAGTGCAGACGTGCAATTTTCTGAAATGTCAGACAAGATGTATTCCTGCTTCGTCGTTGCTGAAAACGATTTGGAACACGTCAGCGGCGTTGTTTATACCAAAAAGGTGTTTGCGTCGTGGCTGCACGGCGGCGAACGCGATTTGCGCAAGCATATTCAGCAGCCGCTTTATGTGCCGGAAGCCATGCACACGCAAAGCCTGCTTGATATGTTTAAGGTAAAACGCATTAAAGTTGCGCTGGTAATGGACGAGTTTGGCGGGCTTGCCGGTATGGTAACGTTAAGGGACGTTATTGAACACCTTGTCGGCGATTTGCCATCATATGACGAGGACGTTAAGCAGGAAATTGTTAAGCGCGATGATGGCAGCTGGCTGGTGGACGGCATGCTGCCTATAACCGAATTTAAAGATTACTTTGAATTTGAAGATTTGCCGTTGGAAGAAAAGAACGGCTACAACACCGTCGCCGGGTTTGTAGTTACTAATATCGGGCATATTCCGCAGGCAGGCAACTATTTTATTTGGGAAGGCTACCGTTTTGAGGTTATTGACATGGACGGCACGCGCGTGGACAAGGTAATGGTTACGCAGCTGCCGCAGGAAGAACCGCAAGCTGAAGATGAAGATTAAAAACTGATAATCAAAATGACAATGGCGTCATTAAGCGGGGAGGAATCGTAATTGGTATTGTTTATTGTAGTAGCCAGCGCCCTTATTTTACTGGCTGCGTATTTTACTTATGGCAAATTCCTTGCCAATACTGTTTTTAAGCTGGACGACAAAAATCCAGTGCCTTCGGTTGAGATGGAGGACGGCGTTGACTATGTGCCTGCTAAAAAAGGCATGCTTTTGGGGCAGCACTTTTCGGCAATCGCCGCTGCCGGACCTATTAACGGGCCTATTTTGGCGGCTGTAATTTACGGCTGGGCTCCGGCGCTTTTGTGGGTAATTTTGGGCTGTATTTTTATCGGCGGCATTCACGATATGGGCAGCCTGGTTGCTTCCGTGCGCCATAAGGCTAAATCCATCACCGAAGTTGTACGCCTTAATGTATCGCAGCGCGCGTGGATTTTGTTTATGATATTCGTTTGGATTACGCTGGTTTACGTTATCGTAGCGTTTACCGATATTACCGCATCGTCCTTCGTCGGCAACGTAACGCTGGAAAACGGCGAAGTTGTTTCCGGCGCTGGCATTGCAAGTTCTTCTGCCATGTATTTGGCGCTGCCGATTATTATGGGCCTGTTAATGCGCTTCGGCGGACTTAAAGAAGGGCTTGCCGTTGCTATCTTTCTTCCGCTTGTAGGCGTTGCTATCTGGGCGGGGCAATCCCTGCCGCTTAGCCTGCCCGTAACCGACCCGGCAACGGCGCAGAAAATTTGGGGCGTTTTAATTTTGGTATACTGCCTTGTTGCGGCTATGATGCCGATGTGGCTGCTGCTGCAGCCGCGCGGCGCGTTGGGCGGTTACTTCCTGTACATTGCCCTTGTTGTTGCGGCAATCGGCATTATGTTCGGCGGCTACGAAATTAACTACCCGGCATTCACCAATATTAACCCCGATGGCAGCCTTGGCGAACACTTTTGGACGCCGATGTTCCCGATACTGTTTATCACCATCGCCTGCGGCGCGTGCTCCGGGTTCCATGCGCTCGTATCTTCCGGCACCAGCAGCAAGCAGCTGGCTAAGGAAACCGATGCTACTGCAATTGGCTACGGCGCAATGCTGCTCGAAGGCATGGTAGCCGTTGTATCCATCGTTTGCGTTATGATTCTTGCCAAAGATTCCGAGCTCATTACCAAAGCGCCTAACTTCATCTACGCTATGGGCATCGGCAGCTTTATGGAACTTATCGGTATTCCGGCTGCTTTTGGCATCAGCTTTGGCTTAATGGCGTTTACCACTTTCGTTTACGATACTTTGGATGTTTGCACCCGCCTGGGCAGATATGTTATTGAAGAGCTTACCGGCTGGCGCGATATGAAGGGCAAAGTGCTCGGCACCGTGCTTACTTCCGCCGTGCCTATCTTCTTTATCTTCCAAACAATGACGGACGCTAAAGGCAACGTCATCCCAGCGTGGAAAACCTTCTGGAACACTTTTGGCGCTTCCAACCAGCTTTTGGCGGCGCTGGCGCTGATTGGCATCAGTATTTGGCTGTACAACACCCGCCGCAGCTCCAAAGTTTGGATGGCGGCGTGCATTCCGGCGGTGCTGATGTTCCTTATGTCCAACTGGGCGCTGCTGCTCAGCATTTACGACGGCTGGGTACTTGGCATCGGGCATCCGGCAGTGCCGGTTGTATCCGTAATTTTGGTAATTCTTTCCGTGCTGGTTGCAGTGGAAACCATTTATTCCGTCAACAAAAGCAAAGCCAGTATCCAAAAAGCGGAATAACGGCTTGACATAATATTCAGATTTATTTATAATTATTCTTAACAACATAAAATTTTCACCTGAAAGACCGTGAAGGGAAGAAGATAAACCCCAAACGCCATCAGAGAACTGCCGGTTGGTGCAAGGCAGCGGCAAAGGTTTATGTATAGCTCATCCCGGAGTTGCCTGCCTGATATGTAGGGCAGGACGTGTGGCAGCGTTACAAAGCCGGGCCTTGTTAGAGGCTGCTGAGGGCCGCGCCAGCGGCTGAATTAGGGTGGTACCGCGTGGATTATTCCCCGCCCCTATGCTTTCAAAGTAGGGAGCGGGGATTTTTATTTCTCCGCTCAAACAAAAAGAACGGAGGTTATTACAATGCAAAAAGCAAACAAACAGTACATTCCCTTTCAACCCGTAAAAATGCCTAACCGCGAATGGCCGGACAAAGTTATCACCAAAGCGCCGGTGTGGTGCAGCGTCGATTTGCGCGACGGCAACCAGGCGCTTGTTACGCCCATGCAGCTGGACGAAAAACTGTTAATGTTTAAAACCCTGGTTGATATAGGTTTTAAAGAAATCGAAGTCGGCTTTCCGTCCGCTTCCGAAACCGAATACGAAATTCTGCGCACGCTGATTGAAGGCAATTACATTCCCGACGACGTTACCGTGCAGGTGCTGGTGCAGGCACGCGCCGAACTCATCAAAAAAACTTTTGAAGCCGTTAAAGGCGCCAAAAACGTCATTATTCATTTTTATAACTCCACATCAACTTTGCAGCGCAAAGTCGTGTTCAAAAAAGATATGGACGGCATTATCGACATCGCCGTTGAGGGCGCGCGCCTTATCCGCCAGCTGACTGAAGAAGAAGTTGCCAAAAGCGGCATGAACATCCGCTACGAATATTCGCCCGAAAGCTTTACCGGCACCGAAATAGATTTTTCCATCCGCATTTGCGAGGAAGTTATGAAAGAACTGGGCGCAACCAAAGAAAACCCGGTAATTTTAAACCTGCCCTCCACGGTAGAAATGTCTACCCCTAATACCTATGCCGACCAGATTGAATATTTCTGCAAACATCTGCACAACCGCGAAGCAGCGATTATCAGCATCCACCCGCATAACGACCGCGGCACGGCAGTAGCTTCGGCAGAACTCGCCATAATGGCAGGAGCAGAGCGCGTCGAAGGCACGCTGTTCGGCAACGGCGAGCGCACCGGCAACCTGGACCTTGTAACCGTAGCGCTGAACATGTTTACGCAAGGCGTTGACCCGCAGCTTGATTTCAGCAATATTTTGGAAATTAAAAAAATTTACGAAAAATGCACCAAAATGCACGTACACGAGCGTCAGCCATACGCCGGCGAACTTGCTTTTACCGCTTTTTCCGGCTCACATCAGGACGCCATCCGCAAAGGCTATGAATATATGGAAACTTCGGCAACGCCCTATTGGGAAGTGCCGTACCTGCCCATCAACCCGGCGGACCTTAACCGCGAATACGAACCAGTTATCCGCATCAACAGCCAGTCCGGCAAAGGCGGCGCAGCCTTTGTGCTGGAGCACGCCTGCGGTTACCGCCTGCCGAAAGAAATGCACCCCGAATTTGGCGCTGTTGTTAAAGCAGCTTCCGACGCATATGGCGACGAGCTGAAGCAGGAACAGATTGTGGAGCTGTTTAATAAAGAATACCTTGATTTTAAAGGCAAATATACGCTTTTGCAGCACCGCTTTACGGAACTGCGCGAATTGGACGGCAGTACCGAAACCCGTTTTGAAGGCTACATTAACGAAAACGGCGCCATTAAGATGATTGTCGGCAGCGGCAACGGACCGATTGACAGCTTCTTTCAGGCAATCAGCAGCATTGGCGTAACCGGGTACGAATTTGTAAACTACCACGAACACGCCATCAGCCGCGGCAGCGATGCGCTGGGCATTTGCTATATTGAACTTAAAGTTCCCGGCAACGGGCACATTTTTGGCGTCGGCGTAAACGCCAACATTAACGTGGCGGCAATTCAGGGCATACTCTGCGCTATTAACCGCGCTGAAGCGCACCATACGCAGCAATAAAATATAAAAAATAACGGCACTGTGCTTTAAGGCACGGTGCCGTTTGTTGTTGTATTTATGCAAAATAAAAATCTTTACAAAAAGATTAAAACCTGTTAAAATAAGCAGGCAAATGTGCTGCCATAACGGTAGGCGGTTAGCCCTCTGCGGAGGGACTGTGACCCTTCGTTGATATAGAAATCCGCTTGCGGAAATACTATGGAGGAGGGGATAGCATGGATGTTATTGAACTATTAACCG
>DXVZ01000173.1:0-4826 GCA_019417125.1 Phascolarctobacterium sp.
TTAAGCCCGATGCAGGAAAACGCACAGCAGAAATAACAAACGGCAGATAGCAAATTAAAACGAAAAGCAAAACACCAAAACCAAAGTAATAAAACAAAATTGTAAAACGGAAAATAAAAAAATAAAACGGTAACGGAATATGAGCAAACTAAAAGGACTAATGGCAACCTGCCTTACAGCGGCGGCGCTGTGCATGCTGCCGCTGCCAACCCTGGCGCAAACGCTTTTGGAAGCAGGCAAAACAGATGTGGGCGTGCTGTACCTTGACAGCGACAGCGTCAGCACGGTAAAAAAAGACGGCAAATACTACCTTGCATTTTTCGCCGAAGAAAAATACACCGACCAAAATTTCTTAGCAGCCTTACGCCAAGGCGAGGATATGCAGAACGCAGTATCGGGAATAAGCCTGTATCTATTTAACACTTACGGCAGTGAATATACCATCGGCGCCAGCTACATAGTGGACGCTGACGGTAAAATTTGTGCTGACTTAGGTGCAGACCCTGTGCCGCAGGACGCAAGGGATAACCCAACGCTGCGCAACGCCTACACCATGGCGCTGAAAATATTACAGCGCAAAACAGGGCAGTAAAAAGAACATATCCAATATATGTGAGGTGATATGGTGGAAATAAAGGAGATACCTTTTAACCAAACAATGCTGAAAAAAGCCGCTGGTGAAAGCGAAGTAGAGTTTTACAACATTAACCAGCGCGACGAAAACGGCGGCAGAACGTTAGAGTTAAAACTAACCGACGCCGATGGCAGGCGCAAAGTAGTGGTGCTGGCAGACCGCGGCTATTGCATAGAAGAACGGCAAGTAGAGCTAAAACCTTTTGCCGGACGGGAAGAACGCAACCGCGAGATTTGGCGCTTGTACAACGAAGAACACTTAACGCAGGTGTTTTTGGCAAACCTGTTCAGCATTACGCAGCCGTCGGTGTCGCTGATTGTGAAGCAGGGCAGAAATAATACATTATAAAAACAAAAGGGCTCAGCCCGGCAGCACACTGCACGCCGGATTGAGCCCTTAATTTTTGCCGCAGCTTTAAGCGCGGTTTTATTTTTTTGCAGCTTCGATTGCTTTATTGCAGTCGGCAATGAAAGCGTCAACATCAATGCCGTGGGCAGCAGCGCCCTGGCCGATGCTTTCAAAGTGGGAAGCCATGCAGCCAACGCAGCCGAGGCCGTATTCTGCAAAAACTTCTAAAATTTCAGGATGGTTTTGAACGGCGTCAATA
Organism: Phascolarctobacterium sp.; assembly: GCA_019417125.1. GTDB lineage: Bacteria > Bacillota > Negativicutes > Acidaminococcales > Acidaminococcaceae > Fusicatenibacter_A. The sequence goes on from DXVZ01000173.1 coordinate 1,242, forward strand.
ATGCCGGTATCTTTAGTAAGCATATTAAATAATCCTCCTTAAAGCATAATGCTAAATAATTTACTTTTTGCCCTTCGGCTTTTTTATTATACCACAGTTTGGCAAAAATAAAAGTTGCTTTAGGGTAACTTTGCCTAAAAATATTTTAAAACGACGGCTAATTTGCAAAAATTTACAGCAATATACATGATTGTGTTGTTTTTTAACTTAAAGTGGGGTATAATGGTGTAAAGTGGGGAAAAGGGGAGGAGAATGCCACGATGTTAATGGGTGAATATCAGCATACTATTGACGCAAAAGGCCGTCTCTTTATGCCCGCAAAACTCCGCGAAAGCCTTGGCGGCAGTTTCATCATCAGCAAAGGGCTGGATGGCTGCCTGTTTGTATATGACAAGGAAGAATGGCACAAGCTGGAGCTTAAGCTTAACGCTTTGCCGATGACTAATAAAAACGCCCGTACTTTCAGCAGGTTCTTTTTTAGCGGCGCTGCCGAAGTGGAGTGCGACAAGCAGGGGCGCGTGCTGCTGCCTGCAAGTTTGCGCGCTTTTGCCGCGCTGGATAAAAATACGGTTATTGTCGGCGTGGGCAGCCGTGCCGAAATTTGGGACGCTGCGCGCTGGCAGGAATATAATGACGACAACGCCGGTGACGCTGATGCTGTGGCAGCCCAGCTGGCGGATATGGATATAGGTATTTAACATGGCAAACGAATTTAAGCATACAAGCATTTTGCTTGATGAGAGCGTTAAATGGCTGATAACCGATAAGGACGGCGTTTATGTGGACTGCACGATGGGCGGTGCGGGGCACAGTTTTGGCTTTGCTTCGCAGCTTAACGCTGACGGCATGCTGATTGGCATTGACCAGGACGAGGACGCTATTGCCGCCTCTCAAAAACGCCTGGCGCCGTGCCAATGCAAAATAGCCACGGTTAAAAGCAATTTTAAGGATTTTAATTCCGTACTTGATAACCTTAATATAGGGCAGATTGACGGTATCTTTTTTGACTTGGGTGTTTCAAGTTATCAGCTGGATACGCCGGAACGCGGTTTTTCGTATATGCACGACGGGCCGCTGGATATGCGTATGGATAAAAGCGCGCGGCTGACGGCGGAATATATTGTGAATAATTATTCCGAAAGCGAGCTGGCTGAGATTATCCACCGCTACGGCGAAGAACGCTGGAGCAAGCGCATTGCCGCTTTTATCGCGGCGGAGCGCAAAACAAAGCATATTGCCACTACTTTTGAACTGGTGGAGATTATAAAAAAAGCAATACCTAAAGGCGCAAGAATGGACGGGCCGCACCCGGCGAAAAGGACTTTTCAGGCGCTGAGGATTGAAGTTAATAACGAACTTGGCATTTTGCAAAAAACAATGGAAGACGCTGTGGCAAGGCTGAAACCGGGCGGCAGGATTGGGGTTATAACTTTCCATTCGCTGGAGGACAGAATTGTAAAACAAACTTTTGCATCGCTTGCCAAAGGGTGCATCTGCCCGCCGCAGTTTCCGGTGTGCGTATGCGGACGCAAGCCGCAGCTAAAAAAAGTGGGGAATACCGTGCCTTCACCGCAGGAGGTTGAAGAAAATCCGCGTGCGCGCAGTGCAAGATTGAGATTTGCAGAGAAATGCTGATAAATTTTTGGGGAGGAAAGCGCTATGTTAGCCAGAAAGTATGATGAATACGCATGGAATTTGGAAGAACGACAACAAAATACCGGACGGCAGACGGCGTATGTACGTAAACCCAAAAAGCGCAATTTAAAATTGCTGCGCCGCAGGGTGGCGGTGGTTGCCGGAATTTTACTGGCAACATATTTTGCGTGCGTTGTGCGCAGCGAGTTTTTGATTTCGAGAAGCAGCGAGCTTGTTGCCTTAAAACAGCAGGAAGCCGCTTTGATGCTGGAAAACAGCGAGGAGCGCATTGTTGTTGAGCAGCTTAAAGGACCGGAGAGGATTACCTCGATTGCTGAAAAGGAGCTGGGCATGCAGGTGGCGCGCAGCAATATTTATGTTAAAGCAGATAAAACAAAAATTGCTTATGACGGTTATGCTTATGCCAAGTAAAAATCATAGCCTTCCTAAGCAAGATATGGTATAATAGTATAAAATTTTATGGGAGGCAGCCTAAGTGTATTAAGGCTGCCGTTTCACTTTTGGAGGTATCCGGATGGAAAAGAATTTGCAGGATTTGCTGAAGCTGCTGCCGGAAGCGGAAGTTACCGGCGCTGCTGGCAAAACCATTACTGATATAACTGCCGATTCCCGCGTTGTTGTGCCGGGAAGTTTATTTATCTGCCTGAAAGGCGCGACGGTTGACGGGCACAAATTTTTGCAGCAGGCGTACGAAAAAGGCGCTGCTGCCGTTATTGTTGAAGATGCTGTTGACTGCCCGGAAGGCATGACGCTGGTTAAGGTTGGCGATACGAGAAGGGCCATGGAGTTAGTGACCCCTTATTTTTTTGACTACCCTGGCAAAAAAATGCGCATGATTGGCGTTACCGGCACCAACGGCAAAACGACAACGACCAATATTATCCGCCTGATTTTGCGCAAGGCTGGTTATAAGGTGGGCATGATTGGCACCATTAATATTATGATTGAGAACGAAGAAACGGTTTCGCATAACACTACGCCGGATGTTGTTGATTTGCAGAAAACTTTGTTTAAAATGCAGCAGGCGGGCTGCGGCTATGTTGTTATGGAAGTATCGAGCCATGCGTTGGCGTTGGGGCGTGTTGCCGGCATTGAATATGACACTGCGGTGCTGACCAATATTACGCAGGACCATTTGGACTTTCATAAAACTTTTGAAAATTACCGCGATGCTAAGAGCCTGTTGTTTGAACATTTGGCTGGCGGCACCAAGCAGGGCAAAACCGCCGTGCTGAACATGGATGACCCCAGCAGTAAAATTATTGCCGGGCGCACCAAAGTTCCGGTAATTACTTACGGCGAAAGCAAGGATTACGATATTTACCCGCTGAGTTTTGACGTGCAGGCAAAGCAGATGGCGCTGAAGCTGCATACCCCTGCCGGTGAGATGGATTTGGTGCTGAAAATTACCGGCGAGTTTAACGTATATAATGTAATGTCCGCCGTGGGCGCGGTGCTGGCAGAAAAGATTGACCCGAAAATTATTATAGACGTGCTGGACGGCTTTGACGGCGTGCCGGGGCGCTTTCAGCTGGTTGAGGCGGGGCAGCCCTACACCGTAATTGTGGATTACGCCCATACGCCGGATGGTTTGGAAAACGTGCTGAAAACAGCGCGCGGCATTACCAAAGGCAAGCTGTGGGTTGTGTTTGGCTGCGGCGGCGACCGCGACAACAAAAAACGCCCGATTATGGGCAAAATTGCCCTGGACTTGGCGGACAACGTCGTTGTAACATCGGATAACCCGCGCACGGAGGACCCGGAGCTGATTATCGACGAAATTGAAACTGCTTTGCAGGAAATCCCCACAGGCAAAACCAGCGTGCGCTTAAGTGACAGGCGCGAAGCGATTAATTACGCGCTGGCACATGCCGCTGCCGACGATGTGGTTTTAATTGCCGGTAAGGGACACGAAAATTATCAGATTAT
>DXVZ01000173.1:4836-9148 GCA_019417125.1 Phascolarctobacterium sp.
CGATACCATCCACTTTGATGACCGCGAAGTGGTGCAGGAATATTGGCAGAACAAAGGGTGATACCATGCTTAATTTGCAGGAAGTGCTGGCGGCGACGGGAGGAAGCTGCCAAAATTTGCAGAATATAGAATTTACCGGCATCAACACCGACAGCCGCAGCATAAAAAAAGGCGAGCTGTTTGTGGCATTGGGCGGCGAAAATTTTGACGGGCATAATTACTGCGCCAAAGCGCTGGAACAGGGCGCGGCGGCAGTGCTCATCAGCCGCGAGGTGGAAAATTTGCCGCAGGGCGCCGTTGTAATTAAAACGGACGATACGCTGAAAGCTTATCAGCTGATTGCCAAAGCGTGGCGCGGCAAGCAGCCTAATTTAAAAGTTGTGGCAGTTACCGGGTCCAACGGTAAAACTTCTACCAAGGATTTGCTTGCCGCCTGCCTGGCACAGAAATACAAAGTGGTAAAAACCGAGGCGAATTTTAATAACGAAATTGGTTTGCCGAAGACACTGCTGAGCATTAAGCCGGACACGGAAATTGCCGTTGTGGAAATGGGCATGCGCGGCTTGGGGCAGATACGCGCGTTGTGCAAACTGGCAAGCCCGGACGCTGCCGTTGTAACCAACGTGGGCGAAACGCATATGGAGCTTTTGGGCAGCATGGAAAACATTGCTAAAGCCAAATGCGAGATTGTGGAGAATTTAACGCCACAGCAGTTTGCTGTGCTGAACAACGACGACGCTTTTGTGCGCCAAATGGCAAGCAAAACTGCGGCGCAGGCTGTAACCTATGGCTGTGATGAAACTGCCTACGTGTATGCCAAAAACGTTAAACTGAATGCGGAAAGCAGCGAGTTTGATTGTGTTTATGCCAAAACGGGCGAACAGGCACATATTGTGCTGCCGCTGCTTGGCGCGCACAATGTTTATAATGCGCTGGCGGCCATTGCTGCTGCCGTAACTTTTGGCGTAACGCTGCCGCAGATTGCGGACGCTTTGAAAGGCGTGCGCCTGACCGGTAAGCGCCAGGAGATTGTGCAGTTTGGTTCCGTAACGGTAATTAACGATGCTTACAACGCCAGCCCTGCTTCGATGGCGAGCGCCTTAAAAACGCTGCACGCCGTAAAAACGGCAAAAGGCGGCAGGGCGGTAGCGGTGCTGGCGGATATGCTGGAACTGGGCGCGCTTTCTGAAGCTGCGCATACGGAAGTTGGCGAACTTGCCGCTGCCGAAGGTGTGGACGTGCTGATTACTTACGGCACAGAAAGCGTTTACGCAGGGCGCGCAGCGCAGGAACACGGTGTTAAAACCTTTATTTGTAAAGACCGTGGCGAGGCCGCAAAAATTTTAAGCGGCATAGTGCGCAATAATGATATAATTCTCTTAAAAGGCTCTCATTCCATGCAGGTGGATGGTTTAATTGACCTTGTTTTAAAAAAATAATTTGCGGAGTGTTGATGATTAAATGTTAATGACTCTTTTGGGCGCGCTGGTTACGGCTTTTGCCGTGTGCGCTGTTACCGGGCCAAGTTTTATTTCGCTTTTGCATAAGTTGAATTTTGGGCAGAGCATCCGCGAATGCGGGCCTAAAGAACACATGAAAAAAAGCGGCACGCCGACGATGGGCGGCATTATGATGCTGCTGGCGATTTTAGTTGCCGTTGCCGTATGGTGTAATTTTACGCCGGCACTGTGCATTGCTCTGCTGTTAACTTTTGGGCACGCGCTGATTGGTTTTGTGGACGATTACATTAAAGTTGTAATGAAGCGTAACCTTGGCCTTACTGCCATGCAGAAGTTTTTTATGCAGTTTGTGCTGGCTGGCGCGTATGTTTATTATATCGAAACCCATGTGCAGAGCGATTTAAGCATTGCCGTGCCGGGTACGGAATATATGCTGCCGTTGGGCTGGTTTTACTATGTGCTGGTATTTTTGCTTTTGGTGGGCACAACCAACGCCGTAAACCTTACCGACGGTTTGGACGGGCTGGCGGCAAGCGTTACCCTGCCGGTTACGGCTGCATATGCTTTTATTGCTTACAACACCGGGCATTTTGATTTAAGCGTTTTTGCGCTGGCTATTACCGGCGCCTGCCTGGGCTTTTTGCTGTTTAACCATTACCCGGCAAAAGTGTTTATGGGCGATACTGGGTCGCTTGCCATCGGCGGCGGCGTGGCGGCGCTGGCGCTTTTAACGCATACCGAACTTTTGCTGATTATTCTTGGCGGCATTTATGTTATGGAAGCAGCTTCTGTAATTATGCAGGTTACTTATTTCCGCCTTACGGGCGGCAAACGTATTTTCCGCATGACGCCGATTCACCACCATTTTGAACTTGGCGGCTGGAAAGAAACTAAAATTGTAAAACGTTTTTTTGCCGCAAGCTGCCTGCTGTGTTTGCTGGGCGTGCTGTTGTGGCTTAACGGAAACGGAGGATTTTAATCTTGGATAAGGCTGTATTGGTTTACGGCATTGGCATCAGTGGATGCGGCGCGGCGGATATTTTGGCGCGCGCCGGCAAGCGCGTGCTTTTGTATAACGATACGGAGCACGAAGTTGATGCGGATTTAAAAGAACTGCTTGCCAAAACCGGCGGGCAGGTTATAATAGGCACTAAAGAAGGTTTGCTTGATAACGTGCAGGAAATAATTCTTTCGCCGGGCATTAGTTTGGAAAACCCATTGGTGCAGGAGGCAAAGCGCCGCGGCATTAATGTTACCGGCGAGGCGGAGCTTGCTTACCGTAATTACCGCGGGCATATCATTGGCATAACCGGCACTAACGGCAAAACCACAACCACCATGCTGGTGGGCGAGATGCTGGCAACGCTGCCTTGCGTTACCAAAGTTGGCGGCAATATCGGCATGGCGCTGACCAAAGAAGTAGAAACCATGCCGGAAAATTCGTGGCTGGCGGCGGAACTTTCCAGTTTTCAGCTGGAAACGGTGCAGAACTTCCGCGCCGAAATTGCTGTTATTTTAAACCTTACGCCGGACCATTTAACGCGCCACCATACTATGGAAGCCTACGGCGCAGCCAAGTGCAATATTTTTAAAAACCAGCATCCGGAGGATGTAACCCTGCTTAATTTTGACGACCCCGCAGTTAAAAGCTGGGGCGGGCTGGTGCCGGGCAGGCTGTGCTGGTTCAGCCGCAAAGCAATTTTGCCGCAGGGCGTTTACATGCAAAATGGCGATTTTGTTATTGCCTGGAATGATAAAAAAGAAGTTATCTGCAACAAAAAGGATTTGCAGATTTTTGGCGGGCACAACGAAGAAAACGTGCTGGCAGCTATCGGCGCGGCATTTTTTGCAGACGTAGAGCCGTGCAATATTGCAGAAGTTTTGAAAAACTTTAAAGGCGTAGAACACCGCATTGAATACACGGCAACCATTAACGGCGTGCCATATTACAATGATTCTAAGGCTACCAATACTGATTCAGCTATTAAGGCGCTGGAAGCCTTTGAAAACGGCCATTTAATTTTAATTGCCGGCGGCACTGATAAAATGACGCCGCTGGATGAAATGATGCAGCTTGTAAAAACCAAGGTTGATACGCTGATTTTGCTGGGTGAAGCAGCAGAGCGCTTTAACGAAGCGGCGGTAAAAGCCGGTGTGGCTGATATCCGCAGGGTAGGTTCCATGCGCGAAGCGGTGGAGCTGGCGCATAAAATAGCGGTTAAACCTCAGACGGTGCTGCTGTCGCCTGCGTGCGCATCGTTTGATATGTTTACAGGCTTTCCGCAGCGCGGGCGCTGCTTTAAACAATTAGTAGCAGAACTTTCGGCAGCGGAGGAAAAATAAAGTGAAGGTAATTCTTTCGGGCGGCGGTACCGGCGGGCACATTTACCCGGCGCTGACCATTGCCGACCAGATAAAAAAACAGCGCCCCGGCGCACAGATTATTTTTGTTGGTACGCGCCAGGGGCTGGAAAAAAATATTATTCCGCGTTACGGTTATCCGCTGCGTTTTATCGAAATTGCCGGTTTTAGGCGCAGCTTAAGCCTTGATACTTTGTGCAGTTTTGCCAAACTTTTTACTGGTTTGGCTGGCGCTAACAGCCTTATCAGCGAAATTAAGCCCAACCTTGTTATCGGTACGGGCGGCTATGTTTGCGGGCCGGTAGTGTTTTTGGCGGCGCTGCGCGGCATACCAACGGCGATACAGGAACAGAACGCCATGCCGGGAGTAACCAATAAAATTTTGGCGAGGTTTGTGAAAAAAGTATTTTTGGGTTACCGCGAGGCGGAAAAATATTTCGGCGGCAAGTCGCGTAAAATTTACACAGGCAACCCCATCCGCAGCGAAATAC
>DXVZ01000173.1:9158-10300 GCA_019417125.1 Phascolarctobacterium sp.
GCGAAATACTTTCCAATAAACGCGATGAAGCGGTTAAATTTTTCGGCTTGGACCCGGAAAAGAAAACGATTTTGGTATCCGGCGGCAGCCGCGGCGCGCAGAGCATTAACAAAGCTATGCTTTATGTTGAGGAGGCGCTTAGCGGCAGGCATGACGTGCAGGTGCTGCACGCAACCGGTGAAGCCAATTATGAAGCATACATGAAGGAACTTACCAAAAAGGGCGTGCTTGAAGATAATATAATTGTAAAACCGTATCTGCACGATATGCCGATGGCATTAGCGGCGGCAGATTTGGCGGTGTTCCGCGCAGGGGCGATTGGGCTGGCTGAACTGACGGCGAAAGGGGTGCCTTCGGTGTTAATTCCGTACCCTTACGCAACGGCTAACCACCAGGAATTTAACGCCCGTGCGGTAGAGGCGGCAGGAGCTGGCAAGGTAATTTTGGATAAGGAACTTACAGGCGAAAAACTGCTTGAAGAAATAGAGCATTTGCTGATACACAGCGAAGAATTGCAAAAGATGAAAAAAGCTGCCAAAAGCCTCGGAAAGCCCGCAGCGGCTAAAGAAATTGCACAGCAGGCTTTGCAGCTTGTAAAAAATTGAGCGGGGAGGATTTTGAATGCTTTCGGGAATCCACAATATTCATTTTATTGGTATTGGCGGCGCGGGAATGAGCGCGCTGGCGCATGTGCTGTGCGAGCGCGGTTTTCACGTAACCGGGTCGGATAAAAACGCCGGCGGTATTTGCGAAAAGCTGAAAGCCCTGGGCGCCGTTGTTTACCAGGGGCATGCGCCGGAACAGGTGCAGGGGGCGGACGCGGTTGTTATTTCGTCTGCCATTCACCCGGATAACTGCGAACTGGTAGCTGCAAAAGAACAGAACATCAGGATTATGCACCGTTCAGACGTGCTGGCGGAACTTATTAACCACGCCGACGGCGTCGCTGTTGCTGGTGCGCACGGCAAAACTACTACCAGCGCCATGTTAAGCTGCATTGCAGCGCAGAGCGGCATCGACCCGACCATCGTTATCGGCGGCGAGGTAACAAGCCTGGGCGGCAACGCGCGCAGCGGCAGCGGGCGCTATGTAATCGCCGAGGCGGACGAAAGCGACGGTTCGTTTTTAAAATTTTATCCGCT
>DXVZ01000173.1:10310-19116 GCA_019417125.1 Phascolarctobacterium sp.
AGATGTGTATAAGAGACAGCTGTATGCGCTGGTTACCAATATTGAAAATGACCACATGGACCACTACGGCAGCGAAGAAAATATTTACGCCGCCTTTAAGCAGTTTGTTGGCAGCGTAAGAGATGGCGGCGCGGCAGTGCTGTGCATGGATAATGCCAAGCTCCGCCGTTTGGCGCAGGAAACCAAAACAAGGGTTATCAGCTACGGCATTGATAACGAAGAAGCAGATTATGTTGCCAAAGAGGTTGTTTACCACACTGGCGGTACTGATTATAAAGTTTATAAAAACGGCAGCCTGTTTGCTGAGGTGCGGCTGATTGTGCCCGGCAGGCATAACGTGCTTAACTCGCTGGGCGCGCTGGCGTGTGCTGTTGAAATGGGCATTAAAACGGACTGCATTTTATGCGCGCTGAAGAATTTTACCGGTGCGCACCGCCGTTTTGAAACCAAAGGCCGCATTAACGGCGTGTGGGTGGTTGACGATTATGCGCACCACCCGACAGAAATTGGCGTTACTTTAAGGGCGGCGCTGCAAACGCAGCCCCTGCGTTTAATCTGCGTATTTCAGCCGCACCGCTATACCCGCACGCAGCTGTTGTTTGATGAGTTCTGCGCTTGCTTTAAGGGCTGCGATAAGCTTATCGTAACCGATATTTACGCTGCCAGCGAAGACCCTATTGCGGGCGTAAACAGCTCAGTTCTGGCGGAAGGCATAAAAAAAGTTTCCGGCGTGGATGTAGTTTATATGCCGGATATGAAAGACATTGAAGCATATCTTGCCGCCGACGCACGCTCCGGTGATTTGGTGATGACCATCGGCGCAGGCGATGTATATAAAATTGGTGAAGCATTAGTAACAGATTTGCAAAGGAGCAATGAAAATGTTTAACAAAAATCAGGTAGTTGCAGTTGTAATGGGCGGTCCTTCCGCAGAACGCGAAGTTTCTTTAAATACCGGTGCAGCCATTGCCAATGCGCTGAGGGAATTTGGCTACACCAACGTAGTTGAAATTGACCTTGACCCCCGCAATTTCGGCAAGCAGCTGGCAGAATGCAAGGCAGAAGTTGTATTTAACGCTGTGCATGGCCTTTACGGCGAAGACGGACGCTTGCAGACGCTGCTGGAAATCCGCGATATGCCCTACACCGGCAGCGGCATGGTTGCCAGTGTTGCCTGCATGGATAAAGTGATTACAAAACGTATGCTGCGCGACGCCGGAATACCTACTCCGGAATGCCTGATTATCAATAAAAAAGAAAGCGGCATTAAAGAAAAAATAATGCAGTGTTTTAGCCTGCCGGTAGTTATTAAACCTGCCAGCCAGGGTTCCAGCATTGGCGTGGAAATTGTTAAAGAAGCAGCGCAGCTGGACGAAGCGCTGGCAAACGCTTTTAAATATTCTGCCGATATTTTGGTGGAAAAATTTGTAAACGGCAAAGAACTTACAGTTTCCATGATGCAGAAAGACGGCGAAGTTGTGGCGCTGCCTGTTATCCACATTGCGCCGCATTCTGGTACTTACGATTACCATTCCAAATACACCAAGGGCGCGACCGAATATATCTGCCCGGCAGATTTGGACGAAGAAACTACTAAAAAAGTGCAGGAAATCAGCAAGCAGGCTTACGAAGTTCTGGGCTGCAGCGGCGTTGCCCGTGCCGATGTAATGCTGGACGAAGCCGGCAACGGCTATGTGCTGGAAATTAACACCGTGCCCGGCATGACGGCGACCAGCCTGGTGCCTAAAGCTGCGGCTGCCGCAGGAATTACTTTCCCGCAATTATGTGATATTATTTTACAATCCGCATCACTTGATAAATAATTTTAGTTTTGTATTTTTAAGAGGTGTAAAAAGGTGCAATCGACACGCGAACGTTTAAGAGCAAACCGTAAAAAGCGGCGGTTACGCCTTTTGCGCCTGTTTTTTATTATAGCGCTTATAATTTGCGCGCTTACCGGCGCATATAAGTGGGCAACATCGCCCACAACAGCGTTTGGCAGCATTGTTATCGAAGGCACGTCGCTCCTTACGGAGGATGAACTGCTGAAAATGTGCGGTACGCAGAAGCCAGTTAATCTGTTCGTTATTTCTCCGTCCGCCATCAAAACGGCTGTAGCTGGCGACGTCCGCTTTGAAAAGGCAGAAACGGAATATTTTTGGCCAGGCGTGCTGGTTGTGCGCGTTAAGGAACGTGTACCGGCGGTGTACATTGCCTGCTCGTACAAAAGCTATGCGCAGGTGGATTACAACGGCGTGGTAATGAAGGTCAGTGACGGCATTAAGGAAGCCGACGCGCCAGTGCTTTCGGGCGTTGTTACCGGCAATATTTTCTTTGGCGACACCGTTAAAGAAAAAAATGTGCTGCAAATTTTAAGTTTTTTAAGCAAACTTGATAAAGAAGTTATTAATTCCATTTCGGAAATTGCCGTAGACCCGGACAACAACGTAAAATTTAACCTGCGGCACGGTTATCCTATTTTGCTGGGCAATGCAGATGGGATTGCAGATAAGCTGGATGTTTTTATTACGGTTTTCAATGATATAAAAACAAAAAATATTAGGGCGGAATATATTGACTTAACCTTCGCAAAGCCTTATATTAAGTTAAGGCAGCAAGCCTGATATTTTTGAAAGGAATTTGAAATTTTATGTTAGCGAATAAACATGCCAAAATAATGCTTGTGCTGGTGTTTGCCGTTTTGGGCTTTATGCTGGCTACGCAGATAAAGACGACGGAACGCCAGAAAACAATTAACGTCCAGCGCGCGGAAGAACTTACCGAGCGCCTGCGCGTAGCTGAACAGCAGCGCGATGACCTTGCCAAAGAGGTTGAAAAATTGCAGGCACAAAGCGGCGGCGACCAGATTATGGAAAACGAACTGGAACGTCTGCGCGAATTTGCCGGCGAAGTTGCACTGGAAGGCAAGGGTATTCAGTTAATACTGGATGACAGCAAAGTATCGGCGCAGGTTGGCGAAAACCCTAACCTGTACATTATTCACGACGATGATTTGCTGCGCGTAATTAATGAGCTGCGCGCCGCCGGTGCGGAAGCGATTTCCATTAACGGCGAACGCCTTGTTTCTACCAGTGAAATCCGCTGCGCCGGGCCGACGCTTTCGGTTAACAACAACCGCAGCGCGCCGCCGTATGTAATTCTTGCCATCGGCAACCCGTCCAATCTTGCCAGCGCCCTTAAATTAAGGGGCGGCGTGCTTGATACCTTTAAGTTTTGGGGGATTCAGGCAGATTTGACGATGCCGGAGGTTGTTAAAGTTCCTGCTTTTAAAGGGCGCAGGGTTTTTGAATACGCTCAGGCCGTTCCCGAAGATTCGCACGATGCTGCAAAGGAGGGTAAAAAATAATGCTTTACGCACTTGCAGGTATTATTATCGGCTTTGTAGCCGGGTGGTATTTTCCGCTGCACCTTCCGCTTGAATACGCGCGCCTGCTTTCGGTGTCGGTTATGGCGGCGCTGGATACGGTTTTCGGCGGTATCCGCTCCAGTATGGAAGGAAAGTACGACCATATAGTTTTTATAACCGGCTTTTTTACCAATGCGGTTTTGGCAGCATTTTTGTGCTATTCCGGCAATTTAATAGGCATTGATTTATATGTAGTTGCCGTTTTAATTTTCGGCATGCGTATTTTCAACAATCTTGCGGCAATCCGCCATCTGTTTCTTAAAAAATAAAATATTTTTTAAAAACGGCAGGAAAAAGACTGTCCTATGTTGAATATAATCTTGATATTTATGTGATGGAAATTACCCAACTTATTAAGGGGGAATATAAATAATGTTTGAAGAGTTTGAAGAAAAAGGTATGGACAATCTTGCCAACATTAAAGTAATCGGCGTTGGCGGCGGCGGCAATAATGCCGTAAACAGAATGATTACTGCCGGAGTAAAAGGCGTGGAATTTATTGCGGTTAACTGTGACGCGCAGGCACTGTTGCTTTCCAAAGCACCAACACGTATTCAGATTGGCGAAAAGCTGACTAAAGGGCTGGGCGCTGGCGCTAACCCGGAAATTGGCGAAAAGGCAGCGGAAGAAAGCCGCGACCAGATTTTGGACGCGCTGAAAGGCGCCGATATGGTATTTGTAACCGCAGGCATGGGCGGCGGCACCGGCACTGGCGCAGCGCCGATTGTTGCCGAATGCGCGCGCGAAGTTGGCGCATTGACTGTTGGTGTTGTTACCAAACCGTTCTCGTTTGAAGGCAAACGCCGTATGAACCAGGCTGAAAACGGCATTGTAAATATTAAAGAAAAGGTCGATACCTTAATTACCATCCCTAACGACCGCTTATTACAGGTTATCGACAGAAGAACTTCCATGCTGGAAGCGTTCCGCATTGCCGATGACGTACTGCGCCAAGGCGTGCAGGGCATTTCCGATTTGATTGCTGTTCCGGGCCTTGTAAACCTGGATTTTGCTGATATAAAAACCGTTATGTCCAATGCAGGCTCCGCGCTGATGGGCATTGGCATGGCAAAGGGCGACGATGGTGCACGCGCTGCTGCCGAAGCAGCTATTAAGAGCCCGCTGCTCGAAGCATCTATCGAAGGCGCGCGCGGCGTACTGTTTAACATTACCGGCGGCGCAGAACTGTCGCTGTTTGACGTTACCGAAGCTTCCAACATTATTACCGAAGCGGTTGACCCCGAAGCTAACATTATCTTTGGCGCCGTTATCGATGAAACCCTTAAGGACGAAATCCGCGTTACCGTTATTGCAACCGGCTTTAATAAAGAAATGCCGACGCACGGTGCAAAACCTTCTATTGTACGCCCCGGCGGCGGTTATCAGCAGCCGCACGACAACAATAACGATAATAAACCGCATATCGGCGGCAGCGGTATCATCCACAAACATTCTTCCGATACGGAGATTCCGCCCTGGATTCGTGGTTAATTTAAGTTAATAGTATAATTCAAAGCCTCTGCTTATGTTAGCAGGGGCTTTCTATATTTTGTGCTGAATATTGGCTAAAAATTAAATAATCCACAACATCTTGTTTCTTTTGCGCTGCGGGTATGCTATAATATAATTACTCATTCAGAAAGTGCAAGGAAGTGAATTTATGAGATGCCCATTTTGTTCTTATCACGACAGCAGAGTTGTTGATTCGCGTTCCGTCGATGACGGCGCTTCTATCCGCCGCAGGCGCGAATGCCCGGACTGCGGGCGCAGGTTTACCACTTACGAAAAATACGAAGAAACGCCTTTGGTTGTAAATAAAAAGGACGGACGCCGCGAGCTGTTTGAATCGAAAAAGCTGCTGAACGGTTTGATTAAAGCTTTTGAAAAACGCCCAATCTCTTACGAGAAAATTAAAGAAATGGCGGACCATATCGAACGCGAACTGCGTATGCGCGGCGAATCGGAAGTGCGCAGCGAGGTTATTGGCGAGCTTGTTATGAACCACCTGGAGAAAACCGACCAGATTGCCTATGTGCGCTTTGCTTCGGTGTACAGGCAGTTTGCCGATGTGAACAACTTTATGCAGGAATTGCAGAGAATTATTAATAACAACGAAAATAAGGAACGGAGTGACTCGGACCATGAAAATTCGTAAACGCGACGGGCGCATTGTAGCGTTTGACGATAGTAAAATAACAGATGCGATTTTTGAAGCTGCTAAATCCGTCGGCGGCGCAGACCGCGAAATGGCAGTGGAAATTACGCTGTGCGTATTAAAATGCTTAAAGGCGGAAAACCAGGAAGTTGTCGATGTTGAGCATGTTCAGGACATTGTAGAAAAAGTTTTGATTAAAAAAGGGCACGCCAGAACCGCCAAGTCCTATATTTTGTACCGCGCCAAACGTACGGATATCCGCAGCGCGCGCAGCGAACTGATGGACACCGTGGCAGAGATTTTGAAGGAAACTGACCGCGATAACGCCAATATCTCTAACTCGCCGTCGGCAAAAATGCTGCAAATAGCTTCGGCTGCCAGCCGCGAATATTACCTGAACCGCGTAATTCCGGAAGAAATGGCGGCGGCGCATAAACGCGGCGATATTCATATTCACGACCTTGATTTTTATGGCAAAACTTTAAATTGTTTAAATATTCCGCTGGGCAGGCTGCTGCACGAAGGCTTCAACAACGGGCACGGCTATATCCGCCCGCCTAAACGCCCCGGTTCTGCGGCGGCGCTGGCGGCAATAGTGCTGCAAAGCAATCAGAACGACATGTTCGGCGGGCAATCATTTGGTTTTTTTGATACAGATATGGCTGATTTTGTGGATGGCGCGGACGATAACGAAGTTTTTCAGGCGATGGAAGCGCTGGTGTACAACCTTAACAGCATGCACTCGCGCGCCGGTGCGCAGGTGCCGTTCAGCAGCCTGAACCTGGGGCTTGATACCAGCGAGAATGGACGCAAGGTTACGCGCAATTTGTTAAAGGCTTACGGCAATGGGCTTGGACGCGGCGAAAACCCGATATTCCCGAACGTTATTTTCCGTGTTAAACGCGGCGTTAACTTGGACCCAGGCGACCCGAACTACGATTTGTTCCAGCAGGCAATCAGCGTAGCGGCAAAACGCCTGAACCCAACCTTTAGCTTTATGGATACCACTTATAACCGGGCTTACGGCGGACAGGTGGCGTATATGGGCTGCCGCACGCGCGTTATTGCCAACCGCCACGGCGAAGAAATTACTACCGGGCGCGGCAACCTTTCGTTTACTACTATTAACCTGCCGCGGCTGGCAATTAAAGCTGAACGCAATATCGACAAGTTTTACGGAATGCTGGACAGCATAATGAACCTTGTGGCGGAACAGCTGTACCACCGTTACCGTGTGCAGTGCAATCTGCGCGTGCGCGACCTGCCGTTTTTGATGGGGCAGGGGCTTTATATGGGCAGCGATAAGCTGAAAAAAGACGACCGTATTGAACCGGCAATTAAAAACGGTACGCTGGCAATTGGTTTTATCGGCCTTGCCGAAACGCTGACCTCGCTGATTGGCAAGCACCAGGGCGAAAGCGAAGAAGCGCAGAAGCTGGGGCAGGAGATTATCGGCTATATGCGTAAGCGCGTTGACGAATACTGCGATAAATACGATTTAAATTACAGCCTTATCGCCACGCCGGCAGAAGGGCTTTCCGGGCGTTTCATCCGCATCGACCGCAAGGAATACGGCATTATTCCTGGGGTGACCGATAAAGCGTACTACACAAACTCTTTCCATGTGCCGGTTGGCTATCATATCAGCGCGTTTGACAAGATGCGCATTGAAGGGCCGTACCATAAATTTACCAATGGCGGGCATATCAGCTATGTTGAGTTTGAATCTTCGCCGGTGCATAATTTGCAGGCAGTTGAGGACGTTTTGCGCCACATGCTGGCTTGCGACTGCGGTTACGTGGGTATTAACTTTCCGATTGATTACTGCGAGGACTGCGGCTACACCGGCATTATCGACACCGATTACTGTCCGGTCTGCGAGAAGAAGCTGACGCAAATCCGCCAGCGCGCTAACTGCTGCACGGAATAGGAGGCACGCTATGCTGAGGGTTGCAGGTATTTTAAACGAATCAATCGTCGATGGGCCGGGCATCCGCACGGTGGTGTTCTTTCAGGGGTGCCCGCGCCACTGCGAAGGCTGCCATAACCCATCTACGCTGCCGTTTGAAGGCGGCACGGAATATACGCCGCAGCAGCTGGCAGAGGACGTGGTGCAAAGGCTGACGCCGCTGCACAGGGGCATAACTTTAAGCGGCGGCGACCCGCTGGCGCAGGCGGACGGCGTGCTGGAGTTTTTGCAGGCGATTAAAAAACTTAAACCGGAGCTGAATGTGTGGTGTTATACCGGTTATGTGTATAACGAAGTTAAAAATCTGCCGGTGCTGAAAGAGATTAATGTGCTGGTTGACGGTCCGTTTGTGCTGGCGCAGCGCGATTTGGATTTTCCTTACCGCGGCTCGCGCAACCAAAGGCTGATAGATGTTCCGGCATCTTTAAAAAAAGGCGAAGCAGTCGATTTTGAGTTATAGGAGGGATAACGATGCTAGTTGAATTATTGCAAAAAGGCTATGGTAAGGCAATGAACCTGAACTGTGCCGAAAAAATTCTTTATGGGGCAAACTGGGCGTATAACATGCAGCTTCCGCCGCAGGCGCTTAAAATTGCGGCAGGTTTTGGCGGCGGTATGGGCGCCGGTGCGGCATGCGGCGTAGTTACCGGCGCGTGCATGGCGTTAAGCACGCTGTATGTAAAGCGCAACGCTAAAGAAGAAGGCTGCAAAGTAAGGGAGCTTTGCAAAGAATTTGTTGATACCTTTAAAGCAGAAATGGGCGGTTATGATTGCTGCGAAGTAAAACCGAAGTACTTTACGCCTGAAGCTCAGTGCGACGCCGTAGTATTTAAAGGCGCAGAAATTTTGGATAAAATTATTGCACGCGAAGGATTGGGAAAATAGGATAGTGCAAAAGTAAAAAATAAAGGGTTAAACCAATTATTTGGTTTAACCCTTTATTTTTTTTAGCTGAGCGCCAATTAGTGCCGAGCGATAGCGAAAGCAATAATTGGCGCAGCGAAGCTACGCGAATTTTACGACTGAATAAGAAGTGAAATTTGTGAACCAATAATAAGCAGCCGGTTAGTAATACAGCCCGGCAGATACTACTATTATTCAGCTTGCCAAAACGTCGCTCCTATTTGCGTGCGCAAACACGGATCCGCAACGGTTTGCGCATGGGGTCTGCAACAATGATTTAGCCGTCGCGATTTTGGTCTGCGCTTCATATTAGCAGCATCTGCCGGGCTGTTTGCTGTTTAGCAAAAAGCAA
>DXVZ01000174.1 GCA_019417125.1 Phascolarctobacterium sp.
ATAATTTAAGTATAAATATAATGAAAGAGAGCAAAGAAATGATTAAGCGCGATTTTTATTTGAATCAGGTTATTGCGGCAAAAGATACTGATTTTATAAAAATCATTACCGGTATCCGCCGCTGCGGCAAATCGACACTCTTAAAATTGTTTAAAGAATATCTGCTTGCAAATGGTGTTGATGAAAATAGTATTATTGAGATTAATTATGAAAAGTTTCAGTTTGACAAGCTACGCGACGGCAAAGAACTGCATACATATATTGAAAGTAAACTAAACGGGCAAACTGCTAAATGTTATTTGTTACTGGACGAAGTTCAGGAAATTGAGAACTGGCCCAAGGTTATTAACAGCATTCGCGTAAGCTTTGATGTTGATGTTTATGTTACCGGGTCTAATTCACGTGTTTTTGCGGGGGAACAGTTAACTTATATTTCCGGCAGGTATATTGAAATAAAAGTTTACCCGCTGTCATTCAGCGAATTTATGTTATTTAAAGGCTATGAAAATGCACAGAAACAAAAAGCGTTGCAGGAGTATATGCGGATAGGTTCTTTCCCTGCGGTGGCGCTTACTAATGATAATGCGCTGGCAGACGCGGTAATTGCCGGTTTGTTCGATTCTATTTTCAGCCGTGATATTTTGCTGCGTGGAAAAATACGTGATGAAGGGGCATTTTATAAAGTTACCAAATTCGTTTTGGATAATATAGGCAATAATATTTCGGCTAACGTTATTGCCAATACTTTAAAATCGCAGGGACATAAAATTTCAGTAGATACGGTTGATAATTATTTAACCTTAATGTGCAACGCCTTTTTGTTATATCAGTGCGAGCGTTATAATTTGCGCGGTAAAGAGCGTTTGCGCACCAACGGAAAGTATTATGTAACTGACCTTGGGCTGCGCAATCATTTGCTTGGTTACAGAAGGAGCGACTTGGGGCATGTTATTGAAAATATTGTATTTTTTGAACTGAAACGTCGTGGTTACGAAGTTACAACCGGCAAATATGATGACTTGGAAATTGATTTTATTGGCACTAAGCAGGAAGAAAAATTATATATACAGGTATCATTAAGCGTTATGGATGAAAATGTTTTACAGCGCGAAGTAAAGCCGTTTAGGATGATTGACGATAAGTATCCCAAAATTTTAATTACAACGGATGATTTTGATTTATCGGATGATTTTTTTGACCATGTAAATTTGTACGACTTTTTGCTGGAAGAAAAATAATGATACAAGGAGAACAACGATGCGTACAGTTGCCTGTTTTGGCGATTCTTTGATATTTGGTTTTCCGTATGGGCCGAAGGAATCGTGGATTGCGGAGGTGGAGGCGGAAACCGGCGTAACCATGCTTAACTACGGCGTGTGCGGCGATTGCTGCGACGATATTGTGTACCGTTTAAAAAATATGTACTTGCCTGCGCAAGTGGACGCCGTTTTGTTTTGGGGCGGCGCTAACGATATTTTAAACGGGCGGCCGCAGGGCTTTGTAATTGACGATTTAAAACAGGCGGTAGAGTTTTGCGCAGGTAAAAACTGGCCGCTGGCGCTGGTTTTGCCGCTGTTTTCGGCAGACGATGATTTTAACGCGCGGGCTGAGCTTTTGCGGCGGCGCATGCAGCTGGAGTTTAACGGTAAAGTATTTTTGCTGGATTTACAGGCGGCTGTGGGCGAAACGGACCGCGAATTGCAGGCGGCGTATTTTGACGGCATCCACCCGACGATAGCGACTTATAAAAAGCTGGGCGAATTTGCATCGCAGCTTTTGGCTGAGTGGCTGCGCGGCGAATGATTTGCCTAACTGCGTCGGCATGGGTTATAATAATAGGTAATAAAATGGCAGGATTATGCCTTAAATTGAGATACAGGAGATTTTATAATGTTTATTGACAGAGCGAGGATTTATGTGGAGGCAGGCGCAGGCGGCGACGGCATGAGCAGCTTCCGCAGGGAAAAATTTGTAGAAAAGGGCGGCCCCAACGGCGGCAACGGCGGGCGCGGCGGCAGTGTTATCCTGCGTGCGGATAAGAACCTGAATACGCTGATTGACTTCCGCTATAGGCGTAAATTTGTGGCAAAACGCGGCGGGCAGGGAGGCAACAGCAACTGCACCGGGCACCGTGCCGACGACGTTATTGTAAAAGTGCCGATGGGCACGCTGGTGCGCGACGATGCTACGGGCGTGCGCCTGGCTGACCTTATTGAGGACGGGCAGGAGTACGTTGTAGCTAAAGGCGGGCGCGGCGGCAAGGGCAATGCTTGCTATGCCACGGCAACAAACCGTGCGCCTACTTTTGCGGAAAAGGGAGAGCCGGGTGAAAACCGCTGGGTGAAGCTTGAACTGAAACTTTTGGCAGACGTTGGTTTGGTTGGCTACCCCAGCGTCGGCAAATCCAGCATTATCGCGCAGGTATCGGCGGCAAGGCCGGAAATTGCGGCGTATCATTTTACCACGCTGACCCCGGTTTTAGGCGTGGTGCGCATCGATGCGGAACGCAGCTTTGTGCTGGCGGATATTCCGGGGCTGATTGAGGGCGCGCATCAGGGCGTGGGCCTTGGCTATGACTTTTTGCGCCATGTTGAACGCACCAAAGTGCTTTTGCATGTGCTTGACGTATCCGGCACGGACGGGCGCGACCCGATTGACGATTTTGAAAAAATTAATTTTGAACTGAAAGAATACAGCGACAAGCTGGCACGCCGCAAGCAGCTGGTGGTTGCCAACAAGATGGATTTGCCGGAGGGCAGGGAAAACTTTGAGCGCGTAAAAAAATACGTGGAAGAAAAAGGCTACGAAATTATGCCGGTATCGGCGGCGACGGGCGACGGCTTGCAGGCGCTGATGTATAAGGCTTACGAGATGTTACAGGATTTTGTGCCCGATGAGGACGAAGAAGAAAACCTGCTGGTTGAAGAAATTGACCCGGACAGCTTTGAAGTTGTGCCCGGCAATGATACCGATTTTGAAGTGCGCGGCAAAAACATTGAGCGTTTAGTTGCTATGACTAATTTTGATAACGACGAGGCGCTGTACCGCTTCCAGCTGATCTGGAAAAGCCTGAAAATTGACGATGCCTTAAAAGAAGCGGGCATTACCGAAGGGCAGACGGTGCGCATCCGCGATATGGTATTTGAATTTAAAGAATATTAAGTGGGGTGAGGGGTATGGTATTACAGAGGAGTGATTTAAAAAAAGCAAAAAGGGTTGTTGTTAAGGTAGGCTCAAGCACGATTACCCACCAAAACGGCAAGCGCGATTTTGGGCGCATCGACCGCCTTGCGCGCGAGATGGCGGATTTGCAGAACCAGGGTCACGAAATGATTTTGGTAACCTCCGGCGCCGTTGCTGTGGGGGTAGACCGCCTGGGGCTGCCGGAAAAACCGCGTACCATACCCGGCAAGCAGGCTGCTGCCGCGATTGGGCAGGGCATTTTAATGCACACCTACGAAAAATTTTTTGCCGAGTATGGGCAGATTGTGGCGCAGGTGCTTTTAACGCGTATGGAGGCAATTGACCGCCACCGTTATACCAATGCGCGCAACACTTTCATGGAGCTTTTAAAAAACGGCGTGATACCAATTGTAAACGAAAACGACGTTGTGGCGCTGGACGAGTTGAAAATAGGTGACAACGATAATATGAGCGCTTTGGTGGCAGGTATTACCGATGCTGACCTTGTTATAATTCTTTCGGATGTGCAGGGGCTGTACACCGCCAACCCGCAGACGCACCCGGAAGCAAAGCTCATCAGCCAGATTGAGGAAATTACGCCGGAAGTAGAAGCGCTGGCGGGCGGTGCTGGCAGCACGGTGGGCACGGGCGGCATGTTTACCAAGTTGCAGGCTGCTAAAAACGCTACCAGTTCCGGCATCAATATGGTTATTGCCAGCGGCAGCGAAAAAGACGTTATCGCCCGCATTTTAAACGGCGAAGAAATCGGCACGCTGTTTGTTTCCAAAGAAAACCGCTTGCAGTTCCGCAAACGCTGGCTTGCCTTTGGCGCACGCATTATGGGCAAAATCATCGTCGATGACGGCTGCGTTAAAGCGATAAAAAAAGCCGGCGGATGCAGCATTTTGCCGGCGGGCATTACGGATGTGGAAGGCAGCTTTGAAGCCGGCAACACCGTAAGCGTTGTTACGCAGGACGGCTTTGAACTGGCGCGCGGGCTGTGCCATTATTCTTCGGACGAACTGCGGCAGATTAAAGGGTGCAAAACTTACGATATTGAAAAAATACTTGGACATAAAAATTTTGACGAGGTAATTCACCGCGACGATTTGGTAATTTTAAATTAGGAGGGCTGAAGATGACGACATTTGAACTGGTAAAAGCCAAGGCAGAAGCCGCCCACAACGCGGCAGGCGCGCTGGCGGTATTATCTGCCGCTGTAAAAAACAAGGCGCTGCTGGCTATGGCAGACGCCCTTTTGGCAAAGACGGATTATATTATTGAGGCTAACGATAGAGATATGCAGGCTGCTAAAGAAAGCGGTATGCGTGAATCCATGCAGGACAGGCTGCGCCTGACGCCGGAACGCATCGCCGGTATGGCAGAAGGCTTGCGCCAGGTCGCCGCGCTGCCCGACCCTATTGGTAATGTAATTGGCGGACAGACGCTTGCCAACGGCCTTAAAATTACCAAAGTGCGCGTGCCGCTGGGCGTTATCGGCATTATTTATG
This sequence comes from Phascolarctobacterium sp., assembly GCA_019417125.1. GTDB lineage: Bacteria > Bacillota > Negativicutes > Acidaminococcales > Acidaminococcaceae > Fusicatenibacter_A. Next base: position 4,695 of record DXVZ01000174.1, read on the forward strand.
AAGCGCGCCCCAACGTAACTGCGGACGCCGTGGGGCTGTGCCTTAAATCCGGCAACGCCGTGGTTTTAAAGGGCGGCAGCGAAGCAATGCAAAGTAACCTTGCGGTAGCAGGCGTGCTGACGGAAGCTGCGGAAGCTGCAGGTGTGCCCGTGGGGGCAATACAGTTTATTGATACAACTGACCGTGCGGCGGTAACGGCGCTGATTAAGCTGAACGGTTTGGTAGACGTAGTTATTCCGCGCGGCGGCGCAGGGCTGATAAAAGCAGTTGTACAGAATGCGACTGTGCCCGTTATTGAAACAGGCAGCGGCGTGTGCCATACTTACGTTGATGCAGCGGCTGACTGCGATATGGCGCGCAAAATTGCCTTTAATGCCAAGGTGCAGCGCCCTTCCGTCTGCAACGCCATGGAAACGCTGCTGGTGCATAAGGATATTGCCGGTAAATTTTTGCCGCAGATGCTGGACGAATATTTTAAAGCAGGCGTAACGATTTTTGGCTGTAAGGAAACGCAGAAGTTTGACGAGCGCGTACAACCCGCAACCGAAGAAGATTGGTCAACGGAATACGGCGATTTGCGCCTTTCTGTTAAAATTGTGAATGACATTGACGAAGCGCTGGCGCACATTGCCAAATACAGCACCAAACATTCCGAGTGCATTGTAACCGATGATTATAACGCGGCGCGCAAGTTTCAGGACTGCGTTGACGCGGCGGCAGTGTATGTTAACGCCTCTACCCGTTTTACGGACGGCTTTGAGTTCGGTTTTGGCGCGGAAATCGGCATCAGCACGCAAAAGCTGCATGCCCGCGGGCCGATGGCTTTGCCGGAACTGACATCGTATAAATACCTGATTACCGGTAACGGGCAGGTGCGCGGCTGATACGCGGAGGTAAAAATGGAAGAAATTGAACAGGAAGTGCTGGATTTATTACAGCGCAAAACCGATAATACCGACGAGCTGACGGTGCGCTTCCGCAAAGCCGTGATGCTGGAGCGCGTAAAGAAAAAGCTGTTGGGCGTACCCGTTGCGCGCTACGATAAAGAAAAACGCCGCGCGTATCTTGAATACCCCGACGGCAGAAAAGTGTACGAAGATGAATAATGATAAAAAACCGGAAATAATTGTATTTGCCGGGCCTAACGGCAGCGGCAAAACAACCGTTACCATGCTTGCCAAAATAATTCCGCCGTATATTAACGCGGACGAAATTAAAAAGAACCTGTTGTGCGATGATTTGGAAGCGGCAAAAATAGCTGAAAACCTGCGCGAAAAAGCTTTGGCTAAAAAGCAAAGCTTTACGTTTGAAACAGTGCTTTCCACGCGGCGCAACCTTGATTTGCTGCACCGCGCCAAAGAACAGGGCTATTTTATAAGGTGCATTTACGTTTTAACGGTTGACCCGGCGGTGAACGTGTACCGTGTTTATTCGCGCGTGGCGTCCGGTGGTCACCCGGTGCCGAAAGATAAAATAATTTCGCGCTGGCATAAAGCGCTGGCGCTTGTGCCGGAATTAATCGGCGTGTGCGATATAGTGCACATGTACGATAATTCGGACGAGCCGTTCCGTATTTTTAAAAAGCGCAAAACCGAAACCTTTATCTGGCCGTGCGATTTGTGGCCGCAGCAGGCGATAGAAAAACTTGTAACTACAGGCGAAACGGATATTGAAAAATAAATAACGGCAAATAAGCACCGGCTGTCAGAAACTGAACTGCACCTCAAGAGTTTTTATCTAACTTTTACTGACATTCATGCTCGTTAAATATTTTTCATATTTCTTTACTGATTATTTTATTTTCTATCTTACCAGGAAGAAATGCTGGGAGCTGGCAGTGAAAAATGAGTTTGCAGCGTTTACGGCTATATATACAAAAGAATTTAACCAAAAAACCAGACGGTTTTACTTGCCCCGTTTTCCACCAGCAAAAAGAGTGTTAAAAGGTTTGAGTGGGAAAATAACTTTTAAAGAAAAGAGAAGAACCCCTGCAAAATGAACTGCACCCCAAAAGTTAGACAAAAACTTTTGGGGTGCAGTTTTTTCATGAGTAAGTATTCAGATGAATTTAAAATCAAAGCTATACA
>DXVZ01000175.1 GCA_019417125.1 Phascolarctobacterium sp.
TTTGGTTAAAAAATTAATTTTTAAGAAGCGGAGTTTATGCATATGCGGATACGCAAATTGCTAAATAATAAATATATTGTAAGATTAATGTAAATTATTTGTGAGGTTTGTTGCAGGCTGATGTTTGCTTTTTATATAATTATTATATAGAAGATTAAGCGTTATTATTTGGAAAGGGTGAGGAACGATGTTGAAAAAGCTTGTACTTACAGCAGTGTTTGCCGCTGCAATTATTCCGGTATGGAATGTAAATGCGTTGGCAGCGCCCGTTGATAATGATGTTTTAACAATGAGCGGAAGCACCGCACCGGCAAGTACGGAACTTGGCTTTGTAAATGATATTTTGCGTGCTGCCGGAGGCAAGGACAGCCCGTTTGACCACGACAACGGCAGAGGCAATGATGATAAATGGCGGCATGATAACGGACGCCGCGGCAATGACAAAAAAGACCGTGACCGTTGGGAATATAGAGAACGCCGTGACAGGCATGATTGGGATGATGATAGATGGGACGATGACCGCTGGGAGCGTGACGATGATGACGACAGATGGGATGATGACCGTTGGGAGCGTGACGACGATGATGACAGATGGGATGATGACCGTTGGGAACGCGACGACGATGATGACGATTAAAAAATAAAGTAAAAACTCCTGCCGGGTGAACCGCTCCCTGGCAGGAGTTTTTGTATTAACGCATATGCTTAATAAAATACATTATGTTATCTACCGTCAGCCGCAGGTCATCTTTGGCACGCAGCTTAATCTGGTCATAGGGCAGGGCAACGCGGTTAATGCTGAAAATACCGGTTACGCCTTCGTCGTAAGCTTTTTTAATGTCGCTGCCGATATCGCCGACAACGGCAATTAAAGGTACGTCCAATTTTTTAGCACGGCGGGCAACGCCGATAACAACTTTGCCGCGCAGCGACTGCGTATCAATTTTGCCTTCGCCGGAAATAATCAGGTCTGCGCCTTGCAGTAAATGGTTAAAGTGCACGGTATCAAGCACGGTTTCAATGCCAGGCTGCAAGGTGCTGCCAAAGAACGCAGCCATACCGCCGCCCATGCCGCCTGCCGCACCGGAACCTGGCAGATTCAGTACGTCTTTGTGCAGGTCGCGCTTAATAATTTCCGCCATGTGGTAAAGCCCGTTATCCAGCATGGCAATGCACTCTGCGTCAGCGCCTTTTTGCGGGCCAAACACAGCCGATGCGCCGTGCGGACCACAGAGCGGGTTGTCAATGTCGCACATGGTAACAACGGGAATTTCGCGCAGCAGCGGGTCAAGCCCTGTAGCATCAATAGCGGTAATGTCCTTTAATGTTTCACCGACGGGAACGAAGCTTTCATGTTTACTGTTAATAAAACGCACGCCCAAAGCCGCCGCCGCACCGCAGCCGCCTTCGTTGGTGGCGCTGCCGCCCAGCCCGATAATCAGCTTTTTGCATTTGTTGCGCAAAGCGTCTTTAATCAGCTGGCCGACGCCGTAGGTAGTAGTTTTTTCAGCGTGGCGGTTTTCGCCCACAAGTGGCAGCCCGGCTGCTGCCGCCATTTCAATAACGGCGATGCCGTCCGGCAAAATACCGTAGAAGGAATCAATTTCGTGTCCATAAGGGTCCTGAGCCTTAACGGTTACTTTTTTACCGCCCAGCGCTTCTAAAAAAGCGTCTACGCTGCCTTCGCCGCCGTCGGCAACAGGAATGCTTACAACTTCGGCCTGCGGATAGTGGTGGTGAATAGCCTCCTCCATAATGGAGCAGATTTCCATTGAGGACATTGTGCCCTTAAAAGAATCGGGAATTAAAAGAATTTTATTCATGGTTTATCTCCAATTATCTGAACAGTAAAGAGAGCAGCCAGATTTCAACCATAGCGGAAATACCGAGGATGAAAGTGCAGACGGTTTGGGTTCTGTAGCCTTGGTCCGGGGTCATTTCGCCAAAGTTGGTAACAACCCAGAAGTAGGAATCGTTAGCGTGCGAAACAACCATCGCGCCTGCGCCGATAGCCATAACGGTAAGTGTAGTAAGCATCGGGGTATCAAGCCCAAGCACGCTTAAAAGCGGTGCAACAATGCCTGCGGTAGTGGTAAGCGCAACAGTAGAAGAACCCTGCGCGGTTTTGAGGATTGCCGAAAGAATGAACGGGAAGAAAATACCGATGGTTTCCAAAATGCCTACGTTAGCAGTGATGTACTGAACCATGCCGGAAACAGCAATTACTTTGCCTAGTACGCCGCCAGCCGCGGTAACGAACAAAATAGGGCCGGAAACTTTAAGGGTTTCATTGGTGAGTTCATAAAATTCACTGGTTTTGCCAGAGCTTACCAGCTGTATAACGGCGAAGATTACGCCGACAGCCAGCGCGATTACCGGTGTGCCAAGGAATACGCAAAGTTCTGCGAAGAAGCCGGTCCATTTAGCCATGTTAGAAACGGAACCTAAAGCCATTAATAAAATAGGGATAACAATCGGTGCGAGCGACATAAAAGCGCCCGGAATATTTTTATGCGAAGCCATGATTTCTTCGTAGGTTTTTACAATTTCGCCGTCGTTAACATCTTCCGGAGTTTTAACTTTCGGACCGATGTATTTAACAAAAGCATAGCCTGCAATCAGCGGGAAGACGGAAACTACAGCACCCATGGCGATAACAAGCAGCAGGTTGTTGCCGACGCCCAAAGTATTGGCTGCAGCAATCGGGCCAGGTGTAGGCGGAATGAATACATGGGAAATATACAGGCCTGCGCTTAATGCGACAGACATGCCGACGCTTGGTGCCAAAGTACGTTTAACCAGCGCTTTGCGGATAGGGTTTAAGATAACGAAGCCGGAATCGCAGAATACCGGGATAGAAACAACCCAGCCCATAAGCTCGATAGCAAGTTCCGGATTCTTTTTGCCAACGAGTTTGATAATGAGGTCGGCAAGTTTAAATGCAGCGCCGGTGATTTCAAGAATACCGCCGATAAGGGCACCCAAAATAATAACGATGCCAATACTGGTAAATGTACCAGAGAAGCCGGAACCGATAACGGTGGCAATGCCCTGAACCGTTTTTCCGTCAACCTTGGTGTCAACCAGAGGAATACCGGCAACAAGCCCAAGTACGAGCGATACTGTCATAATAGACAGGAACGGATGAATTTTGTACTTAGAAATAGCGACGATCATGACGATGATAGCAATGACGAATGCTATCATTAAACCTAAACCTGACATAACAAAAATTCCCCCCTTGATTTAATAGGTGTTTTAAAATTCTTATATAGGATACACTAAAAATAAGAAAAAGTAAATTATATATTAAAAATTTAATGTAAATTTAACATTTAAAATAGCATATAGTATACACTGATTAGAAACATGACTACATTTTTTATTTATGTTTTATGAAACAACAGGTAAATTAAATTATATTTTAACTTTATCGCATAAGAAACAATATTACTAAGAGGCATTTTGTTACGAAAGAAATAAGCATTAGACATCTATATGATGATATTAATATAATGTTACGTGAAATAAAGTTTGTTTTTGGTGAGGCTTATGGATAAAACAATAACTGATTTAGAAAATTTTAAGTTTTTTGACATTCACATGCATTATGTGCCGTTGGTTTATAAGCAGGCGTTATTAAAACATGGATTACCAAACCGTGAAGCTGACGGTTTGCCTGCGCCTGTTTTAACATTGGGTGAACAAATAAAATTAATGGAAAAATTAAATATCAGCAAAGCTGTTATTTCTTTAGCGTCACCGCATACTGATTTTGGTGATAAGCACGAAACGGTAGAGTTAACGCATTTGATTAATCAAGAAGGATTAGCAATTTGCAATACTTATCCTGATAAATTTTATTTGGCTCCTACATTGCCGTTGCCATATGTGGATGAGTCATGTGAAGAAATAGAAGTTTTAAAAGCAAATTTGCCGCTTGCAATATTTAAATTGCCGACAAGCGCAAGCGGATATTATCTTGGTGATGAAATTTTTGATGAAATATTCGATAAATTAAACCGTTTAAATTCTATAATAATACTTCACCCTGTGAGTATTAGCCTGCCAGGTTCAGGATTAGCCAAGCTGCCAGGGGGTGTATTTAATTATATGGCTGAAACAACGGCGGCAATTACTAATTTATTGGTAAAAGGAACTTTGCAGCGCTATAAAAATATTAAATTAATTGTTCCGCACGGCGGCGCGCTTTTACCATCACTATACGACAGGCTGATAGGCATGGAAGCGTTATTAAATCATGCAGCGGGCTTTAAAGTTGCGACAGAAAGCTTTTTTAAAAACCTATATTATGATTTGGCTGGGTTTGCAGTTCCTAACCAGCTTGCTGGATTATTAAAGATGACGGATGTTTCACATTTGCTGTATGGCAGCGATTTACCTTATGCTTTTGATGTTTTTTGCTTAAAACAAAAAGCTGCGCTGTTAAAGACTGAACTTTTAAGTAAAGCAGGTAAAGAATCTGTTTGCTATAATAACGCGGCACAATTATTTAATTTGCCGCAGCAAAATTAAAAATTAAATGAAAAGAGGTTATGGATTATGTTTATTGTTAGCATTAAAATTAAAACTGAAAAAATAGCGCCGGAAAAAATGGAAGAACTGTTAAATAAACACCGCCAATGGTTTACAGATTATTTTAACAGGGGAGATTTTTTGTTAGCAGGTCCTTATAGGGATATTCCTTATGCCGGAGTTATTATTGCCAAGTGCGAAAGCAAAGAAGCACTGGAGAAAATACTTGCCAACGACGCTTATTATAATGGGCAGCTGGCTGATTATGAAGTGCATGAGTTTAGCGTAGGTTTATTTTCAAAAGATGCGGCAGCCTGGAAAGAATAATTAACGTGTAGTTTAGCGTCAAAGACACAAGAATAAATATACTGCTTGGCAATACGTTGATACCAGGTATTTTAAACGATGGTCTAACGGGACAAGCGTTGATAAAAAATTACCGTACACGGTTGATATGAGCAGATATACGCATGATTTTTTGCGGTAAAACCGATAGTTTGCCTTATAGCAGCGTCTGAAAATTTTTAGAATTTCAGCCGCTGTTTTTTATTTTGTTGATAAAAAGCAGCGGACATTTCTTTTTGAGTGAAATCACTTTTTTGTGGTACAATAAAAGAAAAACTTTTTTGGAGCATAAACATGGGTAAATTATATTGTGTGCCTTTAGGATGCAGTGCAAGAGGATACTTTATTGATAAAATTGCTAAACAGGGCTGGGATGGTTCCGTTTTGGTGCTGCCCAGCGGCGTACTGCAAAGCCGTGCTGTTAAAGAAGGCGCGGTGCGCGTAAAAAATTTTGACGATATAGCTATAGGTTTGCTAAACGCCAATGGCTACACTGGTTTGAAGCGTATTTCCCGCCGCACTCAGGAACTGATTGTCGAGGACATTCTGCAAAAATATGCACAGGAAAATCAGCTTGCTTATTTTAGCGTGCTTGTGGAAAAGAAAGGCTTTGTTAAAGCAGTTACTTCGCTGATTGGGCAGTTATCGCGCAGCGGTGCTAAAATGGAAGAAATTTACGAGGCGTTGAACGGCTGGGACAGGCAGGGTAAACTTGGCTTAAAAGACCATGAGATTGCCGCTGTTTACACCGCGTACCGCCAAAAGCTGAAAAAAGAAGACTGGTTTGATGTTGAAGGTTTGTACCGCCTTGCCGTTTACGTTTTGCAAAAAGACGCGCCGGTAGTGCCGTGGCACAGTTTGTATTTCAGCGAGTTTTACCGCTTTGACGGGCTGCAGGTTGAACTTTTGCGCGAGCTGCAAAATCATTGCGATATTAATGTCGGGTTAATGTACGATGCCAAACGGCCGGAAATTTTTGCCGCTGTGCAGAATACTTTTTTGGATTTGAGCGGATTTTTGGATTTGAAAAAAATAGAACCATCACAGCCTGAAAAAGCGGCCGCTTTAAAAATATTAGCAGAAAAGCTTGGCGGCGAAAGCGGCGCTGTTTATGACAGCAGCAGCATAACGCTTTTGGAAGCTGCCAGCCGCGAACAGGAAATACGCACAGTGCTGCGCAGGATAAAAATGCTTTTACGGCAGGGCGTAAACAGCGGCGATATTATCATTTTACTGCGTGACTTTTCGTTTTATGCAGGGCTGCGTAATTTAAGTGATGAGTACGGTATTCCCGTTTCTCTGCCGCAGACGGCAAAGTTAAATAACGAACCGTTAACGGAATTTTTGTATTTACTGGTTAAAAATGCTGTGCCAGGCGCGCCGGCTGCTGCCGCTGCAAATTTGTGGCAGCTTTTGGGCTGCCAGGCGGTAAAAATGCTGTTTAAGCTGGACAGTGAAAGACTTTTGCGACTGCGTGCGGACAAATTTTATCAATCGGCTGACGCTTTTATTAAAGATGCTATGTCCATACTTGATGATGACGGAAATGCGGAGTTTACGCGCCTTCTGAATTTAGCGGCGCGCGTGCCGGCTTATGCCGGCATTAACGATTACTGCACGGCGCTGACAGAAATATTGGAACAGCTTAACTTGCCTAGCGTGCTGGGCAGTGCTTATAAAGCAGGCATAGCAGGCAGCGCCGCGTTAAAGCATTATCTGCTTGCGTCAGGCAAATTAGCTGATATTTTGCAGGTGCTGCAAAACGATTACGCATCCGGCGGCATGACTGCAAAAAAATTAACGGCGCAGGATTTTGCCGCAGTTTTTTACGAAGCCGTGCAAGGCGCAGAACTTGTTTTGCAAAAAGGCGATATGGACGGCGTGCTGATTACCGAAGCCAGCAATATACAAGGCGTTTATTATAAGCATGTTTTTGTTTTAGGCGTGCGTGAAGGCGAGTTTCCCTCCGTTAAAACGGAAAACTGGATTTATAACGATTATGAGCGCGCGGTTATGGCTTCGCTTGGTATTGATTTGCCTGGTACAATAGTGGGGCTGAACGAAGATAAGTACTTTTTTGCGGCTGCCGTTGCCGCTGCTGTGCAAAGCCTTACGGTAAGCTGGCACAGCGACGACCAGGGCGGGGCTTCTGCCTATGTGGAAATGCTGCAAAACGTGTTCGGTGGCGATTCGCTAAAAATACAGCTTACAGAAGCCGTAGGCATAAACGATGTGCTTTCCGTAAAAGAACTTACCGAAAAACTTGCCGCTATAAACAGATGCAGCAGTTTTCTCGAAAAAGCTATCGGTGCATGGCGCAAACGCACTGAAATTGAATATCTGCGCGAAGCAGGTTTTGATGAGCACAGCGGCGTATTGCAGGATAGTACGCTGTTGGCGAAGCTGCCTGCAAAGCTTGGCAGTACGTTCAGCGCCTCAAGGCTGGAAACATATGCCAACTGCCCGTTTAAGTTTTTGGTAAATTACCTATGGCGTCAGCAGGAATACGCTGAAACTGACGAAAATATTGCCGTTGCCGACGAGGGCAGCCTGATGCATGACGCTGCGGCAAAATTTATCGGGCGTTACTTTAACAAAAACATCAGCAGTTATGCGCTGGAAGATTTATATACCGAAATGACGCAGATTTTTGACGGCTTATGCCGCGATTACGAACAGAACGGTAAGTTAAAAGATACGGTTTTATTAACCTACCAAAAGGAAGAAATTTTAACCCGCCTGTTAAAATTTGTAAAAGCGGAATACGGCTATGCCACAGCATGGCACGGCTACAAACCAATGGCGGCGGAAATGCCTTTTGGACCGGGTACTGGTCTGCCGTTAAGCATTACAGATGCCAACGGAACAGCAATTAATTTGCAGGGGCGTATCGACCGCATTGACGCAGGCGATGCAGGCATTTTTGTAACGGATTATAAACGCGGCGCAACCCCGGAAAGTAAAAAAATCAAGCAGGGTCTTGATTTGCAGATACCGCTGTATTTGCTGGCGGCAGACAGGCTTACACAGGATAAAAGCGTATTGGGCGGCGGTTATTTTTCATTCGGCAAGGCGAAACGCGAGAACGGTATATTTTTTAACAGTGATGACAAACCTCCGTTTTTCGGCGCAAAGGCGGCTGCTGCAAATTGGGAGGAGTTTTCAGCCGAAACAAAAGCCTTTATTGCAGGTTATGTAAACAACATGCGCAGCGGTGATTATAAACCGCTGCCGCAGGGCGATTGTTCGCCTTATTGCCCGGCGCGCGGTATTTGCCGCCGTTACGGAGTAAAAACTGCCGGAGGTGCAGACGCAGATGTTTAATTTTACAGATAACCAGGCAGCGGCAATTAACACGCTTAATTGCAACGTATCCGTGTCGGCAGGCGCCGGCAGCGGCAAAACCAGGGTGCTGGTAGAACGTTTCATCAACATTCTGGCGCAGGGCATAAAAAATCCGCAGCAGTCAGTGCAGCCTAAAGAAATACTTGCCATTACTTTTACCCGCAAGGCTGCAGCTGAAATGAAAGAGCGTATCCGCAAACGATTGTACGAACTGGAAAGGGAGGACGCCGCCAATAAAACCTTTTGGCACGCTCAGCGGCAAAATTTTGACCAGGCGCGCATCAGCACCATCCATGGCTTCTGCAACGGCATTTTAAAGGATAACCCGGTCGAAACTGGACTTGACCCTGCCTTTAACGTTGCCGAAGAAAACGATATGCAGGAATTTTTAGAAAACAATGTAAATGCTTTTATCAAAAAATCGCTGGCAGAGCAAAACGAAGACACAATAAAGCTTACCCGTGTTTACGGGATTAACGGTTTTAAAAATCAGCTTTTAAGTATTTACAGCAAAATTGAAGAAGTGCTGGCTTTTGAAGATTTGGCTGCGCCTTATAACGAAAGTACCGGCAGCGCGGCAGATTTGCAGGAGCAGCTTATTGCCGTAATTGACGAACTGATTAGCGGATTAGGCGGAGCGATTAAGGCAAGCACTGCGCACGGCAAAAAATTGCAGGAGCTGGCAGAAAACCGCACGCTTGTGGTTAACGCCGTTAAAAGTTTTACGGAAGCGGAAAGCCGCAGCGTGCTTGATACGTATATCGGTAATTTGCGAAAAGGCTCTAAAGATAAAGAAATTGTTGCCGAAGCGCAGGAATTGCTTAACGCGCTGTACCAAACGATTACCGATGAGCGTGCGGCGGAACTGATAATTTCCTGGCATGCTGTTTTGCGTGCCTGCCGTGACTTTGTGAGAAGCAGGCAGGCAGAACAGAACTTAATAGGTTTTGACGATTTGGAAAGCCTTGCCTTACAACTTTTGCTGAAATCGCCGGATATACGGCATAAATACCAGCAAAATTTTAAATACATTATGGTAGACGAGTTTCAGGATACCAATGAACGCCAGCGCGAGATAATTTACCTTTTGTGCAGCGACGATAAAGACGTGCTGGGCGGCAGTAAGCTTTTCATCGTCGGCGACCCCAAGCAGTCCATTTACCGTTTCCGCGGCGCAGATGTTAACGTTTTTGCGCGTGTGCGCCGTGATATTAAGTCTCAAAAAGGCAAAAACATCGTTTTAGATGATAACTTCCGCACCGTCGATAAAATTTTGAACTTCTGCAACGAAGTGTTTCCAGATTTATTGGGGCTTGACGAAACAAAAGACGTATTTTTTGAAGCATTAAAAGCCAACCACGCCAGCGAACTGCTGCCGGAAATGCTTATTATTAATTACGATACGGAAACTTCTGTTTTAAATGCGCGCGAAGCCGAGGCGGCGTTTATTGCGCAGAAAATAAAAAGCCTGCACGATGGAGAAGGTATGCCTTATAAAGACATTGTAATTTTATTGCGTGCAATGACCAGCGTGGATTATTACCAAAATGCGCTTAATTTGCATGGTATTCCCTGCACCGTTGTGGATGGCAAAGGTTTTTATGAGCGTCAGGAAATTATTGATTTTATTAACTTGCTGACGGTATGCGCCGACAGCCGCCGCGATTTAGAATTGGCAGGCGTTTTGCGCTCGCCGTATTTTGCGGTTAGCGACGAAACCATAACGGCGCTGTTTTTTGCTGTGCAGGACAGCAATGATGAATATGCCAGCTTATGGCAGTTGTTAACTGCGCACGCCTGGCCAGCTTATTTAAGCCCAGAAACAAAAGAACACTTAAACGGGTGTGCTGACATTTTAATTAATATTTATAATGCTGCCTGCGCGCTGCCGCTGACAGATTTATTTGAGTACGTTGAAGCGCGGCTTAACCTTAATGCTGTTTTGGCAGCACAGCCTGGCGGCGAAGACCAGCTTGCCAACATAAAAAAACTGTTCAGCCTGGCGACAGATTTTTGCCTGCACCGTCAAGGCGGACTGCGCGAATATTTGGATAACATTGCCAAACTGCGTGCGCTTAATGCGCGCGAAGCCGCGGCGCTTGCCGGCAACACGCAGGAAGCCGTTACAATTATGACTATCCATAAATCCAAAGGGCTGGAGTTCCCAACCGTTATTTTACCGGCATTGGAAAGCAAGATGCAGGCTGATACAGACCCAATCCGTTTTAATAAAGATATCGGACTCGGCATAAAAGCTGATATCGGCGGCGAACTGAAAGAAAGCAGCGTATTTACCAAAATAAAAGAACTCAACAGTGAACTGGATAAAGCCGAAAAAGAGCGCCAGTTTTACGTTGCCGTTACACGCGCCCAAAACAGGCTGATTATGTCCGGCGTGGTTAAGCCTGCCAAAAGCGGTAAAGAAAGTACAAACTGGTTTAAAAAACTGCGCGATATTGTGCGGGAGTATGATGGCTTAAATATAACCGCCCTTGACGCGGCAGAACTTACTTTGCCGGAACAAAATGCTGCTATAATAGGTGCTGAAGATTGTTTTGGCGGCGTAATGCAAAACATTCAGCCGTTGGCTGATTATGGTAAAGCCTGGCAGCAAAGCTTTTCGGCATCGGCGTTGCAGCAGTACGAAATTTGCCCGCGCAGTTATTATTATCATTATGTTTTGCAAATGCCTGCTGTTGAGCCGCAGCTTAACGGTGAAAACAATATGGATGCACGTACGTTTGGCACCTTAATACACGCTGCGTTGGAAAAATACAGCGGCGACGCCAAAAAAGCATTAATGCAGGCTGCTTACAACAATAATTTGCAAGGGCATGACCTTAGTGAAGCGGAAGAGTTGCTTACAAATTACCTGCAAAGCAGTTTGTACCCCGGCTTAAGTGCCAAACAGCTGCACGAAAATGGCTTTTCGCTGCCGGTTTTGGCACAATACGGCATTAATGCGCAGTGCTATGGTTTTATAGATAACATTATTTTTAATGGCGACGACACGCTGACTATTATCGACTACAAAACAGGCCAGGTGCCGCAGGCGATGCAGAAAGGTTATCAATACCAGTTGGCTTTGTATAAACTGGCGGCAGAAGAAATGTTTAAGCTGCCGGCAAAAAGTGCGGAACTGCATTTTTTGCGCGGCTGCGTATGTTTGGCGCTCGACGAAGCGTTTAATCCTGCGGAAATTGCCGCAGAACTGCGCAGCATTTTTGATAAAACAGAAGAAACAAATTTTACCTGCCGTACGGATTACTGCCACAGTTGCGCTTATAATTATTTTTGTAAGAAAATATAAAGTTCTGACGATATGTAGTAAAAAATGCAGTACTTGTGGTATAATGTATACAAAACTTGAAATAAGAGGTGTTAACATATGAAAACTAAAATTACTGAACTTTTAGGCATTAAATATCCTATCATCCAGGGCGGCATGGCGTGGACTTCCGATGCTAATCTGGCTGCTGCTGTTTCTAACGCAGGCGGCGCTGGTATTATTGCTACCGGCGGACGCACAACTGAATGGACTAAAGCCGAAATTCAGAAATGCAAAACCTTAACCGATAAACCTTTTGGCGTTAACCTGATGCTGATGGCACCTAACGTAAATGAAATTATCGAAGTAGTTTGCGAAGAAAAAGTTGCCTTTGTAACCCTCGGCGCAGGCAACCCGGTTCCGCATATCGAAAAGCTGCACAGCGCAGGCATTAAGGTTATTCCTGTTGTACCGAACGTAAAACTTGCCAAACGTGTTGAAGCTGCTGGCGTTGACGCAATGGTTATTGAAGGCATGGAAGGCGGCGGCCATATCGGCCAGCAAACCACCATGGCGTTGATGACTAACGTACTGCCGCTGATTAAAAACGTACCTGTTTTGGTTGCAGGCGGCATTGCTGATGGACGCGGCATTGCAGCAGCTCTTTTAATGGGCGCTGACGGCGTACAGATGGGTTCCCGTTTCATTCTTACCACCGAATGCCCGACTCATCCGCGTGCAAAACAGGCTATTATTGATGCGACCGATACTGATTCCGCAGTTACCGGTTTTAGCCGCAACAACGCAGTGCGCTGCTTGAAAAATGAATTTACCAAAGAATACCTTGCCAAAGAATGCGCAGGCGCACCGCAGCAGGAACTTAACGATTTTGCAACCGGCACCAACCGTATGGGCGCTGTTGAAGGCGATATTGAACACGGTGCAGTGCTTGTAGGGCAAAGCCTTAATGCACTTAATGAAATCCTGCCGTGCAAAGAAGTTATGGAAAAACTGGTTGCTGAAGCAAGAGAGACCCTTGCTAACGCTAAAAACATTGTACTGTAATTTATAAAAAATAAACGGCGTTTCCCGCAAATGGGAAGCGCTGTTTTTTTATGCTTATATTTATAATTAAAACAGCATAATTGATAATAACTTTTTATTGAAAAATATAATTGACAAGAAAATCATTATCAATTATAATTTAAATAAAGTTAGCTGAAGCTAACAAGATAAGAAAGGAAGTGTTACTATGTCGTTAATTAACAAAGAAGTAAAGGATTTTTCCGTACAGGCTTTTCATAAAGGTGAATTTAAAACAGTAACCAAGGCAGATATCCTTGGCAAATGGAGCGTATTTTTCTTCTATCCGGCAGATTTTACTTTTGTTTGCCCGACTGAGCTGGAAGACCTCGCCAACAAATATGCTGAGTTCCAGAAAATTGGCTGTGAGATTTATTCTGTTTCCTGCGACAGCCACTTTGTACACAAAGCATGGCATGACGCCTCAAAAACCATTCAAAAAATTGAATATCCGATGCTGGCAGACCCAACCGGTAAACTGGCACGCGATTTTGAGGTAATGATTGAAGATGACGGTATGGCAGAACGCGGCAGCTTCATTGTAAACCCGGAAGGCAAAATAGTTGCTTACGAAGTAATTGCAGGCAATGTAGGGCGCAATGCCGACGAATTGTTCCGCCGCGTACAGGCAAGCCAGTTTGTTGCGGAACACGGCGACCAGGTTTGCCCGGCAAAATGGCAGCCCGGCGCAGAAACCTTAAAACCAAGCCTTGACCTCGTAGGTTTGCTGTAATGAAAAATTTATATGACGTTGTCATCATCGGCGGCGGCCCTGCGGGGCTTACTGCCGCACTGTATCTGGCGCGCGCAAGGTATAGTGTGCTGGTTGTTGAAAAAGAAAAATTCGGCGGGCAAATTACCATTACTGCCGATGTTGTTAATTATCCGGGCGTAATGCAGGGCAGCGGCACGGAAATTACCGAAACCATGCGCAAGCAGGCAGAAAGCTTCGGAGCGGAGTTTTTACTTGCCGAAGTTACCGGGCTTGATATGCAGGGCGATTTAAAAAACGTGCATACATCCAAAGGCAATGTTAAAGCTTTCGGCGTACTTTTGGCAACGGGAGCGCACCCACGCAAAGTTGGTTTTAAAGGTGAAGAAGAATTTAAAGGGCGTGGCGTGGCATACTGCGCCACCTGCGACGGCGAGTTCTTTACCGGGCTTGATATTTTTGTAGTCGGCGGCGGTTTTGCAGCGGCAGAAGAAGCTGTGTTTTTAACCCGTTATGCCCGCAGCGTAACCATTTTGGTTCGCAGTGATGATTTTACCTGCGCGGCAGCGACGGCAGATTTGGCAAAGAACAACCCCAAAATTAAAATTTGCTACAACACAGTGGTGGACGAGGTTGAAGGAGGCAGCAAATTGACGCTGCTGCGTTACCGCAATCTAAAAACAGGTGAAGTAATGGAATACCGCCCAGCGGAAGATAAAGGTTTTGGCGTGTTTGTGTTTGCCGGTTATGAACCTGCCACAGAACTGGTAAAGGGGCTGGCGAAGCTGGATAACTGCGGCTACATTATTACCGACGCCAACCAAAAAACTAATATTGAAGGTTTGTATGCGGCGGGCGACGTTTGCATTAAAAACCTGCGGCAGGTTGTAACTGCTGTCAGCGACGGCGCACGTGCGGCGACGGAACTGGAAAAATATGCCTGTATGATGCAGGCAAAAACCGGTATTAAGCCAGAGTTTAAAATTCCGGAGCGCGCGGTGGGGCAGGCAGAAGTAAAACCAGCGCAGCAAGCTGAAAGTAATGAGATATTTACCGATGCGATTAAAGCGCAGCTGCAAACCGTGTTTGGCAGAATGCAGAAGCCTTTGGTGTTAGAACTGAGCCTTGACGACAGTAAAATATCTCAGGAGCTGCAATACTACGCACAACAAATGGCGGCGCTGACGGATAAACTGACTGTGACGAGCGGCAACGAAACGGAAAAACCGTGCATGCGCGTGTTGAATACTGATGGCAGTTATACCGGTATTGCCTTCCACGGCGTACCGGGTGGGCACGAATTTAATTCGTTCGTTATTGCGCTTTATAACGCCGCAGGCCCTGGACAGCC
Source organism: Phascolarctobacterium sp. (assembly GCA_019417125.1). Classification (GTDB taxonomy): domain Bacteria; phylum Bacillota; class Negativicutes; order Acidaminococcales; family Acidaminococcaceae; genus Fusicatenibacter_A. The sequence continues at coordinate 14,641 of DXVZ01000175.1, forward strand.
GGTTGACGAAGCCACGCTTGGCAAAATCAGAAGCCTCGATAAAAAGCTTGATTTAAAAATACTGGTTTCGCTTTCGTGTACCATGTGCCCAGAGCTTGTAATGGCGGCGCAGCGCATAGCGGCAGAAAACGCCAATATTACCGCAGAAGTTTATGACATTAACCATTTTGCGGAACTAAAAACCAAGTACAATATAATGAGTGTGCCGTGCATGGTTATTAATGGCAACAAAGTCATTTTTGGCAAAAAGAATATCGCTGAACTTGCGGAAATTTTACAAGCGGAATAAAGGCAAAATTAAACCCCGTTACGTTAACGTAACGGGGTTTGTGCGCTATATTATTCTTTAAAATCGTCTGCGGTAACAAAACCGCGTTCAATAAGGAAGCTGCGCGCTACTTCGGCGCGGTCACGCCCCTTTTCTACAACTTCGTAGTTAAGCCCCTGCATAGTGTAATCGTCAATAGCGCCGCCCAGCTCGTTCAGTGCTGCGGCAAGCTCGGGGTATTCTTCTGCGGTATCCATGTTCAAAAACGGGCACATATAATAGGGAGGGAAGAAATGTTTGTCGTCTTCCAGCAACACCAGGTCATATTTTTGAAGTAAACCGTCGGTAGAAAACGCCGTTATAACGTCTACATTATCAGAAATAATCGCTGTGTACATCAGCGTGCCGCTGAAATTATTGATGGAACTGAATTTCATGCCGTATACTTTTTCAATGCCAAGCAAACCATCCTCGCGTGCCGCAAATTCAGGCGAGCACCCAAAACGCAGATTATGGCTGATGCGTGTAAGGTCGCTCATGGTTTTTAAATTATAGCGCTCTGCTGTTTCTTTTTTAACGGCAAGCACGTAAGTGTTGTTAAAGCCGAAACTGTCCAGCAGCTGCACGTTATGCCCGCTGCGCATTTGTTTATCAACCAAATCGTACATTTCACTGGCAGTAAAACCGGGGCGCATTTTATTTTTTAAAATAGAACTGTATGCCGTGCCGGTGTATTCGGGGTAAAGGTCAATTTTACCGGACTGCAAAGCTTGGAAAGCAATCATCGTACCGCCCAGCGCAAGGCGGCGTTCAACCTTTAAATCCGTTTTAGCTTCTATTAAATCTGCCAGCATATTGCCGATAATAACGCTTTCGGTTGCGTCTTTAGAGCCGATGCGGATATCCGGGGTGTTCATAATTTCGCGCCCCAGCAAAAAGCCCGTGCTGATAACGATAATGCAAGCTGCCGCGGCAAGCGTTTTTTTGCGGTGGCGGCGGATTTGCCCGATTGTTTTAACAGACATTTTTTTGGAAGCAGGCTGTAAGGAAACCGGTGTTACCGCCGTTTCAATCCTGCTCATTACAAAATCCATTAAAAGCGCTAGGCAGCAGGCAGGTATCGCGCCAGCCAAAATCATGTTGGAGTTATCCGTCTGAATGCCGCTGATAACAAGCGTGCCAAGCCCGCCTGCTCCGATATAGGCGGCGATGGTCATCAGCCCGACGGCGTTAACGCTGGAAATGCGTATGCCTGCCATAATAACCGGCAGTGCCAGCGGCAGCCGTACTTTAAAAAGTATTTGCATATCGGTCATGCCAATGCCTTTGGCGGCTTCTAAAGTTTCACTGCTGATGTTGCGCAGCCCTGTACAGGTATTTTTTAGGATTGGCAGCAGGGAATACAGCACAACCATAGAGACTGCCGTAATAGAACCGATGCCCATGTACGGAACGAGAAAACCGAGCAGCGCAAGGCTTGGCAATGCCTGCGCCAGGTTGGCGAAGCCCATAACCGGTTTTAAAATCCTGTCGCGCCCAGAGATAAAAATGCCGAGAGGTATGCCGATGCAGACGGCGATAGTTACCGAAAGCAGCGTAAGCTGGATATGCCCCACAAGTAGGGCGCCTATGTACTGGTACTGTTCGTAAACAAAAGTAATCAAATCATTCATGCTTCGCCGCCCCCTTTGCTGTCAATAAACTGATGGCTCATGGTGGTGACAAGGCTTGAATTGGTAATCAGCCCTAAAAGATGGTTGTCTCTGTCGATAACAGGAATATTAGAAATATTGCAGCCGTCTATTTTTTGCAGTATAGAAACAATATTTTCTTCAGAATCAGCTGTTGCGCGTGCTGCCGTCATGACGGTTCCGGCAGGCTGGCTTTTATCGGCGGCGTTTAAAATGCTTCTGGCGCGTACAATGCCCAAAAGATGTTCTTCTTCGTCCGTGACGATAAGGCTGTCGACTTTTTCAATACGCATTTTTTCCAGGCATTTAAACATTGGCACATAGGGGTACGTGGTTTTGGGGTTTGTAATCATAATGTCGCGCGCTCGGATAAGCTGCGGGCTGCTCCAAATGCGATTGGTGCCGACAAATTCGCTTACAAAGCCGTGCGCGGGGTTTTTAAGAATGTTTTCCGGCGTATCGTACTGTAAAACATGCCCGCCGGATAAAATGCAGATGCGGTCGGCAATTTTAACGGCTTCGTCCATGTCGTGCGTTACAAAAACAATGGTTTTATGCAGTTTAGACTGCAAATTAACAAGTTCGTCCTGCAACTGTGAGCGGGTAATGGGGTCGAGCGCCGAAAAAGGTTCGTCCATTAAAATGATTTCGGGGTTCATGGCAAAAGCGCGGGCAACGCCAATGCGCTGCTGTTGACCGCCGCTTAAATGGTTGGGGTAGCGGTCCAAAAATTCTTCCGAAAGCCCTACCATTTCCATCAGCTTAACGGTGCGGCTTACTATATCTTTATCAGCAATTCCCGCCAAGCGCGGAATGATTTCGATATTCTCGCGCACCGTCATATGGATAAACAGCCCTGTTTGTTGGATAACGTAACCAATATTGCGGCGCAATTCGATGGGGTTTTGTGCCTCAATATCGGTACCGTTGATTTTAATTTCGCCGGATGTCGGTTCGATAAGGCGGTTAATCATTTTTAAAACCGTCGTTTTGCCGCAGCCTGATGGGCCGATTAAAACGACGAGCTCGCCTTTGTTGATATTAAGGTTAATATTGTCGATTACAACGTGGTCTTTGTACGCTTTACTTACGTTAGAAAATTGAATCATGCAGTCACTTCCTTCGTTTAAAATACTATGTTTTAAAATTGCGAACATATTTAATCATCATATACATTGCACTATCCTCCTTGTATCAATAAAATACCGTTTTATATATTCGACACTGCTTGCTAAAAATCCTTTTAGTGTAAAAATAACATCAAAAAAGTTTCGATAATAAGGACAATGGTTTTTAAAATATGGAAAGAAAGCATAATTTAAGATAGTTAAACCTGCGTAAAAAATTTGACTTATGTTACAGGTAAGTGTTACAATAATAACAACATAAAACTTACCTTTAAATCGGTCCTGTGAGACTGTAAGGTAGACTTTTAGGTAACTTGTACTACAAGCCTTCCTATCCTCATGGGGACCGGAAGGCTTTTATTTTTGTAAGTAAGCGGCTTTAGCCCGCAAGTTTTGCTTAAATTAACAAACAGGAGGTTTCTGCAATGGCAAAAGCAACAGTTTCTCTCGGCGGCAGGGATATACTGGATTTGGATTCGCTTTCCGTTGAGGAATACGAACTTATCCTTACAACTGCGGCTGAGATGAAAAAAATTATGAAGCGCGATATCAAAAAGGTTCCCTCTCTGCGTGGTAAATCTATTATTAACCTGTTTTACGAACCTAGCACCAGAACCCGTACTTCGTTTGAACTGGCAGGCAAATACCTGGGGGCAGATGTTGTAAATATCACCACTTCGAGTTCCAGCGTTGTAAAGGGCGAATGCCTGCGCGATACAATTCTTACCGTGCAGTCCATGGCGTGCGATGCCATTGTTATGCGCCACCCGATTGAAGGCGCTGCTGCTTATGCAGCTGATGTTTCTAAAGCCGTTATTATTAACGCGGGCGACGGTGCGCATGCGCATCCTTCGCAGGGTTTGCTTGATATGTTTACTATCCGCGAGCAGGGCAAGGATTTTAAAGGATTAAAGATGGCAATTATTGGCGATATTTTATACAGCCGCGTTGCTCGCACCAATATTGCGGCGTGGACGAAGCTGGGCGCCGATGTGCATGTAGCAGGGCCGATGACATTAATTCCGCACGATATTGAAGCTTTGGGCGTAACAGTGCATAAGCGTGTGGAAGAAGCAATTGAAGGTGCTGACGTTATCGACATTCTGCGCATTCAGCTTGAACGCCAGCAGAAAGGCTTGTTCCCATCTGCACGCGAATACGCAAGAATTTTCGGCATTAACGAAAAACGCCTGGCGCTGGCAAAACCGGACGTAACCGTGCTGCACCCGGGCCCTATGAACCGCGGCCTTGAAATTTCTTGGGATGTAGGCTACTGCGACAACGCCAAAATCAGGGACGAAGTACAAAACGGCGTTGCTGTACGCATGGCTTTGCTGTTCTTAACGCTGACAGGAGGGAAACAAATTGAAAACATTAATTAAAAACGGACGTGTGGTTGACCCTTCGCAAAATCTTGACGCAGTGATGGACGTGCTGATTGAGGACGGCGTTGTCGCTGCTGTTGATAAAAATATTGAAACCGCCGCGGACGAGGTTTACGATGCCAGCGGGCTTGTAGTAGCACCTGGCCTTGTGGACGTACACACGCACCTGCGTGAGCCTGGCTTGGAAGCTAAAGAAGACATTGTTACCGGCACGATGGCGGCAGCGGCAGGCGGCGTAACTACCATTGCCTGCATGCCTAATACCAAACCGGTTATAGATAACAGCATTATCGTCAGCGGCATTAAAGAACGCGCCGCGCGCGAAGGCTATGTTAACGTGGAAGTTATCGGCGCTATCAGCAAGGGCGAACAGGGCAAAGAATTGGCAGAACTTGGCGATATGGCGGAAAAAGGCGCGATGGCTTTCAGCGACGACGGCCATTATGTTGAAAGCAGCCGCTTGTTTTTGCTGGCAGCAAGATATGTAAGCGCTTTTGATAAAGTTTTGATTTCACATTCGATTGAAGAAGAATTAAATCACGAAGGCTATATGCACGAAGGAGCGGTTTCCGCACGCATCGGTGTGCCAGGTATTCCGTATATTTCTGAAGATATCGCCGTTGCGCGCGACTGCATAATTTCTGAATATACCGGCGCTCATGTGCATATAGCGCACGTTGCTTCCAAAGGCGCGCTGGATATTATACGCCGTGCCAAGGCAAGGGGCGTAAACGTAACCTGTGAAGTTACCGTACACCACTTAACGCTGACAGACGAAGCGTGCAGCACTTACAGCACAGCTACAAGGGTTTCGCCGCCGCTGCGCAGCATGGACCACGTTGAAGCATGCCGCCAGGCGCTTAAAGATGGCACGGCAGATGCTATTGTTACGGACCACGCACCACACGCACCGGAAGAAAAAGACGTTGAGTTCCGTTACGCTCCTAACGGTTTTACAGGGCTTGAAACTTCGCTCGGCGTAATTTTAACCGAACTTTATCATACCGGGCTCTTCACAATTAACGAAATTATTGATAAAATGAGTACAGCGCCTGCGCATATTTTTGCATTAAATGCTGGAAGTTTAAAAGTTGGTTCTCCGGCAGATGTAACTGTTATCGACCTTGACAAGGAATGGACAGTTGATAATACGAAATTTTATACACGCGGCAACGTAACTCCTTTCAATGGCAAGCATTGCAAAGGCAAAGCGGTTGCCACTATGGTAGCAGGTAAATTTGTTATGAGAGATGGTGTAGTATGCGTCAAATAGGCAGAAAGGGTAAACTTGTTTTAAAAGACGGCAGCGTTTACAGTGGTACTTTGTATGGTAAGCGCAACGCTGTCGGCGAGGTTGTTTTTACAACCGGCATGAGCGGTTATCAGGAAACTTTAACCGATCCGTCGTTTTGCGACCAGATTGTTGTAATGACCTATCCTTTAGTAGGCAATTACGGTATTAACAAAGATTTTAACCAAGGCAGAAGGTGCTTCTTCCAGGGGTATGTTATCAGTGAGCTTTGTGACCATCCAAGCAACTGGAAAAATGAAAAAACGCTGGAAGACTTTTTGGATGAGCAGGATGTGCCCGTGCTGGTTGGCGTAGATACGCGCGCGATTACGAGAAAATTAAGGAATTACGGCGTTTTGCAGGGCGTTATTGTGCCGGAAGAAATGCCGCAGGAAGAAGTTGATAAACTGCTGGCGCTGCCTGAAGTGCACGACCAGGTAGCAAAAGTTACCACGCCGGAAATTTATACAATGGGCGTGGGTAAGTACCACGTTGCCGTTATGGATTACGGCATCAAACAGAACATTCTTAACTATCTGGCAAGCTTTGGCTGCCGCCTGACGGTGTTCCCGGCGTTTACCAGCGCACAGGAAGTGCTGGCTTCCCAGCCGGACGGCATTTTCCTTTCCAACGGTCCTGGGGACCCGAAAGATTTAACTACTGTTATTGAAGAAATTAAAAAGTTCATCGGCAAACGCCCGATTTTCGGTATCTGCCTTGGACATCAGCTGATGGCGCTGGCAAACGGCGCCGATACTTACAAAATGAAGTTCGGCCACCGCGGCATTAACCACCCTGTTAAAGATTTGCTGGAACACAAAGTAATGATTTCTTCACAGAACCACGGCTATGCCGTTGATGAAAAATCGCTGGAAGGCAAGAATATTGAAATTACCAATATCTCGCTGAACGACCACACGATTGAGGGTGTGCGTTATCTTGACCACCCGACCTTTACCGTGCAGTACCACCCGGAAGCAAGCCCGGGCCCAGGCGGGCACGAATATTTATTTGAACGTTTTATTAAAATGATGGGAGGCCGCTAATATGCCGAAGCTGCAAAATGTAAAAAAAGTACTGGTTATCGGTTCCGGTCCGATTATCATCGGGCAGGCAGCTGAATTTGACTATTCCGGTACACAGGCCTGCCGTGCTTTAAAAGAAGAAGGGCTGGAGGTTGTGCTGGTAAACAGCAACCCGGCAACGATTATGACGGACGTACATATTGCCGACCGCGTTTATGTTGAGCCTGTTAACGTAGAATTTTTGGAAAGCGTTATTAAGCGCGAACGCCCGGATGCCCTTTTGGCAACGCTGGGCGGGCAGGTTGGCTTGAATCTTGCCATTGACCTTGATAAACAGGGCATTCTGCGCGAATATAATGTAAAACTGTTGGGCACTCAGATCGAAAGTATCAGACGTGCGGAAGACCGCGAGCTGTTTAAGGAAACGATGGAAAAAATCCATCAGCCAATTCCCGAAAGCACGATTGTCGAAACGGTTTCCGCAGCCAAAGAATTTGCCCGTAAAGTTGGCTACCCGCTTATTGTGCGCCCTGCATATACTTTAGGCGGCACTGGCGGCGGCATTGCCGAAAACGACGATGAGCTGGACGATATTGTAAGCAAGGGCCTTTTGTACAGCCTTATCGGCCAGGCGCTGATTGAACGCAGTGTTGCCGGCTGGAAAGAAATTGAGTACGAAGTTCTGCGCGACGCTGATGATAACTGCATTACCGTTTGCTCCATGGAAAACCTTGACCCGGTAGGCGTACACACCGGCGACTCTGTTGTTGCCGCACCGGCACAGACTTTGAGTGACCACGAAGTACAGATGCTGCGCCAGGCTTCTATCGACATTGTGCGCGAACTCGGCGTACGCGGCGCCTGCAACGTACAGCTGGCACTTGACCCTAATTCTTACCGCTATTATGTAATCGAAGTTAACCCGCGTGTCAGCCGTTCTTCGGCGCTGGCTTCCAAAGCAACCGGTTATCCAATTGCTAAGGTTGCTACCAAAATTGCCGTTGGTTATACTTTGGACGAAATTCAGAACGCCGTTACCAAAAAGACGACGGCTTGCTTTGAGCCTACGCTGGACTATGTAGTATTGAAATTCCCTCGCTGGCCGTTTGATAAATTTGTTACTGCCGACCGCACGCTGGGTACGCAGATGAAAGCTACCGGCGAGGTTATGGCAATTGAAAGAAATTTGGAAGCAGCATTGTTAAAAGCAGTACGCTCGCTGGAAATCGGCCTTATCCATTTGGAAATGCCGGAACTGAAACCGCTGAGCGACCAGGAAGTGCACGACCGCATTCATTTGATTGATGACCAGCGCCTGTTCGTTATCGCCGAAGCCTTCCGCCGCGGCATAACGATTGACGAAGTACACGATATTACCATGATTGACAAATGGTTCCTGCAAAAAATTATGAACATTGTCAATATGGAAAACCGTATTAAAACCGAGCCTATGACGGCAGAGCTGATGCTTGCCGCCAAGAAGAAAGGCTTTGCGGATGTTACCATTGCTGGCTACATTGGCAAAACCTGGCAGGAAGTACGCGAAATGCGCAAAGGCTGGGGCATTGTGCCAACCTATAAAATGGTTGATACCTGCGCCGCCGAATTTGAAGCGGAAACCCCGTACTATTATTCTACCTACGCCGAAGAAGACGAAGTAGAAGTAAGCGATAAGAAAAAAGTTGCCGTACTTGGCAGCGGCCCGATTCGTATCGGCCAGGGCGTAGAATTTGACTACTGCTCCGTACATTCAGTTTGGGCGCTGAAAGAACTTGGCTACGAAACCATCATCATTAACAACAACCCGGAAACCGTAAGTACGGACTTTGACACCAGCGACCGCCTGTATTTTGAACCGCTGACGATTGAAGACGTACTGAACATTCTCGATAAAGAAAAACCGGAAGGCGTAATTGTACAGTTCGGCGGGCAGACGGCAATTAACCTTGCCGGTCCGCTGGAAAAAGCAGGCATTAAGATTTTGGGCAGCAGTGTGGAAAGTATTGACCGCGCCGAGGACCGCGAACGCTTTGATGAATTGCTGACTTCCTGCAACATTCCGCGCCCTAAAGGACACACGGTATTCGATACCGAAGGCGCGCTGAAAGCAGCAGCAGACGTTGGTTATCCGGTAATGGTGCGCCCGTCTTATGTACTTGGCGGCCGCGCTATGGAAATCGTTTACAACGACGATGAACTGAAATACTATATGTCCAACGCCGTTAAGGCTTCGCACGAGCACCCCGTACTTGTTGACCACTATCTGCAAGGCACGGAAGTAGAAGTTGACGCTATCTGCGACGGCAAAGACGTGCTTATTCCGGGCATTATGGAACATATCGAGCGTGCAGGCGTACACTCCGGCGACTCCATTGCCGTATATCCGCCGCGCACTTTGGCAGAATCGGTTATCAAAACAATTATTGACTACACTAACAGAATTTCCATCGGACTGGAAGTTCACGGCATGATTAACATTCAATACATTGTGCGCAATAACGAAGTATTTGTTATTGAAGTTAATCCGCGTTCTTCCCGTACCGTGCCGTTCCTTAGCAAAGTAACTACTATCCAGATGGTTGACGTTGCGACAAAATGTGCAATGGGCCATACTATCCGCGAACAGGGTTTCCGTCCAGGATTGCAGCTGTTCCCAGATTACTATGCGGTTAAGGCGCCGGTATTCTCCTTTAACAAGATGAGCAACGTTGATATTACCCTTGGACCGGAGATGAAATCCACCGGCGAAGTTATGGCTATCGACTACCAGTATTCGCGCGCACTGTATAAAGCCTGCATTGCCGCCGGCATTAATGTTCCGCACGAAGGGTCGATTTTAATTACCGTTGCCGATATGGACAAAGAAGAAGCCTGTGAGATTGCAGCCGGTTTTGCCGACCTGGGCTACGAAATTGTGGCAACGGGCGGTACCGCTGAATATTTAAGCAGCCATGGCGTAAATGTAAGGGTGGCGACCAAGGTCAGCGAAGGCAGCCCGAATATTCTTGACGAGATTAAAGAAGGCCATATCAGTATGGTTATCAATACTACCAACCATGGCCGCGACGCTGAACGCGACGGCTTTAAAATTCGCCGCTCAACGGTTGAGCATGCTATTGCCTGCCTGACTTCGCTTGATACTGCACGCGAATTACAGCATGTAATGAGCGCTATGCGCCGCCGCCGTGTCGTAAGCATTGTTGCTTTGCAGGATCTTTCCTGGGAGGGCTGATAAATGCCTAAAAAAATAGTTGAAGCTAAAGTTGTAGGACAGCGCGTCTTAAACAGTTCAACCAAATTAATAGAAGTATATGCGCCGGAACTGGCAGAACTTGCCGTTCCTGGGCAGTTTGTAAACGTGCAGGTATTTAACCGTACTGCGCCGCTTTTGCGGCGTCCTTTCGGCGTTGCCGGCGTTAATAAAAAAGATGGCACGATTACTATGATTTACCGCATTATCGGCGATGCCACCAAAATTTTGGCAGAATACTGCAGCGGTGATAAATTAAGCATCGTCGGCCCGCTGGGGCATGGTTTTGATATGAGTGCGGAACGCCCGCTGCTGGTAGGCGGCGGACTTGGCCTTGCGCCGCTGCTGTATCTTGCGCAAGGCTTTAACAACCCCAAAACGGATATTGTAATGGGTGGCCGCACGGCGGATGAACTGTTTTGGACGGAACTTTTTAAAGACAGCTGCCGTATGCAGTATTTAACAACTGATGATGGCAGCCTTGGCAAAAAAGGTACTGTTATGTCTATTTTGCCGCGCGTTATGCAAACAGATATTTACGACTGCGTTTATGTTTGCGGCCCCGTACCTATGATGAAAGCCGTTGCGCAGGCAGCTGAAGGTTACGGCATTAAGTGCCAGGTATCACTGGAAAAATATATGGCGTGCGGACTTGGCGCATGCCTTTCATGTTCGTGCAGCGGCATTGGCAAACGTTTAAAGGTTTGTACCGACGGCCCGGTATTTTGGGCAGAGGAGGTGGGCGAATGGTAAGCGCAAAATTATATGACGGCAGGCTGGCAGTAGATATTGCCGGTTTAAAAATGCAGACGCCAGTTACCACCGCCTCCGGAACATTTGGCTTCGGGCTGGAGTTTACCGACTTTTTGGATTTGGAAAAAGTAGGCGCGGTGTGCGTTAAAGGCACCACGCTGCTGCCGCGCGAGGGCAATAAGGGCCAGCGTGCGGTGGAAACGCCGTCCGGTATGTTAAACTGCGTTGGGCTTGAAAACCCCGGCAGCGATTACTTTTTAAACGAAACCTTACCCAAGCTGCGCAAATATAATGTGCCAGTTATCGTAAACATTGCCGCTTCTTCGCCTGAAGAATACGGCGAATTGGCGCACAAGCTGGATGTTGATGGAGTCGATGCGGTGGAAATTAATATTTCCTGCCCAAATGTAAAGCAGGGCGGCATTGCTTTTGGTACTTGCCCGGACAGCGCGGCGTCGGTAGTAGAGCAGGTTAAAAAGCATTTTACCAAAACAGTTATTACCAAGCTTTCGCCTAACGTAACCAGCATTACTGAAATGGCTTTGGCTGTTGAAGCCGCAGGCACGGATGCGATTTCTTTGATCAATACGCTGATAGGCATGAAGATAGATATTGAACGCCAGCGCCCGGTGCTTGGCAATATTACAGGCGGCTTAAGCGGCCCCGCTGTACGCCCAGTTGCCGTGCGTATGTGCTATGAAGTGGCGCAGAAAGTGCATGTGCCTATTATTGGCATGGGCGGCATTGAAACGGCTGAGGACGCTATCGAGTTCTTCCTTTGCGGCGCAAGCGCCATTGCGGTGGGTACGGCAAACTTCCGCAACCCTTGCATTGCTGAAACAATCAGCCACGGTATATTGGATTACATGAACCGCCACGGCATTGAAAAGCTGACCGATATGGTTGGCGTAGCTCTGCCGGAGGGCAGCTTTGCCTTGCGCAGCGGCGGAAAGGAGTAAGCCATGCAGAATGATGAAAGATTGATTGTAGCATTGGATTTCCCAACGGCGGAACAGGCAAAAGCCTGCGTAGATGAACTGGGCGACGCTGTTTGCCACTACAAAGTCGGTATGGAACTTTACTATGCTGCAGGCAGCGAAATGATAACATTTTTGAAGGCACGGAATAAAAAGGTATTTTTGGATTTGAAACTGCATGATATTCCTAATACCGTTGCCAGCGCACTGTCGGTTTTAACAGAGCTTGGTGCTGATATGATGAACGTGCATGCGATTGGCGGCAAGAAGATGATGCAGGAGGCTGTAAAAGCCGTGCACGCCAAAGCCGCAGAGCTTGGCAGGACTGCGCCGAAGCTGATTGCCGTAACTGTTTTAACCAGTATTGACGAAGCGCAGTATGCTGATTTGAACTATAAAACAAGCATTGCCGAACAGGTTATCGCCCTTGCGAAACTCGCCAAGGAAGCCGGCATGGACGGAGTTGTTGCTTCCCCGCAGGAAGCAGCTGCTATCCGCCAAGCGTGCGGCGAAAACTTTTTGATTGTTACCCCGGGCATCCGCCCAGCGGGCAGCGATGTTAACGACCAGAGCAGGATTGCAACGCCTACCGGCGCACTGAAAAACGGTTCTACCCATATTGTTGTTGGCAGGCCCATTACCAAAGCTGAAAACAAAAAAGCTGCGGCACAAAGCATTGCAGCAGAAATAAGAGGTGTATAAACTTATGATGCAGGAAAAAGAAGTAATGCAGTTGTTAGAAGAAACACAAGCAGTGCTGCACGGCCATTTTTTACTGACCAGCGGCCTGCACAGCCCTATGTATGTTGAAAAGTTCAATGTGCTGCAGCACCCTAAATATACGGAAATGCTTTGCCAGGAATTGGCTGAACGCTATGCTACCGATAACGTAGAGCTTGTTATAGGGCCGATGACAGGCGGTATTTTGCTGGCGCACGAGGTTGGCAAAGCGCTTGGCACCCGTGCTATTTTTACCGAACGCGAAAACGGAAAAATGACTTTAAAACGCGGCTTCCAGATCCCGGAAGGCACCCGTGTACTGATTGTTGAAGATATTGTAACCACCGGCGGCAGCGTTAAAGAAGTGCTGGACGTTGTTAAAGCTCATGGCGGCGTGCCTGTCGGCATTGGACTTTTAGTTGACCGCAGCGGCGGCAAAGTTGATTTTGGAATGCGCACAGAAGCGTTGCTGCATCTTGACGTACCGACTTACGACCCAAACGACTGCCCGCTCTGCAAAGAGGGCAAGCCTTTTACAAAACGCGGACGTACAGGTAAATAAAAATTAATGCACTGTATAACAGCGGATGTTTCTTGCATCTGCTGTTATTTTTTTGATATAATATCAAAGTTGCGCTTATTTTGCGCAGTAAAATTTAACAAAATGTGGTGATATGTTTTTAATGGTTTTGTGGCTTGTTTTTTATTTTGTTTTAGGCAGCACGCTTGGAAGCTTTTTAAATTTGTGTGCCTGCCGTTTGCCGCAGGGGCGCAGTATTGTTTGGGGCAGGTCTGCCTGTGATAGCTGCGGGCATAAACTGGCTGTTTACGACTTGGTGCCGGTTATAAGCTATGCCGCTTTAAAAGGCCGCTGCCGTTACTGCAATACGGCTTACGGCTGCAGTAATTTAGCCGCAGAAGTTTTAACTGGTTTGACATTTGTTTTATGCGGCTGGCAGTCCGCGCCAGGTTTGAGGCTTTTATTACTGCTGTGTTTAACATGCTGTCTTATTTTGGTAAGCCTGATTGATTACCGCCTGCAAATTATACCGGATGGGCTTGTTGCCCTTATCGCCTTTAGTGGAATTTTTTACAGCGCGTTATATCTACCGGAAGGCATAGCCGGTGGGTTAAGCGGCAGCGTGCTGGCTTTTAGCATAACGCTGGCAATTTTTATTTTAAGCCGCGGCGGCATGGGCGGCGGGGATGTTAAATTAAGTGCCGCGCTTGGGCTGTGGCTTGGTTTAGAACAAACGGCAATGTTTTTGTTGCTGGCATTTATCAGCGGCGGGCTAATTGCCACCTTGCTGCTTATTGGCGGCGTTAAAGGCAGGCAGGAAGCAATACCTTTCGGTCCGTTTTTATGCGCAGGCGCTTTTGCCGCTTTGCTATTTGCACGCCAGCTGGCTGATTTTTATTGGAGTGTATTTTATTTTTAGGAAAGTGGAGCATGGATTATAAAAATTTTAAAACAAAGTTTTTAACACCAAATTACAAAAGAATTATTGCAGTGGATATTGGCACGGATACAGTAAAAATAGCCGCTGTTAATTGCGCAAAAACTGTACCGCAAGTAGAAAAGTTGGTTTTGAGGCAGCTGCCGCTGGAATTGCAGGCGGATGCTTATTTGTTTAATGCTAAAGCCATGGCGGATTTTTTGGCGGGCATTTTTAAGCGTGATAAAATCAAAGGCAAAGCACTGGCATTTACTGTTGGTACGGATAACACCGTTTTGCTAAACTTACAGCTGCCATACCTGCCGAAGCAGGAACTTAAAGAA
>DXVZ01000176.1 GCA_019417125.1 Phascolarctobacterium sp.
GGTGTTTGTGTATAACGGCGGCGTAGAACCATGGGCGCAGCCAGCGCTGGAGGCAGTTGCCGGCGAGGGCGTGCAGGCGGTGGAAGCAGGGCGCGGGTTTATGGCGCAGCAAAGCGGCAAAACTGACCCGCATTTTTGGCTGAGCCCGCGTAAGGCGGCCGTGGAAGTGGCGGCGGTGCGCGATGCTTTTATTAAGGCTGACCCTGCAAACGCAGATGAGTACGAACAAAACGCCGCTGCGTATATTAAGCGCCTGAATGAGCTGGACGCTAAACTTACGGCGGCAGCGCAAAAAGCACAGCTTAAAACTTTTGTTACCACGCACGCCGCGTTTGGGCATTTGGCGGCGGATTACGGTTTGCAGCAGCTTTCCATTATGGGGCTGTCGCCGCAGGCAGAGTCCTCGCCGGCGGCGCTGAATAAACTGATTGGCGTAATGCGCGCAAGCAATATTCAGTACGTATTTTTTGAAACGCTCGTCAGCCCGCGCATTGCCGAAACCATTGCGCAATCCGCCGGGGCGCAGACGCTGGTGCTGGACCCGCTGGAGGGCTTGAGCGAAGAAGGGCGCCAAAACGGCGATGATTATTTAAAGATTATGGAGCGCAATATTACAAACCTTGAAATTGCGTTAAACGGTAGGGTACAATGAAAACAGTTATAGAAATAGACAAACTTGGTTACAGCTACGGCGAAGGCTGGATTTTAAACGACTTATCGCTGAAAATTGAACAGGGTGATTTTGTTGCCGTCATCGGCCCGAACGGCGCAGGCAAAAGCACGCTGCTGCGCTTGTTGGCAGGCATTTTAAAGCCTATGCAGGGCAGTATCTGCATTTTTGGGCAGAACCGCGAAAGTTTTACGGCGTGGGATAAAATCGGTTATGTGCCGCAGAACCCGGCGCGCCAGCACAGGGCGTTCCCTATCAGCGTGCGCGAGGTTGTGTCGCTGGGGCGGCTGAGCGGCGGCAGTATGTTTCAGCGTTATACGCACGCAGATAAAGCCGCCGTGGACGATATTATCAGCCGTTTTTCGCTGAAAGAATTAGAGTACCGCAAAATAGGCGAGCTGAGCGGCGGGCAGCAGCAGCGCGTGTATTTGGCGCGCGCCATGGTGCGCAGCCCCCAGCTTTTGCTGCTGGACGAACCTGCTACCGGCGTTGACCCGGACGCCAAAGAAGAACTGTACGCGATGCTGGGAGAGATTAACCGCAGCGAGGGCGTGACGATTGTGATGGTTTCGCATGATTTGGAATTGGCGGTAAAAGTTTGCAAAAACGCGCTGTGCCTTGACCACAATATTTGCTTTTGGGGCGACGTGCACCAGGCGCTGGTGCACAGGCACAAGCACGGTTATTTTTACAGATAGAGGTAATGTGAATGTTAGAGATGTTTTCCGCAGGATTTATGCAGAGGGCGTGGCTGGCGGGGCTGATTGTCGCCGTCATCTGCCCTTTAATAGGCAGCTTTTTAGTGCTGCGCCGGCAATCGATGATTGGCGACGGGCTGGGGCATATTGCTTTTGCCGGTGTGGCAGGCGGCGCGCTTTTGGGGGCGCAGCCGGTGCTTAGCGCGGCGGCGGCTACCGTTTTGGGGGCGCTGGTAATTGAAAAGGTACGCCAAAAGCTGGACACTTTTTCAGAAATGGTGCTTGCTATCTTTTTTTACAGCGGCATCGGGCTGGCGGTAATTTTCAGCAGTATGAACCGTATGGGCGGTTTTAATTTAAGCAGCATTTTGTTCGGCAGCCTTATGACCATCAGCACCAGTGATTTATGGGTGGTGGCGCTGCTGGGCCTGTTTGCCTGCGCCTTTACGGTGATGTTTTACCGCCCGCTGCAATACATTACGTTTGATGAAACTTCTGCCCGCGTAGCAGGTTTGCCGGTAGGCAAGCTGAACGTGTGGCTGGCGGTGCTGACGGCGCTGACGGTGGCGCTTTCCATGCGCATTGTGGGGCTGCTTTTGGTTTCCGCTATGATGGTTATTCCTGTGGCGTGCGCCTTGCAGTTGGCGCGCAGCTTTGCGGGGACGATTATCGGCGGCATAGTTTACGGCATTATCACCGTAACGGTGGGGCTGACGGTGTCTTATTACGCTGACCTTGCGCCGGGCGGCACCATTGTGCTGACGGGCACGGTGCTGTTTGTTTTAAGCTGTTTAAAGCAGAGCTTTGTTAATAAGGAGGAGGCAGCGCCGCCGGAAAACTGCTGCCGCTGCCACGGAGGGGAACATGAGAAAGGTTGATTTGCATATTCACAGCACGGTGTCAGACGGTACCTGGACGCCGCAGGAACTGGTAAACGCCGCGCTGGCGGAAGGGCTGGGCGTTATTGCCGTTACCGACCACGACAGCACGGAAAATGTTGCGGAAGTAATGCGTCTTGCCAAAGCTGCTGGCATTGCCTGCGTGCCGGGGGTGGAGGTGTGCTCCACAAAGGACGGCATTTCTTTCCATATCCTTGGTTACGGCATAGATGCCGCCAATAAACCCTTGCAGGAACTTTTGGCGCATAACACGCATTTGCTTGATAAAAAGGACGATGACAGCGTGCAGCTGCTGATTAAGCAGGGCTGGCCGCTGGATTTTGAGGAGTTTAAAAATTACACTTACGACCGCAGGCGCGGCGGGTGGAAATCGCTGGCGTATTTAATTGATAAAGGCTTATGCAGCGGCGTAAACGATTTTTTTAAACGTATTTTTACGCCGGAAAACGCGCTGGGTTTTCCGGAATTTCCGCCGATACGCGAGGTTATCGGCGCTATTCACGGTGCTGGCGGCGTTGCCTTGTGTGCCCACGCGGCAAGCTCGTTCCATGGCCCGGGGCTGGCGCAGACGCTGGTGGAGCTGATTGAAGAACCTTTTGACGGCTTTGAGTGCTACCATTC
>DXVZ01000177.1 GCA_019417125.1 Phascolarctobacterium sp.
TTTAAGCGGCACAATCTGGCTTTTAGCGGCAAAAATGCCAACGCTGGCGGGATGTACCCCCAGCGCGGCAATTTCGCGCTGCAAATTACGTTCATTCAGTTTAATAATCATGCCTGCCAGCCCTTTTCCACGCAGGCAAAGGCATTGTGGTTATGGATGCTTTCAATGCTTTCCACCGTAACCTCGTACCATTTAATGCGTTTGTCCGCTTCCAGGCGCAGGGCAATCTCGCGCACTGCATCCTCCACAAAACGCGGGTTGTCATAAGCCTTTTCAGTTACAAATTTTTCGTCCGGGCGTTTCAGTAAACTGTACACCGGCGCGCTCGCACCCGCGTCCGCCATTTCGGCAAGTTCTTCAATCCACACCAGCCCGTCCGCTTCAACTTCAATCCGCGCCAGCGCACGCTGGTTATGCGCGCCGTAGTCGCTAATTTCCTTACTGCACGGGCACAGGGTCTGCACCGGCACTTCCGCCATAATGCGCAGTTTAAACTCGTCCTTTTTCTCCGCCGTCAGCACGCAGTTCAAATCCATCGGCGCGCGCTGCCCCGTTACCGGCGAGCTTTTATAAATAAAATACGGAAACTCCATGCGGATAAACGCTTTTTCCGCCTGTAAATGCTCTTTTAATTTATCCAGCACTTCTTCCAGCCCGTTGGGGCTGATAGCGCCCACCGTCTGCATGCACTCAACAAAACGGCTCATGTGCGTGCCGCGGATTTCGTGCGGCAAATCCACCGCCAGGCTGATGGTAGCTACGCTGTGCTGCACGCCGTGCTCTTTATCTTTCAACTTCACTGGCCAGCGCAGGTTTTTAATGCCGACGTGCTTCAGCGGCACATTACGCATATCCGTTTGGGACTGTACGTCCTTCATTATAAATCCCCCCTGTAAATGCAGCCGCTGGTTTTGGTTTCCCATACCTCCACCTCGTACAAATCATAATTATCGCCGTGCAGCAAATCTTTCAGCTTGTTCCACACCCAAATGCTGATGTTTTCTGCCGATGGCTGCGGCAAAATGTCGTTGATGCAGGCGTGGTCCAAATGCACCAGCACGTTTTCTTTAACGATGTTTTTTAAGCGGATAAAGTCGATGACCATGCCCTCATGGTCGGGCCTGCCCTGCACTTTAACCACTAATTTATAGGTATGCCCGTGCAGGCGCTCGCACTTGCCGTTGTATTCCGGCAGGTAATGCGCTGCGTCAAACTCAAATTCTTTTAAAACAATCATAAATCCTCCGTTAAACAATCAGCCCGCCAAAATCAGGCTGCTGGCGCAAAGCCTCGTAGGCAACAATAGCTACGGAATTGGAAAGGTTCAGGCTTCTTGCCTCGGCAATCATCGGTATGCGCACGCAGCAGTCGGCGTATTCATTGCGCAGCTTTTCCGGCAGCCCTGCTGTTTCCTTGCCAAAAATAAGTAAGCTGTCCGGCGCGTACTGCACGTCCGTATAACGCTTGTGCGCCTTCGTCGTCAGCAAAAAGCGCGGGTTGTCCTTGTATTTTTCTAAAACCTCGTACACACTGTCATAATAATGTATATCCACCAAATGCCAGTAATCCAGCCCGGCGCGTTTTAAATATTTATCCTCAACCGAAAACCCCAGCGGGCGCACCAGGTGCAGATGGCACCCCGTTGCAGCACACAAACGCGCTATATTGCCGGTGTTGCCCGGTATTTCCGGCTCAACCAATACGATATGCATTAAATCACTTTCCCTCTCTCAAAATCTTTTCTACGCGCTCGCGCATCGTAAGCTTGCGTTCCGGCTTGGTTTCCTTATCCTTATCGTCTTTCTTATCCTCAACCTTATGTTTGCCGGTATAGTTTTTAAGGTATTCCGCCTTAGCCTTTTCCGCTTCTTTTAAATCCTTATCGCTCAGCGTCAGCATGGTTTGGTAAATGCGCATAATTTTCTCGCAGTACTGGCTGCCCATTGCCCAGGTGCCGTTCAGCCCAGACCATTTATCAACCAGTCCGCGCTCCATGCGGATGGAATGAGCCAGTTCATAACGCGGGTCCACAATTTCGGTAGAGGGGTGCTTTTTGGTGGTGTACGCCAGCAAATGCTGGATGTGCGCGCGCACGCCGGTTTCCGGCTCGTCAAAATACGCGCCCTCTACGCCGCCGCCCGTGGTGCCAAGCCCGCAAAAATTGTTCTGTTCCGGCTTAACGTCGCCAGTAAAACGGAAAAAGCCCGTTTCAATAATCGCCTGCGCCAGCGCGATATCCTCGCGCACGCCCTCGCGCCCAGCTTCCGTCCAGTACAGTTCTACCAGCTCATCCACGGAGCAGTTCAGCTGCGGCTCGGTATTATTAAGGTAAATCAGCGCCGCAGCCTGTTCTTTGGTAGCTTCCGCCTCGCCAAAAATGCCTATTTTTTTATAATTTTTCGGCAGGCCAGCCATATTTACTTTAGCCGCCGTCTTTGCCTGCTGAGTTTTTTTTGCCGTCGCTTTAGGCTTGGTTACGCTTTTAGAGGTAATGGCATTATCATCAGCCTGGGCGGCTTTGCCGTTTTTTAATTTATTTTTTATAATTTTGGCAGCCGCCGTCGCCACAGTGGCGGTTGTTGTTTTAGGCACTGTCACCGCGCGCGGCGACGCCTGGGCGCTTGCCGCAAAAGCCGTTAAGCACGCCAGTGTTACTGCTGTCATAGTACGTTTTTTAAATCTCACGTTTACTTCTCCTTGCCTGTATTTTAAATTTTACTTAGCTGCAAATATACAAATAAATTTTACAACATGCACGGGCAAACTGTAAAGCCGTTTTAATTTTGTTTCATTACAATTCACAATTCCTATTATCAATAGAGATGTGTTATAATAAAAATAAGCTGATAAAAAGGAGATGATTATCTTGTCAACCACTTTTAAGTATATTAACCACGCCTGCTTTATGCTGTGCCACGAAGGGCACAACATTATTTTCGACCCGTACCTGGAAGGCTGCCCTAAATTTAAGCCGGGCGACGTTGAAGCCTTAAAAGGGCTGAACGTAGAATATATTTTGGTATCGCACGCGCATTTCGACCATATCGGCAGCGCGTTTGAGATTGCCAAAGCCTGCGATGCTACGGTAATTTCTACCGCCGAAGTTTGCGGCCTTGCCGGTGAAGCAGGCGTTAAAGCGCACGGCATGCACCTAGGCGGCACGCACGCATTTGATTTTGGCAAAGTGCGCCTGACGCTTGCCTTCCACGGCAGCGGCGTTGCCGGCGGGCACGCCTGCGGCTTTATTGTAGATTTTTACGGCACCAAGCTGTATTTTGCCGGCGATACCGCGCTGTTCAGCGATATGCAGCTTTTGCAGCGCTTAGACCCGTTTGATTACGCCGTGCTGCCTATCGGCGATAACTTTACCATGGGCCCGAAAGACGCAGCTATTGCCGCCGAGTTTTTAAAAGCCAAATACGTTATCCCTATCCATTACAATACCTGGCCGCTGATTGCCCAGGACGTTGAAGCCTACAAAGCTGATGTTGAAGCGGCTGGCAGCGCCAAAGTGCTGGTTGTAAAACCGGGCGAAAGCATTGAGCTGGAGTAATACGGCTTTTAACGCTTAACATTTTTAGCTTTATTAAACATTAAAAGTTTTAAATTTTAATACGCAAATTACAAAACGCCAAAGCGGATACCTTTAACGGTATTGCTTTGGCGTTTGTGTTTGTTGTGTTATTGAATTGCTATTTTAAAATTTCCAATAAGGGCTAAGTATCTTTTTTACATTTTCAATTACCGTGCGCTGGTCATGCGTAATATAATTTCTTACAATCAGGCCTTCGGTTATATCCGGCACAATGCTTGCCTCGCCGCTCATCGCTTTAAGTACTTTATGAATGCAAAATGCCATATAATTTCCTTTGCCGCCTTCAAGCACTGCCACAAGTTTGCCATTAGCATTTCTTTCCGCGATGCCGCAAATTATCTCCATCAGCTTTTTATAACCGTTGGCGGTTAACTGCTGACGGCATAACGGGTCAAAAATATTAGCGGCAAAACCAGCAATAACAACAACTAGTTCCGGTTTATACTGGTCTGCTACGGGCACAATTATTTCTTCAAACGCTTTAATGTAAGCGTCGTTTCCCGCGCCAGAAGGCATTGGTATTACAACATTGTAACCGGTGCCGCTGCCTGTGCCTATTTGGTCTGCATTTCTATCAGAAATACAGTTTTCGGCAAGTGCTCCGGATTGATGCACCTCTGCATAAAGTACTTCATTGGTATCATACCAGGCATCTTCAATACCCTTTTTATAATGATTGTCAAAATCTATAATCATTATCTTTTTCAAATTATATTTTTCACGCGCGTACTGCACTAAAATATTAAAATTATTAACAACACAAAAACCATAACCTTTATCGCGCTCGGCATGCGCTCCGGGCGGCCTTTGTAGGCAGAAAGCGTTGTCTACGCGCCCTTCCATAACGGCGTCTAACGCTTCTAAATCTCCGCCAACGGCTTCCCTTATTACATCAAGCCCGCCTTTGCCGATATAACATAACTCGCCGACGCTTCCGCCGCCGTTTTTGCTTAAAAAATCAAGCTTTTCAATATACTCTGCCGAATGAAAACCAATAAGTGCTTCCTTATCTGCTTTTTTAGGCTGTATAGGCAGTAATTTTCCGGCAAGGCCGGATTTTTTCAGCATTTCATAAGCCTGGGTAACACGTTCCGGCGTATCGTAATAATCATCGCCGGTAATCCACAGATTACTTTCTTTGCTTAATACCAAGTAACCATCGCAAACTTCATAATTAGCAAAGGCTTCAGAATACATCAACCCTGTTTTACGTTGTTTCATAAAGAACCTCCTTTAGCAACACCTGAATAGTTGTGCATTTATCATATTCACAATATAATATAACTATACTAACCACACAAGCATTTAAACTTTAGTGCTGCTAAAAAGGTTAAAACTATTTCCGATTGGGTGATTATCATTGAACACATATCATAGCATTGAAAATATTCAGCAGATAATAAATTATGCCGACCCGGATAACAGCATTTTAAAAACAACGCTTTTGGCTCTATAACTTTTCTTGGGGTTATCTAAGTAAAGTATATTTTAAAATCAAC
>DXVZ01000178.1 GCA_019417125.1 Phascolarctobacterium sp.
TCGTCGATAAGTAGCGGCGGCGTGTAGCGCTGTAAAAACAGTGCCGGGTCGCTAATCGCTAAACTGCGCACGGCTAAGTCATCCAGCGTAACGTAAGTACGCCCGCTGCCCTGCGCCAAATGCTTTAACAGCGTCGTCTTCCCCACCTGCCGCGCGCCGGTTAAAAGCAGCACTTTAAACTGGCTTGATATTCTGTTAATTGTTTCTTCGATATTGCGTGTGATGTACATCTTTATTCTTCTTTTCTGCCATACATATCATCAAAACGCACTATATCATCTTCGCCAAGGTATTTGCCGTTCTGCACCTCTATTATCGATAGCGGCAATTTACCTGGGTTCTCCAGCCTGTGCCTTACGCCTATCGGTATGTAGGTGCTTTCGTTTTCCCTAAAAAATACTTCCTTACCATCCAAAGTCAGCTTGCCCGTACCGCTTATTACCGTCCAGTGCTCACTGCGGTGGTAATGCAGCTGAAGGCTTAATTTTGCCCCCGGGTTTATCGTTATTCTTTTTACTTTGTACCCCTCACCCTCGGCAAGTATTGTATAACTGCCCCATGGCCGGTACATAGTGCGGTTTTCATCAACTTCTTTGCGTTTTTCCTTTTTTAGTTTGTTTACAAGCTGCTTTACGTCTTGCGATTTACCTTTTTGCGCCACTAAAAGTACGTCCGGCGTATCTACTACCATTAAGTTCTGCAAATCCAGCCCGGCAATTAAACGTTCCTGCCCTAAAATCATGGTGTTGGTACAGTTTTCGGCTATAACATCGCCGCTGTACATATTGCCTGTGCTGTCGCTGAATGTTTCGGCAATAGCGTCCCAGCTGCCAATGTCATTCCAATAAATATCAGCAAGCGGCACCAGCGCCATACGTGCAGATTTTTCTGCAACAGCGTAGTCGATAGAAATATCCGGTAGTTTTTCAAAATCTGCCAACATTGCTTTATAGCCGCTGCTGTAAACAGCATAAATTGCCGGCGCATGTTCTTTTAACTCTGCTTCCATAGTTTGCAGGCTAAACATAAACATGCCGCTGTTCCAATAATAACAGCCTGCTTTCACATACTCTGCCACAGTCGCCTCATCCGGTTTTTCTTTAAAAGCTTCAACCTCATAAGCATTGCTGCTGATTTTATCCGCCGTTTTTATATAGCCATAGCCAGTTTCCGGCTTATCCGGCACAATGCCGAAGGTTACTATTTTGCCGTCCTTTGCTAAAGCCTGCGCACCGGCAACTGTTTTTCTAAACTCTCCAACCGGTTTTATTAAATGGTCCGCCGGGGAGATAAATACTGTTTCATTCTCAATGCCGCTTTGTGCTTTTATATACGCCATGGCAAGGCTGATGGCAGGCGCAGTATTGCGGCCGACGGGCTCGGTAATAATGTGCGCTTGTTCCGCACCGGCTTCTTTAAGTTCAGCCTGCACATGGTAGATATAATCTTTATTGGTCACAATAATAATGTCTTTGGCTTCGGCAAGCCCTAAAAAACGCTCAATGGTCTGTACCAAAAGCGATTTTTTGCCAGCTATATGCAAAAACTGTTTTGGAAAGCAGCTGCGCGATAACGGAAACAGCCTGCTGCCGCCGCCACCGGCAAGAATTACTATTTTCATTTTACTTCTCCCGTAAAATTAACGTTCCGCCCTAAAATCAGAATGTAAAAAGTCATCATAAGTTTTAGCAATACCATCACTAAGCTCAGTAGTATAATGCCAGCCCAAATCATTTAATTTGCTTACGTCAAGCAGCTTGCGCGGCGTTCCGTCAGGTTTAGTCTCATCAAAAACAAGTCCACCTTTAAAACCAATAATATCTTTCACCAAAAGTGCCAGTTCTTTAATGGTCACTTCCTTGCCCGTGCCGATATTTACGGTTTCGTTGCCGCTGTAATTATTCATTAAAAATACGCAGGCATCGGCAAGGTCATCCACATATAAAAACTCGCGGTAAGGTTTGCCTGTGCCCCAAATCGTTACCGTTTCCGCACCGCTAATTTTCGCTTCGTGGAAGCGCCTGATAAGCGCCGGTAATACGTGCGAATTTTCCGGATGGTAATTATCGTTAGGACCATATAAATTAGTAGGCATTACCGAAATATAATCCGTACCGCACTGCCTGTTTAAATATTCACAGTATTTTAAGCCGCTTATTTTTGCCAGCGCATAAGCTTCGTTAGTTTGCTCCAAAGCAGATGTTAAAAGGCAGCTTTCCGACATCGGCTGCGGCGCAAGGCGCGGATAAATGCAGCTGCTTCCCAAAAACAGCAGCTTTTTAACGTTGTTTTGGTACGCCGAATGGATAACGTTCATCTCTAAAACCATGTTGTCATACATAAAATCGGCAGGGTATTTGCTGTTTGCCATAATGCCGCCAACTTTAGCCGCTGCCAAAAATACATAATCCGGTTTTTCTGCCGCAAAAAATTCTTCCACAGCGTCCTGCCTGCGCAAATCAAGTTCTTTAGATGTGCGCATAATAATATTTTTATAGCCTGCTTTATTCAGTGCGCGCACAATAGCACTGCCTACCATACCCCTGTGCCCGGCTACATAAATTTTGGCTTCTTTTTCCATCATTTGTTTTTACTTCCTTTATCTTGCAAATATTCTGCAAGGCTTATGCCAAGTGTTTTTTCAACATCGGCGGCAACCATCATTTTTACAAGCCCGGCAAAATCAACTTTACGCTTCCAGCCCAATTCTTTTTCTGCTTTTGTGGCGTCGCCCCACAGCAAATCTACCTCTGCCGGGCGGAAGTAACGCGGATTGATATCTACCAGCACTTTGCCAGTCGCTTTATCTATGCCTTTTTCGTCAACGCCGCTGCCCTGCCAGATAATTTCAATACCTACTTCGGCAAAAGCACGCTCTACAAATTCACGCACGGTATGTGTTTCGTTGGTAGCAAGCACATAATCGCCAGGTTTATCCTGCTGTAATATGCGCCACATGCCTTCCACATAGTCGCCGGCAAATCCCCAGTCGCGCTTGGCGTTTAAATTACCCAGCGAAAGTTTTTCCTGCTTGCCAGCCAAAATATTGGCAATGGAAATGGTAATTTTGCGCGTAACAAATGTTTCACCGCGGCGCGGTGATTCGTGGTTAAACAAAATGCCGTTGCAGGCAAACATGCCGTAAGCTTCGCGGTAGTTTACGGTAATCCAGTAGGAATACAGCTTTGCCGCGCCATATGGGCTTTTGGGGTAAAACGGCGTTTTTTCGCTCTGCGGGGCAGTTTCAGGCAAACCGCCAAAAAGTTCGGACGTTGACGCCTGATAAAACTTGCAGTTTACGCCGCTTTGGTGAATTGCGTCCAGCAGGCGGATTGTGCCGACGCCGGTTGCTTCAGCCGTATATTCCGGTACTTCAAAAGAAACGGCAACGTGCGACTGCGCGCCAAGGTTATATACCTCATCCGGCTTGATCTTTAAAATAAGCGATGTTAAATTGCACGAATCCGTTAAATCGCCATAATGCAAAAAGAAGCGGTTTTTAAGTGATTTATCGTAATACAAATGGTCGATGCGTTCCGTGCAGATTGTGCTGTGGCGGCGGATAATACCATGTACCTCATAACCTTTTTCCAGCAAAAACTCTGCCAAGTACGAACCGTCCTGACCGGTTATGCCTGTTATTAGTGCTGTTTTCATTGTTTGCCTCCTATTATAAATATTTTGTAAATCCAATACGTTCTTCCATTATAATAAAAAAGTTTTTTAAAGCAATTCCTATGCACAATGCCGTAAAAAAAGCCATTAAAGTGTAAAAACTGTCGTTAAAATTTAATATTGCCTGCAATTTTTTAACGCAAGCATATATAAAAACATGAATGCATAAAAGACTCACCGTATAATTGCTAATCTTTGCAATGGTTCTAACAATAAAAGTATTTTCAAACAGTTTTAACAAATAAAAATATATAAAACTTCCTAAAACACCAACTATAAAAAATATTATTGGGCTTAACAAATGAGCGCCATAAACCCTTACTGACATATTGACAATACCGTTGTAGTTAACCAGTAAAATATAAATACTTATTGCTAATATCAACCAAAACAGACATTTGTGTTCACTCGGGGGGGATTTATGTTGTTGTTATTTAGTTTGTAACCAACAAATATAAATAACGCACCTATAAAAGCAGTATCTAAAGACCAGGGTAATAATATTGGAACTCTATTCAGTAAAAACGTAATGATAAAATACACCAAAATCAACCATTTTATTCGTTTGGAAGGCAAATACAAAAACGGCATAAACAAAGCTGAAGCCACAAACAAAACTGTTAAAAACCATCCAGGTGCAAATGTTGAAAGATAATATGTATTGCCATCTGTTCCTAATGGAAATAAACAAAAACGCGAATATAACAAACCTATAAATTTATCAACAAGTATTTGTATAGTTAATTCATTCTTTAACCACAGCGTAAATAAAACAATACAGTTAATTGATATGCCGTAGAAAAAATATGGAATTAGTAACCGCTTCAATCTTTTTGGAATAAATTTTTTCAAAACAACACTATTGGATATAAAATAACCTGTTATTATAAAATACAATGGCATTCTAAAAGG
>DXVZ01000179.1 GCA_019417125.1 Phascolarctobacterium sp.
ATTAAAGACGGGGACTACAATAGATAGTTTCTTCATCATGCAAATCACAGGCTTTGAAGAGGATCCAAATAAGCGGCTTTTGACTGGACGCCGACAAAGCGATGGGCTTCCTTGCCATCCTTGAAATAAACAACCGTCGGAATGGCGGCAATGCCAAATTCGCTGGCTACATCAGGGACTTGGTCCACATCAACTTTAGCCACCTGCACATCATCCCGTTCTGCCGCAATCTGTGCAATCATAGGAGCGACCATCTTACAGGGACCACACCAGGTCGCCCAAAAGTCAACCATGACCGGTTTCGTGCTTTCCTTGACGAGTTGATCAAAGGCTGCTTTATCAGAGATATTGATGATTTCCATAAAGATTCCTCCTGTACAATTCAAAAATGGATATGAGTGATCAGTAAGCCGAGTTCTGTTACGATAATCATTTATCTAGTTCCATAGTTGCCTATGGACTCAAGCGACACAACCCGGAAGGATCAGCGGGCCGCTTCATCCCTTCCCTATTTGGTCTTGCTCCGAATGGGGTTTACCTAGCCGGCCGGTTGCCCGACCGCTGGTGCGCTCTTACCGCACCGTTCCACCCTTACCTGCCTAAGCAGGCGGTACACATTTCTGTGGCACTTTCCCTGAGGTCACCCTCGCCGGACGTTATCCGGCATTCTGCCCTATGGAGCCCGGACTTTCCTCTTCCGGCATAAAGCCGTCAGCGATTGCTTTTCACACTCATACTGTCAGTAATTTAGCACAAACTGCAAAATTAGTCAAGCCCCGGTTTGTGACAATTATTTAAACCTTTCGTCTTCACTGATTTCGTATTCAAATTCTTCCCAGTCTTCGCTATTTTCGTTTTCGTAATAGCGCCCGTCTTTATAAATAATATCATCCTGCGTGTAAGGGTGGTTATACGCACCTGCGTCCTGGCCAGCTCCGGTTGGTGCGCTGGCGTTATCGCCGTCAGTCTTTTCTGCATTATTTGTATTGCTGCTTGCAATAACAAGAAAGGTTAATACACCGGCAGCAATTATTAAAAGCCCAAACATAATTTCACCTTATTTACACATTGCTCATTAAAAACCTTTGCAGCATTTTGTTGTATTCCCACGGATTTTTGCTGTCTGTCTTTTTAAACTGGTTCATCACTGAATCAAGTTCATCGGCATAATGCACGATAAACGCTTCTTTCGTTGCGCAGGCAACTGGTGAGCCTTTTTCCGGTTCGCCGTGGTGCGAGAGGATGATATGCAGCAAATGCTGTAACTTAGGTCCCGTTACGCGCGCTTTAGCAGCAGCTTCCTGCACAATAGCAGCGCTCATGCTGATATGCCCCAAAAGGCGGCCTTCAGTCGTATACGGAAAGCCCATGGAAGCGGAAATTTCGCGCAGTTTGCCCACGTCGTGCAAAAGCGCGCCGGCTACGATTAAATCCTTATCCACGCCGCCGATAGTATCCGCCATGGCAGAAGCAAGCACGGCAACATCTACCGAATGCTGCAAAAGCCCGCCGATATAAGCGTGGTGCAGGCGCATGCCCGCCGGATTGCGCAAAAACTGCTCATACGCCGCGCCTTCAAACACATTATCCAGCACCAGGCGCAGGCCAGGCGTTAAAACGCTTTTTATCAGGCGGTCAAATTTTTCTTTATAAGCCTCGTGGTCAAAATCGCCTTCCGGCAGCAGGTTGGTAATATCGTCTTCCGGCACGATATCGCTGATTTTTTTTACTATTACCTGCAAGGACATTTCACCGGAAAATTTGTTAATATCCACGCTGCCGCTCACCATCATCGCCGTTGGGCCGTCCAGTTCGCGCATTTTTTCAACAATGCCGGCTTCAAAAGTAATAAACGGTATCTTGCCGCTGTTGTCCTCCAAAAGACCGCGCGCAAATGTGCCGCCGTTAGAAGAAGTGCCCACGCGCTGTACGCGCAGCAGCACGGACTGGCAGATTTTTGTACCGGCTTTAAATTCACTAATCATTTATTTTACCTCTATTCGTCAGTATTGCTTAAAAAGTAAGGTTTCGCGCGCCGTTAAAACCTGCGCGTCAAAGCCCGCCGCCGCTACACGCAGCGCAATTTTATCAGCCAGCACGGTTATTACCGGCAGTTCCGTTCCCTGATGCGTGGCGTCGATAAGGTTCAGTCCGGCAAAAGCGGCGTTCTGCGCCTCGTGGTACTTAATATCGCCGGTAACATAGGTATCAGCGCCATGCTCCAGCGCTTCGGCAATAAAATCGCTGCCCGCGCCGCCGCAAAGCGCCACTTTGTGTACGGTTTTGCCTGCGCTGATGCCGGTAACATACGGCAGTCCCAGCACTTTTTTAACAAGCTGCGCAAACTGATCAAACTCCATCTTGCACGGCAAATAGCCCACGCGCCCCAAAGCGCCGCAGGTAGCATCATTTTTAACCAGTGAAACCGTTTTCTGCAAGCTAAGTTTTTCAGCCAGCACATCGTTAACGCCGCCCAGCACGCTGTCCAGGCTAGTATGGGCGCTGTACACGGCAATGCCGTTTTCTATGCAGGTCAGCAGCAAGGCATTTTGCCAGCCGCTGTCGCAGATATTTTTCAGTGGTTTAAAAATCGGCGGATGGTGTGTAATCAGCATATCCGCCTTTTGCGCGGTTGCCTGGCTTACTACCTCCGGCGATACGTCAAGCGCCACCATGATTTTTTTGACAGGCTTACTGGTTCGCCCGATTAATAAGCCTGCGTTGTCCCAATCTTCGGCAAGCTGCCGCGGGGCAATGCTGTCCATAATTTTTACAATATCATTTACAGTCGCACTCATGCTTATATTCCTCCAATCCGGCAAGAAGCTCCTGCAATTTTTTATATTTGCCGCTTTGCTGCGCCCGGCTGCTGTGCTGCATGCTTTGCAGCGTGCGCGCA
Organism: Phascolarctobacterium sp.; assembly: GCA_019417125.1. Classification (GTDB taxonomy): domain Bacteria; phylum Bacillota; class Negativicutes; order Acidaminococcales; family Acidaminococcaceae; genus Fusicatenibacter_A. The sequence continues at coordinate 2,900 of DXVZ01000179.1, forward strand.
TAGGCGGCGTAAAGTTTTTTGATATGCTTTTTAAAAAGCGGCGGTTTTGTTTGTAAAAGCCGCGGGCCGATTTCGTACTCAATATCGCTGTGCGGTGCTTCCTCGCCGCGCACCAGCAGCATAATTTCATACAAGTGCGGCGCTTCCTCTGCCAGCGCTTCCTCGGCAATGCGCCAGCCGTTTTCACAAGCCCATCTGCGCAAGCCCGGGGCGCCCGCCATGGGCTGGGCAATAATAAATTTAAGCGAAGCCGCAACATCCGGGCATTCTTCTAAAATATTAATAACTGTGCCGCCGCCCATGCCGGCAATAACCGCGCCGTCGGCTTCGCCAGGTTTTAGCACCGTTAAGCCGCTGCCCATGCGCACCTCTATCCGGCTTTTTAAACCGTACATGCCGATATTTGCCTGCGCCGCCCGGCAGGGGCCTGCGGCAATATCCGCCGCTATGGCAGCTTTAATAACCCCTTTTTGCAGCAGCCACACCGGCAGGTAAGCGTGGTCGGTGCCGATATCGGCAAGTACGCAGCCCTGCGGCACCAGCGATGCCACTGTTTCCAATCTTGCGCCTATATTCATAAACCCTCCGGTAATACTGTTATTACATAACTAAATTATAACATACCGAAGTGTTTTACGCTTTTCTAGTTTAAAGTTTTCACAAATTTTTTAATGCTTGCGCCAAGAGTCAGCAAAATGAAAATCACCAGCGCCATAACCTGCGGCAGCATAATTTCCAGCCCGTTGCCTTTTAGCAGGATGCCGCGCGAAATTTGCAGGTAATATGTAAGCGGCAGCAAATTGCCCATGTAATAGAAGAAATCAGGCATGGATTCGCGTGGGAAGATAAAACCGGAAAGCATGATGCTGGGCAAAAGCACAAATACGCCCATCTGTATTGCCTGCATCTGCGTTTTGGATACGCTGGAAATCAGCACGCCCAACGACAGCGACGCCGTGATGAACAACGACGAAAGTATGTACAGCAGCGCAATGCTGCCACGCACCGGTACATCAAACACAATGATACCCACAAACAGCGCTATCGTCATTTGCGCGTAGCCTACAAAAATGTAGGGAATGATTTTGCCGAGTATCAGTTCCCATGGGCGCAGCGGGCTTACGATAAGCTGTTCCATCGTGCCGTTTTCTTTTTCGCGCACAATCGCCATGGATGTTATCAGTATCATCGTCATCGTCAGCACCACGCCGATAATGCCCGGCACCATATAAAACGACGTTACAAAATCCTGGTTGTACCAGGCGCGCACGCGCACGTCGTAAAGCGAAGTTTGGCTGCTGTGCAGGCCATATTTTTCCTGCAACGCCTCCTGCGATTTCAGGTTGCCGATGGATTGTGCCGCCGCTATGGCGGAAGCAGCCGACTGCGAATCGGTCGCATCAACGATAACCTGTATCGGCGTCTGCCGGTTATGTTTAAGGTTTTCCTCCAAATCGGGCGGAATAATTACGCCGACTTTAGCGTCACCTGCATCAATCCTGCGGTTAACCTGTTCAAAACCGTTTTCGATGTAGATAATGTCAAAATATTCGCTGGCAGAAAAACTGTTTAACAGCTCGCGGCTTTCCGTTGACAGCGACTGGTCAAACACCGCCGTTTTTAAATGTTTAACATCCGTATTAATGGCAAAGCCGTAAATTATAAGCTGCACAACCGGCATAATCAGCAAAATTACAAGCGTCAGCTGGTCGCGCCGCATTTGGATAAACTCTTTTTTTAATAAAGCCAGCAGCCTGTTCATACCTTGCCACCGCCCTTTTTATCAAGATAGTACGAAAATACGTCTTCCATCGTCGGTTCGATAATTTTATACTGCCAGCCCGAAAGCAGCGGCAAATCTTCCGGCGCAACCAGCACGCGCAGCTCGCGCCCGAAAATATAGGCGTCCTCAACTGGCACGCGCGCCTTTAATTCCTCACGCAGTTTAATGGAATCGTCGCTGGCAATGCTTACCAGCGTGCCCTTAATGCTCTCCTTCAACTTTTTGGGGCTGCCCTCGGCAACCATTTTGCCAAAGTCCAAAAACACCATTTCATCGCAGTGCTCGGCTTCTTCCATAAAGTGCGTTGTTACAACCATCGTTGTGCCGCCTATCGCCAGCTCGTGGATAATCTGCCAAAATCCGCGGCGCGAAATCGGGTCAACGGCGCTTGTCGGCTCGTCCAAAAACAACAAACGCGGCTTATGCAAAATAGCGCAGGCCAACGCCAGCCGCTGCTTTAACCCGCCGGAAAGATTACCGGAAAACTCGTTGCGCTTTGCCTCCAGATTCATCTGCTTAATCATTTCTTCAATACGGGCATATTTTGCCTCGCCTTTCAGCCCGTACATACCGGCGTAAAAATCAAGGTTTTCAAACACCGTCATATCAAGGTACAGGCTGAACTTCTGCGACATATAGCCGATATTTTCCTTAACTTTTTCCGGCTCTTTGATAACGTCATAGCCAAGCACAATGCCCGTGCCGGAATACGGCTTTAAAATTCCGCACAGCATACGGATGCTGGTAGATTTGCCGCTGCCGTTGGAACCCAAAAAGCCGTAAATTTCGCCATGGCGTATTTTTATGTTCAACTTATCTACGGCAGTAAAATCGCCAAATTTACAGGTTAAATCCTTTGTTATGATTGCATATTCGCTTTCTGTCATTTTATCAAAACATCCGCCACCATGCCTGGTTTAAAGATGCCCTCCTCGTTAGGCAGCGCCACCTTAACCGCAAACACCAGGTTAGCGCGCTCGCGCCTGGTAATGCTGTTGCGCGGCGTGTATTCTGCGCTGTCGCTGATTTCTTTAATATACCCTTCAAACACTCTTTGCGGAAAGGCATCAATTTTTACGTCAGCCTTCTGCCCCAGCTTAATTGCGCCCAGCATATCGGAAGGCACATATACCCTTACCCAGCAGTCGCTTAAATTAACCACCGTCGCTACCGACATACCTGCCGCGACATATTCGCCCGGTTCGTAGTTTTTCGTAAGTATTGTACCGTCAACCGGGCTGTACAGCGTAGCGTCCGCCAAATCAACCTGCGCGTTTTTTAATGCCGCTTCCGCGCGTTTTACCTCAGCACGCTGCGCTTCAATTTCGTCAATGCGGTTGCCTTCCAGCAAAAGGTCCTCCTGCTCGCGCGCTGCCAGTAAATTATTTATTGCCACCAAATCGTCCGAAACCGCCTGGTCCAGCTGCTGCTTGGAAATAGCGCCCTGGCTGAAAAGCTGTTCATAACGCAAACGGTCCGCGTGTGATTTTTCGTAAACAGAAAGTGCCGACGCTACATTAGCCGCTGCTTCGCGCAGTTCCTGCGGGCGTGCGCCTTTTTCCAAATCTATCAGCTGCGACTGCGCTTTTTTATACGTTGCTTCGCACTCCGCCAGCTGTGCTTCCAAATCACGCAGGTCAAGCTGCGCCACAAACTGCCCCGCAGCAACTTTGTCGCCCTCTTTAAACGGGCGCTCACGCAGATATCCGCCCAAGCGCGGCGTTATATCAGCCTTGGTGGCTTCAACCGTTCCGGTAAGTATTTTTGCTTCTTCACCCTGCAAGTATAGTTTATATGAGCCTACTGCCAAAATGAGCAGCACAGCGATAATGGCGGTAATAATTTTATGTTTCGTCATGGAGCTTTACCTCAATTCCATTAAAAAATATATCCAGCACTTGCGTAAGGTAGTCGCTGCAAAAAGTTTCATCCTGTTCGATAATTTTACTGTGCAGCGGCATTACCAAAAAATAAAAATTAATGACCGAAACAAACATTAAAAGTATTTTTTCCTTATCTAAATCGCTGCGGAAAATTCCCTGCTCTTTACCTCGCTCAACTATTTTTAAAAGTATGCCCGCATTGGCACGCAGCCTGCTGATAGCAATCTTTTCAAAAATTTCCGTTGGGTTCAGCATTTCGCGGTAAATAAGTTTTACAAAATGCGGCGGATATTTACGGTGAATTTCGCTGATAATACGAATATAAAGCTTTAAAGCTTCGCGCGGGTCAACTTTATCCGTTTCAATATCCGCAAAAAACTCATCAAAATTATGCAGCAGCTCTTTGATAATAGCCTCGTATAAACCGCCTTTGCCGTTAAAATAATACGATATCATCGAACTGTTAACGCCTGCCGCCGCCGCAATCTGGCGGATACTGACCTTATCGTAGCCGTATTCTGCAAACAGCTCGATGCCGGCGCGGATAAGCTTTTCTTTTCTGCCTTCTTCATTATTCATAGTTTGCGCTCCCATTTAATCAATCATTTGATTAATTATTTCGCCAAAGCTTTGTAATTTCCTGCTTGTTTTAAAAATAAAGTAAATTTAAAAACGGTTCTTATCTTTTTATAACGCTAACGTAAATACAAAAAGCCAAAGGTTGATGCTATGAAACAGCAGATAAAAACTGCGGCGGCTAAATTCATAGCCGCTCTGTACGAGAGCCCGGTGCCACGCCCGGGCGGAATCGGAGGAGCCGCAGCATTTTTACGCTGTTGAATAGTACAACCTTTGGCTTTTATAGCACTGTATTAAATTTTAATTTTTAGCAACGCTAAAATTACTTATTGTAAATTAAATCAATAAGCTCCAGCGTCAGCCTGCACGATTTTTCCATTGCGCCTAACGGTAAAAATTCGCAGTTGGAATGGAAGTTGTGCCCCGCCGTAAAGTAGTTCGGCGTTAAAATGCCTTTTGTCGAGATAAACGAACCATCCGTACCGCCGCGCATAGCAAGGGTAATCGGTTTAATGCCCAGTTTATCCATAGCAGTGTAAATATAATCAATGCAATATTTGTTATCTTCCGTTACCGCATCGTTAATATTGCCGTAGGTGTCGCTCATGGTGCAGGTTACTTCCGCACGCGGGTACATCGCCTGCAATTTTTCGGCGTTGGCAGCAATCTCCGCTTTGCGCTCTTCGAAACGCTGTTTATTATGGTCGCGGATATCCAGCACAACCGTAGCGTAAGTGTCGTTGCTGGTAATACTCTTAACCCAAATATAGCCTTCCGTGCCTTCGGTGCATTCCGGCGTCTGCGTCCTGTCGAACATATTAACCAAATCCACCGCCAACAGCGTCGGGTTAATAAGCACGCCTTTGGCGCTCATCGGGTGCGCACTGACACCCTTAATTTTTACAACGGCAGTACCGGCGTTAAAAGTTTGGTAAACAACCTCGCCCAGTTCGCAGCAGTCAATGGTGTAAGCAAATTTAACAGGGAATTTGCTGAAATCAAGCTTTTTAGAGCCGCGCAAACCAATTTCTTCGTCCGGCACAAAAGCAACGTAAATATCGCCGTGGTAACGCTTTTCATTAACCAAAGTTTCCAGCGCTACCATAATGTTGGCAATAGCGGCCTTGTTGTCTGCACCCAGCACGCTCATGCCGTCGGTAAACACAACGTCCTCGCCCACATATTTTTCCAGTTCCGGGTGCTCGGCTATGCGAATCCAAATGTCCTTTTCTTTATTCAGGCACACGTCGCCGCACTGGTAGTTTTTAACCACCTGTGGGTGGATTTCCGGCGACATGTTAATATCAATCGTATCCAAATGCGCGCACCAGCCAACTGCAGGCACTTCTTTGGTGCTGCCTTCCGGCAGATAAGCTGGCAGCTTACCAGTTAAAACGGAATACTCACTGATTTCAAGGTCAACCAGACCAAGTTCAGCCAAGTCCTTTTTTAAAAGTTCTGCCAGTTCGCGCTGCCCCTCGCTGGAAGGAACATTGGGGTTAGCGGCATTGCTCTGGCTGGGTACGGCAACATAACGCAAAAATCTTTCCAGTAATTTTTCCTGCATAATTTATTATGCCTCCTTAATTTTACATCCGCCGCGGATATACATAATCTGCCTGGAAGCCCAGGGGAATATCGAACCACCAGAAGAAATACAGCATAAAGGTTAAAGCAACCAAAAGCGTAATGGTGTACGGCAGCATCATGGAACTGAGCGTACCAATACCGGCTTCTTTAACGTATTTCTGGCAGTACAGAATAATCAGCGGATAGAACGCAAACATTGGCGTTACAACATTTACAGCGCTGTCGCTGACGCGGTAAGCGGCCTGCGTAAGCTCCGGCGCAATGCCGACAGCCATCAGCATTGGCACAAAGATAGGCGCTAAAATAGCCCATTTAGCGGAAGCCGAAGTAATGATAAGGTTCAGCAAGCCTACAAAAACGATAATGCCAAAAATGGTAACCTGCGGCGGCAGTGCCAGCGATTTTAAAAATTCAGCGCCGGAAACAGCAAGCAGTACGCCGATGTTAGAAGCACCGAACGCATAAAGGAACTGCGCAGCGAAGAAGTAGAACACTACCATCGATACCAGGGTTTTGGTAATTTCTTCCATGGCGGCAGTAACGTCTTTAGGAGAGCGGAACTTGCCGCACAAAATACCGTATACCAAACCTACGGCAGCAGCAAAAATAAAAATTACAGCTACAATAGACTGCATAATTGGAGCCTGGAAGCTGGCAATTTCGCCGTTAGGCGCGCGCAAAAGCGAATCTTCCGGGTACAGCGCCGCAAAAAGGCCAACAATCATTAAAACAAGCACGCCGGTAGCAATCATAAAAGCACGGTTTTCGCGCGGAGTAATATCAGTGTTGTTCTCGTTGCCAAGGTCAAGGTCGTCCGGCAGCGGATAGGTTTTCCACAGCCACGGTTCGACAACTTTTTCCGTTACCCACCAGCAGGAAGCAATTACCAAAAAGGTAGAGCCAAAAGCATAAAAATAATTGCAAAGTACGTTTACCTGGTAGGTAGGGTCAATAATCTGCGCCGCGCTCTGCGTAAAGCCCTGAATTACCGGGTCGATGGCAGACGGCGTATAGTTTGCCGAAAACGCTCCGGCAATGCCTGCGAACGAAGCCGCAACGCCAGAAAGCGGATGTTTGCCCGTTGCGTAAAACATATAAGCAGCAATCGGGATGATGATAACGTAACCAGTATCCGGGCCCAGGTGGCTGACCATACCGGCAAGAATAACCACCGGCGTAATCAAAAACTTAGGCGTAATGGAAAGCAGCTTTTTCAGCCCCGTGTTGATGTAGCCGGAACCATCGGCAATGCCGATACCGAGCGTTGCTACGATAACCATGGTCAGCGGCGGGAAATTAGCGTAGTTAGTAACCATTTTGCTCATTAAAGTTACCAATTCTTTGCCGCTTAACATATTGTTAACCGTAATCTGCTTGCCCGTTGCCGGATGGACATAATCAAAACTGATTTGCGACAAAATTGCCGACACCACGCAGACAATTACAAATGCACCGATGAACAGAATGGTAATATCCGGAATTTTATTGCCGACACGTTCAATCAGCCCCAGAATACCGCCCATCTGCTCTTTTTTAGTAGACTTTTCCAAATAAAATGCCTCCTTTTTATTTTGTACCGCAAAAAATACTGTCCCCAAAGTCACTCACCTTTGGGAACAGTACCAAGGGCAACATATTAACCATACTAATAAATTTATAACGCCGACAACATATCGTCAACATATTTTTTAATTTTTTCCAGTTTTTTGCGGATATCTTTAACCTTTCTGGTATCGCGCGCCACAACCTGCTCAATCTTGGTGCGGTGCTGCAAATAAGTGCGCTCCAGTGCTTTAAGGTAATCCTTAAGCGCGGCAACTTCAGGAACATCGCTGCCAACCGCAGCTTCCGTTACCTGCCATTCGCTGCCGGTAATGTTTACGCTGTCGCCGTACTGCGGAATGTACGCGGCAGTGCCAATGCGGCGCTGCAATTCACCCGCCAGCTCCATCGAAGCGTCAATCTCGCCGTGCGTTACAAAAAATGCTTTAGGCTTCTCTTCCATACTGCTGTACCAGTGCAAAAGCTGCTCCTTATCGGCATGTGCCGAAAAGCCTTTAAGGTTATAAATACGTGCGTTAACGCGGATATCCTCGCCCATAATTTTAACCTGGCGCACGCCCTCAATCAGCTTGCGGCCCAGGCAGCCTTCAGCCTGATAGCCTGCGATAATGACGCTGCTGTCTTCGCGCCACAGATTATGCTTTAAGTGGTGCAGAATACGCCCGGCGTCGCACATGCCGCTGGCAGAAAGAATAATTTTTGTGCCCGGCGTTTCGTTAATCATACGTGATTCCTGCGCCGTCGCTGTAAAATGCAGCTGCTTCATCGCAAGCAAATGCTTGCCCTGCATTTCGTAAATAGCGCGCGCCTCGTCGTCAAACTCCTGCGGGTTGCCCAGCACCACCTGCGTTGCCTTGTTCGCCATCGGGCTGTCAATATAAATAGGTATCTCGCCCGAAATTTTACCTTCGTGCGCCAGCTTTTGAAAGTAATACAAAAGCACCTGTGTGCGGCCAACGGCAAACGCCGGAATGATAATGTTGCCCCCGCGCTCCGCCGTATCGTTAACAATTTCCGCCAGCTCTGCCGCCTTATCGTATGCCTTATGCACTCGGTTGCCATAGGTAGATTCCGTAATGATAAAATCAGCGCCCTTAAGCTGCTCCGGGTCGCTTAATATCGGCGCGCCCGGCTGGCCAACATCGCCGGTAAAAATCAGCTTGGTCTTTTTGCCGTTTTCTTCGGCGTAAATCTCTGCCATAGCAGAGCCGGTAATATGCCCGGCTACTTTAAATTTAACCTTAATGCCGGGAATAACATCAAACTCCTCGTCGAAATCGCGCACCACAAAATTTTTCAGCGCGTTGTAAGCCTCGTCAACCGTGTACAGCGGCTTAACAAACTTACGCCCGGCACGCATGCCCTTACGGTTGGCAAATTCCGCGTCCGCTTCGTGGATATGCGCGCTGTCTGGCAGCAAAATGCCGCACAGCTCCAGCGTCGCCTTAGTGCAGTATACTGGCCCCTTATAGCCCTGCGCAATCAGTTTCGGTATTAGCCCGCTGTGGTCAATGTGCGCATGCGTTAAAACCATAGCGTCAATCTCGCCAGGGTTAAACACAAAATCGCGTTCGTTAAAAGCATTAACCATCTTCGAGCCCTGGAACATACCGCAGTCAATCAGCATTTTTTTGCCGTTAATTTCTAAAAGATAGCATGAACCGGTCACCATCCGTGTGGCGCCCAAAAAAGTAATCTTCATCGTCACGCCTCCTTTTTAGCTAACTCAAAATCTTTTTATACAATTCTACAAAAAATTTTTATTCCCTGCTTTACACAAATAAACAAAAAAATACAGCCAATATCTAATATACATTAGCTGTATTTTAAGTATTTATATTTTATCTGTGATAATTTCCTCTGTCTTTTACTAAAATAACGTGTATTCTGCTATCATTTTTTATTTTTTCACAATCTTTTCTTAACATTACTTCATACCAAGCGTATCCATCCAACCAGGTCAAAAGTTCAATACGGGGGGGTAATTCAACGCTGTTTACGAAATCATAATAACCACCATAAAAAGATACCGCATCTACACTACCGGAAAAAGCAATTTCTTTTGTCAATTTTCGGGCA
>DXVZ01000018.1 GCA_019417125.1 Phascolarctobacterium sp.
TCCCAGCTGCGCATCCCCGTTTTGCTGCGCGGCAGGTAGTTATAGTATTCCACTGTTTCACCATCGCTGATAATTTCCTGTATAATATCTTCATCTAAAATTTTTGTGTTTGCCTGCATGTTTTGTCCTTTCCATTATCATTTTATATTATTACATTTTTGAAACAAAAGGGAGCGCCGCTCCCTTTTGTTTAGTTGATTTTGTTCAGCGGCTCGCTTAGAAGCTCCACTGCATACCGACGTTAATCTGGTAGGTTTCGTCGTTATCGTGCCCAAAGCTGCGTTCCAAATCCAGGAAGGCATAGCTGTTTTTGCTCATCTGCGCCGCAAAGCCAAGGCCTACATCATACCAGGTGCCTTCGTTTTCGTAGCTTATTTTGCTCCAGTTGCCGTTGGTGGTTGCGTCAAGCGCTTTAATGTCCTGGTCGCCTAAAAATTCATGCAGTACGTCGGCTTTTATGTATACCGTGCTTTGTTTTTCTTCGCCAAAGTCTTTGCCAAGGCGGAAGCCTGCTCGCCCTATTAAGCTGTTGATGCCGTCTACGCTTACTTTGGTGCCCTGGCTGGTGGTGTAGTCTGCGCCGGTTACGCGCGCCAGCTGTGCCTGAATCTGCGGTTCAAAGTACCAGTCGCCGCCGATGTCTTTTTTGCGCCCGTATTCCGCACTGATGCTGAATACGTTGTTGCTGTAGTCGCCGTCAATTTTTTCGCCGGTGGTAGGCGCGTAAATTTCAAATTCGTTGTCAAGGTGTCCCCATTTGGCAACGTAATCGGCATAGTGACCTTTATCGCCCAGCCAGGTATCATACAGCCACAGTCCGTAACGGTCAAGTTCGCCTTTGCCGGCAATGTCGTTGTAGCCGGTATCGCCGTGCATGTAGTCAATGGCAAAGCCTACGCGGCGCTCGCCGTTGTCGCAGTCCTGCTTTTTGTCGTAGCCAAGTTCGTACATGGTGTTCTGGCTGCGGTAAGCATCGGTCTTGCCAATTCTGTCGTGGCGGATGCGTACCCACATGCCGTCCTCTTCTTCACCGTTAATGTAGCGCGCTTCGCCAAGGCGTTTGTTCAAACGGTCCATGTAAATGGCATTGCTGTAGTTGGCGCGGCTCATGTTAAGAATGGTTTTGCCGGCGTCGGAGAGACCGTCAGTAGTCATATCTACTAATTTATAGTTAAGATGCTGTGCTGTATTTTCGTTATTTTCTTCTAATGTTTCAATATCGTTTAACGCTAAAGTAGCAATACCACTTTCGCCGGACGAATTACTGTTCAAAAAGTCGTTAACCATACTGTCGCCAGGTTTTTCCGCACTAAATTCACTGCCGTTATAAGCTGTATTTTCGTGCTTTGTACCGTTTTCACCTTCGGAATTATATACGTCAGTATCAACAATATAACGAATATTATTTACACCACGGTCACTTGCCGTTACATTAAAATGCACATCAGAGCCTTCGCCAACAGTAGCAAAACGCAAACCGCTAAAGTTAAAACTACCATCTGATGAAGCAGCATACATATCGTCAACCGTTACAACTTTAGCCAGTTCAATATCGTAAGTGCCATTACCGTTTTTAATATACAGCATATCGCTGTAATCCCTGTCGCCATCAAGATTCATTTTAATATTTGCACCGCCGTTTAAATTATATACTGTCAACGCATGCGAATTATAATTTTCATAGCCAGTTCCAACTTCAGTTAAATCTATCAAAGCGTTACCGGTTGTATTAATGCTTGTAATCCAGCTTTGCCCTTGTACATACCATTTAGCGCCATCACCCATAGTAAGGTTTACATTGCCGCCTTCCAAAATCTCGTTGCTGAAAGCCGGATTATAAAAGCTTTGGTGTTCGCCATTGGAATTTTCACTTCCTGCATCGCCGTAATCATCGGCACGGCCATACCATACGCCGCCATTGCCAAGGTTAAGGTTTAAAATGCCGCCATTACCGGCAAGCGCATTACCTTGTAAAACAAGGCTACCAGTGCTATTGCTGCTAGTAAGGTTGTTTGCACCTATATTCACCAAACCGCCATAACCGGAAACAATATCGCCGGTAATTTGACTTTCTCCGCTATAATTTAACGTTACTGTGCTTCTATTAGTAACTTCCGGAATTTCTGTTAAACCAGAAATATCCCCTGTACCAGCTGCAACAGCAACACCATAAGCATTGCCTGCAATATTATCGGTATTTACACCAGAATTTTGTGCATTAACAATCGTTCTGCCGGTAATTGTAATTTCGCCGCCCTGCTGTGCCCAAATAGTATGTTCACTTTCAGTATTTTTTGCGCTGCTTTGAATAACATTTATACCGTTGCCAGTGCTTTCAATATTTACAGAAGCGCCTTCTCCCTTTGTATAAACGGCAGAAACTATATTTCTTTCATTTTCGTTGGCGGCTGTTACCTGCTTATATTTGGACGAAACATAGTTATTTGCACCAGTAATCTTAACTGTAGAAGCACCTTTTTCTACAACAACAGCACCTCTTACATCATTATAGCCGTTTTCACCGGTTGCTGTTACAGTAGTAATAGATTTACTTTCCGGTGAAATTGCTTTTCCGTCACCATATTCAAAATCAAAATCGCTGCTGCGCACACCATAATCAGCACCAATAATATTATTTTGACCAGTTACAGTAATATTACCACCTGCAGCTTGTAAGGCATTTGTACCAGCATAAATAGTATTAGTTTTACCGGCTGATATAAATGCATCACCAGTATCATCTCTTTTAGTAAATACCCCTTCTTTGCCAATAATAGTTGTATTTCCTTCCACAGCATTTATAATCAATTTGCTTCCGTTTTGAACTTGAGCTGCTTGAACAACGTACTCACCTTTTTTGTTTATATTGTCTCCAATAAATACATCATTTTTAGCTGTAATATCAAGTGTTCCGCCGCTTCCAGCAAAAACACCATAAGAACTCCAAGCGCCTATATTTATATTATCAGCTTTTAAAATAGTTTCACCAGATGAAGTATGGCTCACACCATTAGCCCCCATTAAATTAATGACGCTTCCGGCTTTATCGCTACGCATATAAATATTATTTAAAACGCCTGATTGCGAATTGTTATGTACTGTCCATGAACCGCTTGAATTTATATTTATGGATTGTGTATCATCAATAATTATATCCGTAGATGTAGTAAGCGGTCTATATGTACCATCGGGATTTTTTTCTCTAGTTTCTTGTATTATACCATTAGCCGTACTATTAATAGTTAAATGTTCAACATCTATCGTAAGGTCATGTTCATAAAGATAAACACCGTCACCTTCAACAGTATTCAAAGTTAAACCCTTTGCTTGTATATTGCCACCGACAAATATTGGATTACCACCCTTAGTCCCCGTTGTATTAACAATTATATTGCCTTTCCCTGTAATTTCAGGCATATTTAAAAATAAATTATTAAACGTTAAATTTACATCTTGAGCGACATTAATAGTTTTATTGGCATTAAAATTTTCATTTTTATTCTCAGCCTCTGGTTTTACTACGCCATTGACCACAAGCGATTTGTCAATATTTATATTAATATCATCAATAGTTACTCCATCAATAAGACTACCATCAGTATGTTGACCATTTTTTAATTCTCCTGTCGTTACTTCTTCTGCCCAAGCACTTCCACAAAAACCAGTACTTAAAATTAACCCCAGCACGATTGCCCTTTCTAAATTTTTCTTCCGTTTCATAAAACCCACTCCTCATTTTTATTTTTTATTTAAAGCGTACATTAAAACGCTCCGCGCCCTAAATAAAATTAACTAATATTATTAAGTATTATAATTTTACCATACTTTTACCCCCCCACAAGACGTTACGAATTTGTATACAAAAAATTTCTCAGTTTACCCTTCGCATTTACGCAAAACAGGCTTGGCACAATTTGTGCCGCCTGTTTTTTCGCCATCGGTGGCTATTCTTTTTTGTTACGCCAGCGCCGCTCTTACTTTTTAACGTGTTATGCTACAGATTTACGATGTAGAATTAAAAAACTGACAAGGGATTTTTTATGAATTTAGATATTCACCAAAAAAAGGTAGTGCTGATGTGCGGTGCAAGCCAAACAACAGTGCTGCCGTTTTTTCATACAGCTATTATCAATTTAAAATAAAAACACCGACAGTACTTTCGTACTATCGGTGTTTAACAACTCTATATT
>DXVZ01000180.1:0-2428 GCA_019417125.1 Phascolarctobacterium sp.
TAACAACAAATATTATAGCTATACTTTCTAACAAATCGACACTCATTATTCTATTAAGATGTTTTTCTTGGTTTAATAGATTCACTTTTAAGTACCTCATAAAGTTTTTTATAGATATGCTTTAATTATTTTATTATATAATAATATAATAAACAAGAGCGTTAAAGACTTTCCAATATCGCCGCAAAGAATATTTTTACAAAAAGTCCGTATAGCCTTGCGGTAAAATGTTATAAATGGTATGATAAAGAAGGATAATAAGTTTCGTCGTTAAGGAAGGGCACGAAAGAGGCTGCTTCCTGTTTCTTATTGTAAAAAACACTTTGGGGGGCAAAAGTATGATTGAACGCTATACCAATCCGGAAATGGGCAATATCTGGACTCTTGAAAACGAATTCCGCACTATGTTAAAGGTTGAAATTCTCGCCTGCGAGGCTATGAATAAACTTGGCATTGTGCCGGACGACGCTTTGCACGATATTCAGACCAAAGCAGATTTCCGCATTGAACGCATTAAAGAAATTGAGGCGGTTACCAACCACGATATTATCGCCTTTTTGACCAATGTAGCCGAATACGTTGGCGACGCATCCAAATACATCCATAAGGGCTTAACCAGCAGCGACGTTAAAGATACTGCTATGGGCGTTATGATGCAGCAATCGGCAGACCTTTTGATGAAGCACTTGGAAAAACTGCACGAAGTGCTGCGCCGCCGTGCCGCCGAACACAAACACACTATTATGATTGGCCGTACTCACGGCATTCACGCCGAACCGATGACTTTCGGCTTAAAATTCGCGCTGTGGATGGATGAAACCGAACGCAATATGGAACGTTTGAAACAAGCGCGCGAGTTCATTTCCGTGGGTAAGCTGTCCGGCGCTGTCGGCACTTACTCTAACATCGACCCGTTTGTAGAACAGTATGTGTGCGAAAAACTCGGCATTAAAGCCGCACGCCTGGCAACCCAGGTTATTCAGCGCGACCGCCACGCCGATTATTTAACCACCATCGCCATTATCGGTTCTTCGCTGGAAAAAATGGCGACCGAAATCCGCAACTTGCAGCGCACTGATATCCGCGAAGCGGAAGAATATTTTGCGCCGGGGCAGAAAGGTTCTTCGGCAATGCCGCATAAACGCAACCCGATTACCTGCGAAAAAATTTCCGGTATGGCAAGGCTGCTGCGCGGTTACGCTATTGCCGCACTGGAGGACGTTACTCTGTGGCACGAACGCGATATTTCCCATTCTTCCGTAGAAAGGGTTATTTTGCCGGACGCAACCATTGCGCTGGACCACATGCTGCGCAAATTCATTAACATTGTGGATAAGCTTTTGGTTTACCCGGATGCAATGATTGCCAATATGAACAAAACCGGCGGTTTGATTTACAGCCAGAACCTGCTGATTGCCTTGGTAAGCAAAGGCGTACTGCGCGAGGACGCTTATAAATGGGTACAGCGCAACGCTATGGCGCGCTGGCTGGAAGGCGCTGACTTTAAAACCAATGTTGAGCACGACGTGGATATTAAAAAATACCTTACCGATGAGGAAATTGAGCATTGCTTTGACCCCATGCCGATGCTGCGCAATGTAGACCTTATTATGGCGCGCTTCGGATTATGATTATATAAGGAGAGATAGTTATGTCATCTGTTGTAGTTATCGGCGCCCAGTGGGGCGATGAAGGCAAAGGCAAGATTGTTGATTACCTGGCGCAGAAAGCCAACGCCGTTGTGCGTTATTCCGGCGGTTCAAACGCAGGGCACACCGTTGTTGTTGACGACGTTGCCTACAAGCTGCGCCTTTTGCCGTCCGGCGTGCTGTATAAAGATAAAATCAATATTCTGGGCAACGGCGTTGTTATTAACCCTAAAGTTGTACTTGATGAGATTGCCGGTATGAAGGCTCAGGGCATTGATTGCAGCAATCTTTTGATTTCTGACCGCGCCCATGTTGTAATGCCGTACCACGCAAAGCTGGACGAATTGCAGGAAGCTGCGCTTGGCGAGCACAAAATCGGTACTACTAAAGGCGGTATAGGCCCCTGCTACATGGATAAGGTTGCACGTACCGGCATCCGTATCTGCGATTTGATGGAGCCCGATACCTTTGCCGAAAAGCTGCGCGTAAACCTGGCGGCTAAAAATGAAATCATTACCAAAATTTACGGCGCGGAACCGTTTGACTATGACAGTGTGCTTAAAGAATACCTTGCTTATGCCGAAGAACTGCGCCCGCATGTTTGCGATACCGGCGTTGTGCTGGGCGAAGTGTTTGAAGCAGGCAAAAACGTACTGTTTGAAGGCGCGCAGGCTACCTTCCTTGATATTGACCACGGCACCTATCCGTATGTAACCAGCTCTAACCCGACTGCTGCCAACGCGGCAACCGGCAGCGGCGTTGGCCCGCTGTGCATCAAC
>DXVZ01000180.1:2438-20436 GCA_019417125.1 Phascolarctobacterium sp.
AACCACGTGGTTGGCGTAGTTAAGGCTTATACCACCCGTGTAGGCGAAGGCCCGTTTGTTTGCGAACTGTTTGACGCTGACGGCAGCGCCCTGCGTGAACGCGGACATGAATACGGCACCGTTACAGGGCGTCCCCGCCGCTGCGGCTGGCTGGATGCGTTTATGCTGAAATACAGCGCGCGCGTTAACAGCCTGGATTGCCTTGCTGTAACCCGCCTTGATATTCTTGACGAAATGCCCGTTATTAAAATGTGCGTAGGCTACAAATATAAGGGCGAAGAAATTAAACAGATACCGGCTAGCCTGAAAGTTTTGGCAGAAGTTGAGCCTGTTTACGAAGAATTTGAAGGCTGGATGACCGATATCAGCGGCGTACGCAAGTACGAAGACCTGCCGGAAAACTGCAAAAAGTACTTAAAACGCATGAGCGAAGTTGCCGGCGTAGAAGTAGGCATTGTTTCCGTTGGGCCGGACCGCGAACAGACCATGATTTTAAAAGAACTGTTTTAAGTTTTAACCGGATAATTGCGGCACAGCTTTTAGGCTGTGCCGTTTTGGTATACGGAGATTGGCTATGAAAAATTTTGAATATGTGCTGCATAACGGCAGCAAAAACAGCAGCGTTTTAAACTGTGTTGCTCCCGGCGAAGTTGGCGCGGCACAAAAGCTTCACAAAGGCATGGCAGGTTACGTGCCGGCGCCGCTTGTTAGTTTGCCGCATTTGGCGCAGCAGTTGGGCGTTGCCCAAGTTTTGGTTAAGGATGAATCTAAGCGTTTTGGGCTGAACGCCTTTAAAGCGCTGGGCGGCAGCTACGCCATTGCCAGATATTTGTGCGGCAAACTGGGCATACCCGTTGATGAAAATGCTTTTAACTTGCTTTGCAGCGATGAAGCCAAAGCAAAGCTCGGCACTATAACCTTTGTAACGGCTACGGACGGCAATCACGGGCGCGGCGTTGCCTGGGCGGCGAAACTTTTGGGGCACAAAGCCGTTGTTTATATGCCGGAGGGCACCAGCCAGGAACGGCTGAATAATATTCTTGCTTTGGGTGCGGAAGCTGAAATAACCAAGTTTAATTATGACAGCGCAGTGCGCCTTGCCTACGCTATGAGCAAAAAGCACGGCTGGGTGCTGGTACAGGATACCGCATGGCCCGGCTATGAAGAAATACCTACCTGGATTATGCAGGGCTACACCACAATGGCGCAGGAAATTGCCGTACAGCTTGCTGAATTTGGCGGAGAAACACCGACGCATTTATTTTTGCAGGCAGGCGTAGGCAGCATGGCAGGTGCGGTGCTGGGCTATTTTGCCGCCCTGTGGCAAGATAAACTGCCTGTTACAGTTATCTGCGAGCCGGACAAAGCAGCCTGCCTGTATAAAACAGCAGCGGCAGGTGACGGAGCTATCCACAAAGTAACGGGCAAAATGGACAGCATGATGGCGGGGCTGTGCTGCGGCGAACCGTGCACTATCAGCTGGGATATTATTGATAATTTTGCCGGCGCTTTTGCAGCTTGCAGCGATGAATACGCCGCTGACGGCATGTGCCTTTTAGGCAGGCCGCAGGGCGGCGATGCGCGCATTGTTTCCGGCGAATCGGGCGCGGTTACGGCAGGCGTACTGCATGCGGTTATGGCGGAAAACAGGCTTGCGCCGCTGCGTATGGCGCTGGGGCTCAATGCTGGTTCGCGCGTGCTGTTAATCAGTACCGAAGGCGACACCGATAAAGTAAACTACCTTAAGGTACTGACCGGAAAATGGCGGCCGGCGGACTGATTTTTAAATTTAAAACATAAAAAATAAGCAGGTTTGATGTTTTTTTAGCATCATCAAACCTGCTTTTATTTATATGTTTGTTTGCTGTTATAAATTAGTGTTTGCCGCTTCGGCAAGCATTACGCCTTCACCGGCGTGCAAACGCACCGGCACTACAATCTTCTGCCCGGGCTGCAAATCAGTGTTCTGCAAGCCGTTTGCTTCGCAGATACGGTAAATAACGGCGCGTACGTCCTCATCGTCTTCCGCCCAGCGGGAGGCAATATCCCACATGGTATCGCCGCTGTATACCGTTACGGTACGGGTGGTGTAAACTTCGTCTGCTGCGGCAGCCGTGCCAAGCACATAACCGCTGTATAATAAAAGGCCTGCTACTATTAACGCCGTTATTTTTTTCATAAACAAATCACTGCCTTTCAAAACATTTGTTCGTTATAGTTATAATAAAACGAACGGCGAATTTTGTCAAGCATATTTATGAAAATTTGTTCGCAAATTGCGCTAAAAACCAAACGGCGTTAGGATACTACCCACATGTAAAACGGCATTACCACTATTGCCAGCACGGTGGTAACAACGGTCAGCGTCGCTGCGTATTCGTAATCCGCGCCGTAGTTTTTGGCAAGCACCGGCAGCACGGAAGGCGCTGGCATGGCAGCCTGAATGGTAAACACCTGCGTCATCAGCGGCGGAATGCCGACGATGGGCGCCATTAAAATAATGCCGAACGGGCAAACCACAAAACGCCCGAACAGCGCCAGTAAAATCTGGCGGTCAAAGTGGATTTTGCTCCAGTCCGCATTGCTTACTACCGCGCCGATAAACAGCATCGCCAGCGGCGTCGTCATGTTGCCCATATAGCGAAACGAAACCAGCAGCGGGTGGGGCAGGTGCATTTCCAGCATTACCAGCGTAAAGCCAATGGCAAAACCAGCCAGCGGCGGGTTAATAATGTGCTTTAAGGTTTGCAGGCTAAACAGCGGCGGCACTTGCTCTTTGCCGTCCACGGCGATAATATGCGCCGCTACTACCCAAAACACCACGGTATTTGCCATATAGTAAACCAGCACAAAGGGTATGCACTTAGTGCCGAACAGCTCGGTTGAAAGCGGCAGCCCGATTAAAATAGTGTTAGTAACAAAAAACACCGCCGCTAAAATGCCGCGCCGACCTTTGGGGATATTGGCAAAACGCACCGCCAGCTGCCCGATGATAAAGCAGATAATCATTGAAGAAATGGCGACCGGTAAACCGCTGCTCATTTGGATTACCGTGTCATGCGTCAGCGTTTCCGTTAAATTAACAATCATATACAGCGGCAGGCAGATTTTTGTTATCAGCTTGGAAATCAGGTTCAGGCTCTCGTCCGAAAACCAGTGGTGGCTGCCCAGCCAGTATCCTGCCAGCACCATCAGGCTGACTGTAAAAACACCTTCAAACGCATGCAGCACAATGTCCACGCGGCCTCACTTCCTTTAAAAAACAAATTTTTAGTTTGCTGCGTTCTTAACTTCTTCCAGCTTGGCTTTCATCCATTCAATCATGGCAAGCTTGCCAAATTCAAACCAGGTAGTGCAGCTGCTGTTTTTGGCAATATAGGCGTTCCATTTTTCCTGGTTAACGTTTTCTACCTCCAGCAGGTTCATAATGCCGAAGCCGCTGCGGATGATTAAATCGTTCATCGAAGTAAATTTACTGTTTTCCTGCAAAAACTTATCGTTGAACAGCGCTGGGAACGATACCAGGCTCAGCGCTTTGCCAAGCTCCTTATCGTGCTTAAAAATATCAAGATAATGTTGGAATTCTTTGTCGATGTCCAGCTTTGCTTTGTTTTCCATAGTTACAATGCCTCCGGGGTGCAGTTTTAAAATGAAATTTATGCTTTTATTTTAACACACATACCGCTATAAAAAAACTGTTAAAATTTTTAATTTTGCGCCTTAAATGCCGTGCCCGTTAAATTTTTGTTGAATCCCTACTTAGATAGTAGTAAAATACTTTATATGAAAGGAGTTCAGCATGAAAATATCTACTAAAGGGCGTTACGCACTGCGCTTAATGCTTGATTTGGCAGAAAACAGGCGGCAGGGCTACACGCCGGTTAAAGAAATTTCGCTGCGGCAGGATATTTCGGATAAATATTTAGAGCAGATTATCAGCCGCTTAAGCCGGGCGAAGCTTGTACAAAGCGCCCGCGGCGCGCAGGGCGGCTATAAGCTTACCAAAGAACCCGGTGAATGCACGGTAGGCGAAATACTGCGCGTAGCGGAGGGTGACCTTGCCCCGGTAGCCTGTGCCGCGCTGGACCACCCGGCGCTGTGCCCGCGCTCGGACGACTGCGTGACGGTAGAAGTTTGGCGGCGCATCGGCGAAGCGGTAAACAACGTCGTCGATAACATTACGCTTGCCGATTTATTAAAGTGGCAGGAAGAAAAAGGCTGCTGTAAATAAAAAGCAAAAAATTTATTAAGTATTAAGCTTTAAAAAACTGGAGGGAATTTTTTATGGCAAATATAACACGCGAAGAAGCCTGGGAGTTAGTAAAGGAATATAACAAGGACCCGTTCCATCTGCGCCATGCGCTGACGGTGGAGGGCGTTATGCGCTGGTACGCCAACCAGCTTGGCTACGGCGATGAAGCCGATTTTTGGGCGCTGGCAGGCCTTTTGCACGACCTTGATTTTGAAATGTACCCCGAACAGCACTGCATTAAATCGCAGGAGATTATGCGCGAGCGCGGTATCGATGAAAAACTTATTCACGCTACCGCCAGCCACGGCTACGGCTTGGTATGCGATATTAAACCGGAACACCAGATGGAAAAAGTACTGTTCGCCGCTGACGAATTAACCGGGCTTATTGGTGCGGCCGCTTTAATGCGCCCGTCCAAAAGCGTGTCCGATATGGAAGTAAAATCGCTGAAAAAGAAATTTAAAGATAAAAAATTCGCCGCAGGCTGCCACCGCGAAGTAATTGCCCAGGGCGCGGAAATGCTGGGCTGGACGCTGGATGAATTATTTGAAAAAACCATTGAAGCCATGCGCGCAGACGAAGCCAAAATTAACGAATTTTGCGCAACGCTGCCGCCGAAAGAATAAAATGAAGCGAAAGGTACTTGCCGCTATGAGCGGCGGCGTAGACAGTTCTGCCGCGGCGCTGCTGCTTCAGCAGCAGGGCTATGAAGTTACCGGCGTTACGGCGCGGATGTTCAGCGGCAGCGACATTGGCTTGCCGGGCAAAACGCTGAATATTGAGCGAGACATTAAGGACGCGCAGGCAGTGGCGCAAAAGCTTGGCATTGAACACAGAGTTGTTGATTTAAGCGCCTGCTTCGGGCAGTGCGTCATCGGCCGCTTTGTTAACGAATACCGCTGCGGGAGGACGCCGAACCCCTGCGTGTACTGCAACAAGCACGTTAAGTTCGGTGCGCTGCTGGATTATGCCAAGGAGCTGGGCTGTGAATATTTGGCTACTGGGCATTACGCGCGTATTTTTTACGACAGAGAGCGCGGACGCTGGCTTTTGGCGCGCGGCGAGGACCGCCGCAAAGACCAAAGCTATATGCTGTTTTCGCTGAGCCAGGAACAGCTTGCCCACGTGCTTTTGCCGCTGGCTGCCGTCAGTAAGGGCGAAATACGCCGGCTGGCAGAAGAAAATGGGCTGGTGACGGCGCAGAAGCCGGACAGCCAGGATATTTGCTTTGTGCCGGACGGTGACTATGCCGCTTTAATCAGCAGGGTTGATAAAACTCCGGCACAGACCGGCAATTTTGTGCATATTAACGGGCAGGTACTGGGCAGGCACAAAGGCATGGTGCACTACACCGTGGGCCAGCGCAAGGGCTTGGGCATTGCCTACGATTATCCGCTGTACGTTACCGAAAAGGATATGGCAAGCGGCAATGTCATTGTCGGTCCGGCTGAAGCTTTATTCAGCCGCGGGCTGTTGGCTGAAAGCTGTAATTTTATCAGCATAGAAAAGCTTGACGCACCAATGCGCGTAACCGCCAAAACGCGCTACCGCCAGGAGGACGTGCCCGCTGTCATCGCGCCCTGCGGCGATGATGTAAAAGTAATGTTTGACGAACCCATGCGCGCCGTTACGCCGGGGCAGGCCGTTGTATTTTATGACGGCGAGCTTGTTGTTGGCGGCGGCATAATTAAAAGCGCGCTGAAGGAGTAAGCTATGAAAAAAATAGTTGGCATTATGGGCATGTGCCTTGCCGTTGCCGCCGGTGTGCAGGCAGCAGCGCCGGACGGGGCAGCGCCTGCAATTAAAGCCGCCGCTGGTGCCGTTACAGCGGATTCCGTTGCCGGTACGTTAACTAATACCGCACCGCAGCCGGAAGTTAAAGAAGAAATGCCAGCGCAGGCACAAAATGAACCTGCCGCTGCGGAAACTGCACCAGCTGAAGAAAATGCTGTAAACAAGCAGGAAAATACGGTGGGAAAAGAAACCGCACCGGTGAAAAATAAACAAAACGTAAGCACAGCGGACGCGCAGGCTGATAAACAAACCGCCGTGCAAAATGGCAAACCAGCGCAGCAGGCGCAGCCTAAACCGCCGCGCGTTGTGCGCCGTACCGTAAAAATAGAACCTGCCAAGGAAAACTGGTATTTAACCAAACCTACAGATTTTACTTATTACGTTAACAAAAACGGCGCCGCATACAGCATAGCGCTGCCGTACGCTTTCGGGACGGATTTACTGGCGGGGCTGCCGGTAGAGGGCCCGATGATTGCGCGCGGTGCCGACGACGCGACGGCGATGAGTTTTAACGCCTCCGTACCGGATGGCAGAGCCGCCGTGTTTAAAGAGGCAATTTCCGGTAAGCAGCTGATGCTGCCGCCTTCGCCGGTAACACGGCACCTAAAAGAAAAAGACGAAGAAATCATTGAAATTACCGAGTTTGAAGCGCCGCCGCAGTACAGTTACCGCCAGGTGGACGCAACGCCGCTGCAATTGCCGCAGCAGCTGCAAAACCTTGTGCTTACGGAAGCCGGCGAATTTAAAACCTTTCAGGGGATTAACTGCCGCTACATGCAGTTTAAATGCACCAGCGGCAGTACGCCGTGCCTGCTGCGCCTTACGCTGACGGAACACAGCGGCTACCAGTTCGCAGGGTTTTACCTGTTCCCCGAAAGCAAGCGGCTTACTTTTATACCGCTGGCAAATTATTCGGCGCGCAGTTTGCAGTGCGGGCAAAACTCGTTTATGTCTAACTTTAATTAAAAATGCTTATACAAAAACACACTCCCAAAGTTTTTGCTTTAGGAGTGTGTTTGGTATTTACACTGTTTTATTTTGCCAGCATACCGTTATCGCGCAGCCACGGTTCAATTTTGCTGGAGATATTAGCCAAAAGCCCGTCTTTAACATTGGCATTAGGCAGCGTTTGGCGCAAATCGGCAACGCTTTCTTCCACGCCGCTGCCGCCGCTGGTAGCAAAAGGCAAAATGGTTTTGCCGCTTAAATCGGCGCTTTCTACAAAAGTTTTAACCGCCATTGGTTCAATGCCCCACCAAATAGGGTAGCCTAAAATAATTACGTCATACTGCGTTAAATCAGGCAAAGTGCCGCCAAGCTGCGGGCGCAGGTTCTGTTCCAATTCCTTTTTGGCAATTTCCACAGTCGGTTTGTAATCGGCAGGGTAAGGCTCCGCCGTGCGGATTTCGTACAAATCGCCGCCCGTAAGGTTATGGATTTGCGCCGCCGTTTTGCGCGTGTTGCCGCCCCACGAAAAATACGCCACCAAAACCTTCTGCCCGTTTTTGCCAACAGGCTGCTCTAAAATATCGGTCTGCTCCGCAGTTGCAGGTTTAGCGCTGTGCGACATAAACAAAAGCCCGACAACGCCGGAAGGCCCTTTGTAAATTACAAACGCCGCCAAAGCGATAATAACCACTAACAATAATTTTTTAAGCAAAATACCCACCTCCATTAAAAATCAACGTAATTTATACTATCATTTTAATGGCAAATGCCGCTTTATGCAAGAATATACTTTTCGGTTAGCTGCTTTACCAAAAGTAAGTTACGCTTTTTGCGAAATAAAAAGCCCAGCCAATATCAGCGCGCCGCCTGCCAGCATTTTAGGCGTTACCGGCTCGTTAAGCACAAGGACTGCCGATACAACGGTCAGCACCGGCACGGCGTAAATGTAAGCGCTGGTTTTAACCGCGCCAAGCACTTTAACGGCAAAGTTCCAGGTGGCGAAGCACAGCGCCGATGCGCCTAGCCCCAAAAAGAGAATGTTAAACAAATACTGCGGCTGCGTAAAGCGCTGCAAGCCAAAAGTGAAGCCGAAAATATACAGCGCGGGCAGCATAAACAGCAGCCCGTAAAAAAACACGCGGCGCGTTATTAAAACAGTGTTGCAGCCAAAGGTGCTAATTTTGCGCGTCAGCACAGAATACAGCGCCCATACCACCGCAGCGCCCAATGCAAGCAGGTCTCCCGTCAGGTTAAAAGCCATGCCGCTTTCGGCGGTGCTGATTAAATAAATGCCCGCCATGGCAATAACAAAGCCTATAAAAAAGCGTTTACGCGGATGTTCATCGCCGCGCATGAAGATAAATCCGGCAAGGGCGGTAAAAAACGGCGCTGTGGATAGGATTATGCCGACGTTAGAAGCAAGCGTGTACGTTAAAGCGATGTTTTCCAGCAGGTAGTACAGGCAAATGCCGGTAAGCCCAGCGGCGATAAAGTACAGTTCCTGCTTAATGCCGCTGCTTTTTAAAAAGCGCGGGCAGGCGGCAAACAGCGCCAGGTAGCCGATGACGAAACGGTAAAACAAAATTTCTACAGGCAAAAAGCCCGTCAGCAGTATTTTGGTAGAGATAAAAGTTACTCCCCAAATAAAAATTGTTACGATTGCCGCTGCGTGCCCGGTTGTTTTAGCTGTCAAAAAAATGCCCTCCCCGCTGTAAAAATAATTTGCTGTAAGCCTTGGGCGTTACGCCCATAATTTTAGTAAAGGTGTTGGTAAAATGGCTTTGGTCGTTAAAGGCGTTTGCCAGCGCAGCCGCTGTAAGGCTGCCGCCGTTTTGCAGTATTTGGCACGCTTTGTTGATGCGCACCGCCGTAAGGTAACGCTGCGGCGTAATGCCTTCAGCGGCAAAGCAGCGCAAAAGCGTAGATGCGCTTACGCCGCAGGCACGGCAGATTTCTTCCGTGCTTAAGCGCCGGCTGTAATTGCTTTTGATAAAACGGCAGGCGGCGTTTAAAATTTGCGCGCTATCAGCGTGTTCCGGTAAATTGCTGCTGCTGCTTGCCTGCGCCAGTGCCGTTATAATTTTTACCAACAGGCTGCGGCGTACGGCGGCACTTTCTGTTTGCCAAAACGCCGTATGCCAAAAGCTTAAATTTTTAAACAGTTCCGTATCGTAAAGCACAACGCTGCCAAAGCCGTTAAAACTATCGGGCAGCAGCACCTCCACTAACGCCGCGGGCAGGTTAAAACTTTTATGGTAAAACGCTCCCGGCGTTATATCCGCGCAGGCGTGGCTCGTGCCTGGGCAAAAAACATTTACTGCGCCGCGCTGCAAAAGGTATACTGCACTGCCGCAGTTTAAACGGCGCGCGCCGCTTTCCGTAATGCCGATAACGTAATAATCGTGAAAATGCTGCGGAAACGGCTGCACAACGCCGCCAAACACCGCCGCTTCAGCGCCGGTATGTTTGTCATATAGCATCTGCACCGCCGTATTTGCCATGGCATTTCCCTCCTTAACAAAATATTATAACAAAGTCAGTTTGCTGTTTCTTGTAAAAAAACGTCAAAAAAAGACGGCCCCATAAAAAGGCCGCCTTAAAATTCATGCGTTAAGCCAGTTCTTTAGGTTCAGCGGTAAAGGAATATTCCGTTGCTTTTACGTTGTCCAAATAGAACACAGTCATTACGCCGTCGTCGGGGTTGTACATGTTTTTCAGCGCCGGCATGGCTTCCAGCATAGCAACGCGCGCTTCGCGGCGGTCATCCATTTTAACTTCGCCGGTAAGGCGCAGCCAGCTGTCCTGCCCTTTCATGCCGCTAATTTCTACGCGCGGGTTTTCAAGCAGCTGTTTGTAAACGTTTTTGCTTTTTGCCGTAATAAAATACAGTTTGCCTTCAAATTCGCATACAGCGCCAAAGGGGCGTACACGCGGCTGATTGCCGTCCATGGTTGCAAGGTAAAATACACCGCAGTCTTTTAAATAATCAAGTACAGCAGACATCATTTTAACTCCTTCCGCAAGCCGGTTTATTTTGGCCTGCACTTTTATTATAACGCTGCTGCCGTAAAAAATAAATAAACTTATATGCCAGCTATTTAGAAAATGTTATAATAAAAAACAACGGCAGCTTTAACGGAGGTGCTTTATGCTACTTGCAAATCTCAGCTTAATACTGGAGGGCGGCGGGATGCGCGGCATGTTTTCTGCCGGCGTGTTCGACGCTTTTTTGGAAAAAGAGCTTGTGTTTCCGCATATTGCCGGCGTGTCGGCAGGCGCCTGCAACATACTTTCGTACATGTCCGGGCAAAAGGGGCGCACCAGGCGGATTATCGAAGACTATGTCGGCGACGGCCGCTATTGCAGCGTTAAAAACTGGCTGCGCACGCGCTCGCTGTTTGGTTTTGATTTTATTTTGAACGAAATTCCGCGCCGACTGCTGCCTTTTGATTTTGAGGCGTTTTATAAATACCCAGGCAGGCTGGAAGTTGGCGCCACCGACTGCGAAACCGGAGAATCAGTTTGGTACACGCAGATGGATATGGGCAAAAATTTTACGCCGGTGCGCGCGTCGGCTTCGCTGCCTTTTCTTGCGCCCATTGTGTATTTTAACAAACGCCGCCTGCTGGACGGCGCGCTGACAGACCCTATTCCGGTGGACCGCGGGCAAAGGGCTGGCTACGATAAGTTTGTAATTGTGCTGACGCGCAACAAAGGCTACCGCAAAACCAACACCGTACCGGCGGCGCTGGTTAAGCTGTGGTACAAGCATTACCCGCTTTTGCAGCAGGTTTTGGCGGAACGCCCGCAAAATTACAACAGGCAGATAGAAGCGGTGGAAGCGCTGGAAAAGAGCGGCAGCGCCGTTGTTATCCGCCCGCAGCAGCCGCTGGCGATTGACCGGCTGGATTTGGATAAGGACAAACTTTTAGCGCTGTACGGCCACGGTTATGACTGCGGTTTAAAAGCCGTTAACGAAATTTTAAAACTGAATTATAAATAAGGAGAGAATTATGCAGGAAATAAAATGCCCCAAATGCGGCGAAGTGTTCCAGGTTGACGAAACTGGCTATGCCGCGATTGTAAAGCAGGTAAGGGACAAAGAATTTACCAAAGAAATACAGGAGCGTTTGGCGCAGTTCCAAACCGAAAAAGAAAACGCCGTCAGCCTCGCTAAAACGGCAACCGCCCGTAATTACGACATCGCCATCGCTAAAAAGGCTATGGAAATTAACGATTTAAAAAGCCGCCTTGCCATGCAGGAAGCAGAGCAAAAATCTTCCTTGCAGGAGGCGCTGAACAAAAAAGATTTGGAACTGATGCAGAAAGAGCAGGAAATTGCCCGCCTGACGGAGCAGCTTAACGCCGGGCGGCAGGCAGTGGAACTTGCCGTTGCCAAAGTGGTTAACGAAAAACAGCAGGAGCTTAACGACAAGGAGCAGAGCATTTTGCAGCTGACTTCCGCGCTGGAAAGCGGCAAAAAAGAACGCGCTATCAGCGAGCAGAACATTATTAACACTTACGAAGAAAAATTAAAGTTTAAAGAAGAAGAAATTGAACGCTACAAGGATTTTAAACTGCGCCAATCGACCAAAATGATTGGCGAAAGCCTGGAACAGCACTGCGAAATTGAGTTTAACAAGCTGCGCATGACCGGTTTTGCCAACGCTTACTTTGAAAAAGACAACGATGCGCGCACCGGCAGCAAGGGCGATTATATTTACCGCGAGGCGGACGGGGACGGCACGGAGTTTATCTCCATTATGTTTGAGATGAAAAACGAGATGGACGCAACGGCGACCAAAAAGAAAAACGAGGACTTTTTTAAAGAACTTGATAAGGACCGCCGCGAAAAGAACTGCGAATACGCCGTGCTGGTTTCGATGCTGGAGGCGGAAAGCGAGCTGTACAACACCGGCATCGTCGATGTATCTTACCGCTACCCCAAAATGTACGTTATCCGCCCGCAGTTTTTTATCCCCATCATTACCATTTTGCGCAACGCGGCGCAGAACTCGCTGCAATACCGCAAGGAGCTGAGCGTAATTAAAACGCAGAACATTGATATATCTAATTTTGAAAGCGATTTGAACGATTTTAAAGATAAATTCTCGCGTAATTACCGCCTTGCCAGCGAAAAATTTAAAAAGGCGATTGAGGAAATCGACAAAACCATCGACCACCTGCAAAAAACCAAGGACGCACTGCTTTCTTCCGAAAACAATCTGCGCCTTGCCAACAATAAGGCGGAAGATTTAAGCATTAAGCGCCTGACGCGCAACAACCCTACCATGGCGGCAAAGTTTGCCGAACTGGACGCGGATTAAAACAGAAAATTAAACAGCCTTTGGGGCGTACCTGCACGGCGTACCCTAAAGGCTGTTTTTATTTGCTGTTCGCTTTATTTTTTTGTATTTGCTGTACAGCTTATTTAACCGTTTTGGCGGCGCACTAATTTAAAGGCAATTTCGTGTTCCAGCACCAGCGGTTTTTCCATAGCGAAAAACACCATGCCTTTGGTAGGAGCGGTTATTCCGTCCGTCACTTCCGCTGTAAAAGGGTCGATAATCTGCCCGATAAGCTCGCCCTTGCGTACTTCTTCGCCGGGTGCTTTTAACGCTTTAAAAATGCCGCCGGCGGGCGTAAGTACGTTAATAAGCTCGCTTTCGCTGATGACGGTGGATAGGTAGCCGCTGTAACAGGTGTATTTTACCGCACCGACGCGGCTTAAGTAGCGCAGCACGGCGTCTACCGCGTGCGCGGCGTTGCCGTCGTCAAGGCGCGAGGTTTCCTGTGTATAAATGTTAAAGGCGGCGCTGTTCCATATCTGCCAGTTGTAGTTCAGCGTCGTTGTATCAATGGGCTTGGGCTCGCGCGTTACAACATAGGGCAGCCCAAACATACTGCCCAGCGACGGGCTTTGGTAGCCGGTGTTAATAATACGGGCGTGCGGCACAAATTTGCCGGGCAGGTAAAAGCTTGCCATGTGGATGCCGCAGCGGTAGCCCTTTACCGCCTCGAACAGGCCTGCCGCTATGCGCTGCGTGGTTTCGCCCAAATCGTAGCCGGGGAACATTCTGTTAATATCGCTGCCGTCCATCGGCCAAAAGCGTTTGCCGACGTTCATTGAAAAACGGTTGGCGCAGGGAATGACGAGTATTTCGTGACCAGGCAGTAAATTGCCGCGCTGTTCAATTTCCGCCAGCGCTTTAACAAGGCGCGCGCAGGCGTACATTTGCTGCACTTCGTCGCCGCGGATGCCGCCCACTACGGCGCAGGATTTTTCGCCCTCGCCGAAGCGGAAACCCTCCAGCAGAAAGTCCTGGCGGTAGGGCATTTTCATTGTATATAAAACTTCGCGTTTCATTCTTTGCCGCCTCCCGTTACGATGCGCGCCAGCAGGCTGCCCGGGTAAACGACGGGGTATTCGCGCAGGGTAAACAGCAGCCCGTCCTCCGGCGCGGTAATGCGCTCGTTAATATTGCCCGTCAGCGGGTCGGCAATAATGCCCAGCAGCTGCCCTTTTTTAACATAGCCGCTGTGCTGCGCTTCTGCCATAAAAATACCGGCGGCGCCGGCGTTTAAAAAGGCTACCTCGTCGCGGCTGATAAGCGGCGTATGGGTGCAATTTGTTTCGCCGTCCCACATGCCCTCGCTGCGCATTAAATTTAAAATACCCTCGGTAAGCTGCTCGCCGTAAGCGGGCGTAAGGCGCATGCCCACACCCATTTCCACCACCAGGCAGCGCGTGCCGATGGCGTTCATGCTGCACGCAAAAGTGCTTTGCAAAACGGTTGCCGCCGGGTAAATCCACACAAAATCCACGTTTAACAGGCGCGCTAAAGGTACCAAGGCTTCTGCCGTTTCTTCAGAAATGCGCACCTGCGGCATTTCGCGCAGAAAAATATTGGAGGCGTGAATATCAATAGCGATATCCGAGCCTTTAACATCGTTAATTACTTCGCTGGCAAAATATTCTGCCGCCGGCCCGCCGTTTTCTCCCGGGAAAATTCTGTTTAAATCGACGTCAAACAGCGGCACGCTGCGCTGAATGGTGTTGATGCCCAGCGGATTAACGGCGGGGTAAATATCGACGGTGGCGCGCAGATATTCTGGGCGTTCCATAAGGCGGCGGTTTAAAAGCCACGTCACGTACTGCCCTTCCAGTTCGTCGCCGTGAATGCCCGTAACTATGGAAATGCGTTTGCCGCTGTCCCTGCCCGGCAGCGGCGTTATTCTGTTCTTATGCAGTTCCAGGCGCTCGTGAACGGCAAGGCCAAGGCCGGTAACTGTTATATCCATTTATTTAAACACCTCTTTCGGTATCTATAGTAAAGGCGGCGCTCTGCCGCCTTAAATTTCTTTTACGCGCATAAAAACGGTCTGTTTCTGGTCCGCCAGGCCGTAAAACGTGCCTTGTTCCACCGGGCAGTCAGCAGCGTCGCGCCCTGTGGCAAAGCGCAGGTAGCCAGCGTCGGCACGGCAGTCGCGCGTCGGGTCAAAGCCGTACCAGGCGCCCTCGTAATAAAGTTCCGCCCAGGCGTGGGTCGCCCCCTCGCCGATGGTAAGACCCATGCAGTAGCGAGCGTGCCAGTCTGCCAGCCGCGCCAGCGCGATAAAAACGTGCGCGTAATCCTGGCACACGCCGCGGCCGCCAGTTAAAGCTTCTTCAGCAGTGGTGTAAATGCCGGTCGCCCCGGGGCGGTAGCGCAAAAGGCTGTGTACGGCGTGGCACAAAGCGTCGGCAGCGGTAAGCGTTTTGCCGCGCGCCATAGCTAAAGAAACCTGCGCCAGCATTCTGCCGGGCTTTGTGCGCAGCCCCGGAAACCGCAGGCACGGGTTGGGCGGCGGCGCAGGCTGCCCGGGTTCTGCCACGCGCGCAATGCCCCTGCTGCCGTAGCGCAGTATATTATGCCCGCCGCCGATGCTGCACCAATATACGGTGTTGCCAAAACCGTCCTTTTGCGGGGGCGGCAGCTTGCCGGGCGTTATTTTAACGGTGTAATTTTCCAAAAACTGGCTGCCGTCGTTTAAAGGCACGCAGCGCAGCGCCAGCTGGTGCCCAAACACCGGCTGCGAATACTGCACAGTGGTTATAAAAGCAAAACGCAGGCGTTTCATCGTCATCACCCGTCACTCATACATTTACAAGCAGCCCCTCTGCCGCCGCTGTAAGTACAGGTGCGGGCGGCAGGTTTTCCGGGCTGCCTGCCAGGGAGTTAAGCAAAAACTGCATATTGTTTTCGTTTACGGTAAGCTGCGCTTTTTTTAAACGGCTGGCGAGGTGGCGCACTTCTTTTAAGCACTGTTCCTGCGGATAGCCTAAACGCAGAAAAATATCCACACGTTCTAGGCTCGCGCCCGATTTTATGATATTGCGGTTAATTTCTTCTTCGATGTTTTCCTCGCACGAGCCGCGGAACGCCATAATATCATCCAAAACCCATTGTAATTCTACGGCGGGGCCGCTGCTTTTTGCCGCAAGTTCCATCGCCGTTACCGCCATCTGCACATAAGCCAGCGTATCGCTGGAAAGCGTTTCGCGCAGCACGATGGCGTTATCGTAAGAGTGCGCCAAGGAGGCGGCGACGGAATCGGGATTATCAGCGTCAAAATAATAGCTGCGGATAAACGCGGCGGTGTTTTCGTAGCCGCAGGCGATGCCCATACGGCGGCAGTAATCTTTGTAATCGGCTTCCGCGCCGTCAATTTCCGTGTCGAACATTGCGCGCGTAGCTTTTAAAGTTGTGTAAACCCTTTCCAAATAACGCCCCAGCCAAAACAGGCGGTTCGCCCTGCTTAATCCAATAGTACCCATGTATCTTTAAAGCCTCCTCCTTGAGAACTGTTAACAACAAAACTGTCCGCCTCGCGGCTGAAACGTGTCAGCCCGCTGGGCCATACCTTTGTTTCCGCACCAGTCAGCACAAACGCGCGCAGGTCTGCCTTGCGTTCTACTTGTACGCCGTTTTCCATCACCGGCAGGTCTTTAAAATCTATAACCTCCTGCGCTATAAAGCGGCGCGGTTCATGCTTAATCATGGCGGCAAGCTCCGCTAATTTTCCCTGCGTCAATTCGTGTCCAAACACCACGCCGTAACCGCCGGCTTCGGCGACGTCCTTAATAACAAGCTTTTCAAGGTTTGCCAGCGTGTAATCTAAATCTTCCTTATAAAACGGCAGGTAGGTCGGCGCGTTGTGCAGCACCGGTTCTTCGCCCAGGTAATAGCGCACCATCTTCGGCACAAAGTAGTAAATGCCCTTATCGTCCGCCGCACCGTTGCCAGGAGCGTTGATAAGCGCCACGTTGCCCGCACGGTAAGCGCCCATTACGCCGGGTATGCCGATTAAGCTTTCCGGCAGAAAAGTGGTCGGGTCAAGGTATTCGTCGCTGATGCGGCGGTAAATCGCGCCGACGCGCTCCGCGCCCTTTTCGCTGCGGTAATAAACATTGTTGTTTTCAACAAACAGGTCGCCGCTTTCGGCAAGCACCGCGCCGCTCAGTTCAGCCAGGTAGCTGTGTTCAAAATAGGCGGCGTTATAGCGCCCCGGCGTAAAAATTATGTTGATGCCGCCGGTGTTTACATTGTCCATCACCTCGCGCAAAAGCGTGCCATAGTTGCGGTTATCCACAATGTTATGCTGGCGGAACGATTTTGGACTGCACCTGCGGCACAGCCTGCGCGCAATCAGCGGATACGAAGCGCCGGACGGTATGCGCAGGTTGTCCTCCAATACAAACCAGCTGCCGTCCTTGCCCTCCACCAGGTCGATGCCGGAAATATGGCTGTAAATGCCTTTCGGCGGCGTAAAACCTTCGCAGGCAGGCAGATAGCCCGACCCGGCAAAAGCAAAATCCTCCGGCACAACGCCGTCGCGGATGATTTTTTTATCGCCGTAAAGGTCTTTTAAAAACAGGTTCAGCGCCGTAACGCGCTGGGTAAGCCCCTTATCAAGCACGGCAAAATCCGCCGCGGCAATAACGCGCGGCAGCGGGTCGAACGGAAACAGACGTTCCTTAAATTCGCCGTTTTTATAAATGCCAAACTTAACGCCGTAACGCGCCAGCTGGCGGTTGATAGTTTCCTGATGAGCTATAAGCTCCTGCATAGCCAATCACCCCTTTTGTAATTCCCACCGCAGCTTTCCGCCCCGGTAAAACAAAAAAGGCAAAAGAAACCGGCGAGGCCCCTTTGCCTTTATAATATATTTTAATTATAATTGTTTTTGTAATTTTCGTCAATGTTATGTGCTTTAACAAATTACATTTGGTAGTTTAATTTACACCTTATTTTGCCGCTGAACGTATAAAAATTAACGCTGCCAGCACGCACGCCGCTGCCATAGCCACCACGCCGCCCCAGCCAAAGCCGTTGTAAAAAACGCCGCCGAGCGAACCCAAAACGCTTGCGCCGCTGTAATACGAAAACATATACAGCGAACCGGCTGCGGCTTTGCCCGTTGTTACCAGCCTGCCGCTCCAGCCGCTGGCGGCAGAATGCGCCCCCGCCAGTCCGAAACTTACCATTGCCACGCCCGCGATTTTTAAAGTCAGCACGCCGTTAAGCGTAAGCAGCGCGCCCAAGCCCAGCACTGCAAGGTTGGCGGCTATAATTTTGGCGCTGCCGTACCTGTAAACCAGCTTGCCAGCCACGGCGCTGCTGAACGTGCCGAAAATCTGCACGCCGTATAAAAAGCCGATAATGCTTTGGCTTAAATTATAGGGCGCGCCCTTTAACACATACGAAATAAAATTATACACGGCGACGAAGCTGCCCATCATGCAAAAGGCGGCTATGCACAGGTAAAACAGCTTTTTATTATTTTTGCTGAAAACCTCCGTGCTGAAACCGGCGCTTTGTTTGCGCGGCGCGTGCTGTTCCGGCGGCAGCAGCCACAACACCAGCAGCCCGGCAGCTGCCGCGGCAGCGCATAAAATAGCGGTGGCAAGCTGCCAGCCAAAAAAGTCCGTCAGCGTGCTTACCGTAATTCTGCCGGTAATGA
>DXVZ01000181.1 GCA_019417125.1 Phascolarctobacterium sp.
CCGTAATATTGTCTGGTTTTAGGGCGTGCTTGGTTTCCGCAAAAAATTCATCGCGGAAGCGGTTATACAAAAACACAATCTGGTCGCCGGCAGTAAAATCGGTGTAGTCCAAAAAAATTATACTGCCGTTAATGTACTCTATCGCGTGCTCCGGGCGGATAAAAAGTTCAAAACGCCCAATCTTCGGCGGCAGTTTTTCGCCGTACGTCCATTCGGGCAGCCCCGTTTCTTCAATAATCACGCCTAAATTATGGCGCGTGCTGATGTCGATGTCGTGCACCAGCGCAGGCAGCTTATCCTTAACGTGGCTAGCAAAGCGCTCGCGGCTGCGGAAAAAGTACCTGATATCGCGGTATTGGTGCAGCCCGGCAATTTTTACCGGCACATAATCAAAAGTTTCGGACGTGTAGGTAATATCCAAACGGCAGCGGATAGCGTCGTTGCGGTACGAGGCGATGTTCAGCACCAGCCCGTCAATCGTGCGGTCCTGGTGCAGCGTAAAGCCGTTAATTTCGGGCGGCAGGTCTTTTAAAAAGTCCCAGCCTTCCAGCGCCTCGCGGATTTCTTCTATACTCGGTTCGCTCATAAAATCCTCCCAAAAGTAATCTGCCTTTATTATACACTATTTGGGCGCGCGCGTTAAGACATTACCGAACCTGCCGATAAACTGCCTGTACCACTGCGCCTTGCCGCGGATAACGTTGCCGCCGGGCACAAGCTGTTCCGTAATGGGCCTGTCGGGCAAAAACCACAAATCCCAGCGCGTGTCAGGGTCGCCGCTGTGGGGGCCGTAGCCGTCAAACAGCGCCGCCTCGCAGTGCGTGGTAACGGTTAAAAGCTTAATTTCCAGCCCCAGCGCATAGGCAAGCACTGCCACGGCTTTTGCCATAGCTTCAATCTGCTTTTGCGTGGGCGGTTCTTTGCCAAAATTGGTTTCGCTGCCGCGGATGGCTGACGCGCCGTAAGCGCAGCACATGGCGATGCCGATGCTGCCGCTGTTGCGCCGCCAGGTGTGTGCTTTAAGCTCCGTAAAGTCGGTGCAGGTTAGGTACAGCTCGCCGTCACGCCCGATGTTGAGGTGGTAATCGTCGTACACGTCGTAATAATGCCCCGCCGTCCAGTGCAGGTAAATGCGGCTGATTTTGCCGCGGCTGCGTTTTGCCACCTCCGCCAAACGCTTGTAGTCGATTTCTACAGGATTTACAACAATCACTTTAACAACTCCTCTCAGCCATATAAACGGCATAAAGGCTATAAAAATTTACCATAGGCTAAAAATTTTTTTAATATTTTTCCGGCACAGGTTAATTTTCGCCCGTCAAAATCCGTTTATGTGGATGAGAGTTTCTTTTCTTGTTCTCTTTTTTGTCTGTTTTTTCTCTTGTTCTTTTCTTTGC